>JAADHB010000028.1 GCA_013152035.1 bacterium
TCGTTTTTTTAGGAATTTGATTTTTTGCCGAGGGAAAAGAATGCCGTTTCTTCATGAGATGGAGCGGCACATGTACCATCTAAAGATTATTGGGGCGTTTTTCAGAAAAATTAGATTTTAAGGCCTTTGGCGTTTTTATAGTCCCTGATAGTGTCAATTTCTATGGCGGGCAGGCCGGCAACATCCAGAACGTATTTCTTTCCTCCCCATTTTTGGATTGCCATATTTATGGCGTCCGCGGCGAATTTTTTATGCTCTCCGCGTCGCGCGAAATGCTCCAACGCCTTTATGAGAACCTTGTTGAACTCTTCTCCCAGCTTGGAGACCCCGATAAATTCTCCGTAGCTCGATTCTTCGCCCAAATGTTTTCCGATTTCAATAATTTGAAGGTTGTCCGAAACGGACATATTCACCTGTTCCTCGTTCCATGGTGAGCGCTGGATAGCCGTTACGCTGTCTTTCCCGCTTGTGACTATGTTTTTCACGATGTCCGGGTGGCAAAACACATCGGCATTCAGGTAGATGGCGGAGCCGTAAAGATAATCTTTCGCCAGCCAAAGCGAATAGGCGGCGCCGGTGTTGCGGAAATTTTCATTTTCAATAAAGCTGAAATCAGTGTCGGGCCACTGTTTTTTCAGATGCCCGATTAATTTAAGGGCTTGATACCCGACAACCACCACTATTTTTTTTATACCGTTCTTTTTCAGGTTTTCTATTTGGCGATCTATTATTGTCACACCTCCTATTTTAAGGAGGCATTTGGGGATATTGTTGGTCATGGGCCTTAGGCGTTTAGATTCGCCGGCTGCCAATATTATTGCTTTCATAATTTACTTTTGATGATTAAATGGTATTATACTGATTGTATATGAATTTTGACTTAAAAGACAATAGGTTTGTAGCCGTAGCCAGGATTTCTAAAGAGGCGTTCTGGGAGTATAAACTGCAAATTTTAATTTTGACGGCGCTGGGTTTTGTAAGCGCGCTGTTGGAAGGTATAGGAATCAACGCCTTAATCCCTTTGTTTTCCTTTATGAAAAAAGGGGAGGGGGGCGCATATGACAAAATATCTCAAATAATCAGAGATTTTTTCGCATACTTTAATATTGATTTCACCGTAAAATACCTTCTGGTTTTTATTATATTATTATTTGTTTTGAAGGCGATGGTAGTGATTTTGCTTCAATATATCAGGATTAAAATATCTTCAGATTACGAAAAAAATACAAGAAACCGGTTATTAAAAGGCGTTTTAGGGGCTGGTTGGCCTCATCTAATAAAGCAAAAATTAGGACACCTGGAAACGGTGTTGATGATAGATGTGTCTAGAAGCGCGGTATTGTTGGAGCAAATCAGCGCCGCCATTATGGTTATAACCGGCTTGTTGATTTATGTGTTGGTGGCGATCAATATTTCTCCGTATATCACGTTAATTACTTTGGTTTTGGGCGGAGTCCTGTTTCTTTTTTTTAAGCCGCTGATGTATAAGATAAGAGTTCTCGGGCATAAAAAAATAGGAATTAACAAGCGAATCGCCCATCTCGTCAATGAAAAACTTTTAGGAATTAAGACGGTCAAATCAATGGCCGTTGGCGGCGACGTGGCGGAAGAGGGTTACGCTTATTTTGAGCAGCTAAAGAGGCTGACGATCAAGGTATTCCTGTTAAAAAGTATTCCATCCTCGCTTTTCCCCGTGTTCGGGGCAATTTTTATTTCCCTTATATTCGCCTTCTTGTACAAATCCCCGGAGTTTAGTTTTGCGGCATTGGTGGCGATAGTGTATTTGATTCATAAAATCTTTACCTATGCGCAGAAGCTTCAAAATACAGCGCTTAATGTCAACGCGTTATCCCCTCATCTGAGAAGTGTTTTGGATTACGAAAGAAACGCCGCCAAAAGCAAGGAAACAGCGGGCGGCTCAAGCCGTTTCTTGTTCAATGATTGCTTGCAGTTCAGGAATGTTGATTTTTCGTATGAGAACAAGAAGAAAGTTTTGGCGGATATTAATTTTACTCTTAAAAAGGGAGAAATGCTGGGATTGGTCGGGCCTTCCGGAGTCGGCAAAACAACGCTGGTTGATTTGATTTTACGACTGCTGAACCCGACTTCCGGTGAAATTTTATTGGACGGAATAAATATCAAAGAAATAAACCTTACTGAATGGCGAAAAAATATCGGCTATGTTTCTCAAGATATGTTCTTAATGAACGATACTATTGCCAATAACATACAATTTTACGATAAATCAATTAACAGGACGCAAATGGAAGAGGCGGCGAAAATGGCAAATGTCTTGGAATTTATCCGAGATTGCCCCAACGGGTTTGAGACAAATATCGGGGAAAGGGGGATTCTGCTTTCTGCCGGCCAGCGGCAGAGGATCGTTATCGCGAGAATTCTGGCCAGAAAGCCGAAATTAATAATACTTGATGAGGCAACCAGCGCGCTTGATAACGAATCGGAACTGAAAATTCAAAAAGTCATTAATGACCTTAAGGGGAAGGTGACTGTCCTGGTTATCGCCCACAGATTGTCAACCGTTATGAACGCCGATAAATTAATTGTTTTGAAAGATGGAAGAATTACGGAACAAGGCGTTCCTCAAGAAATGCTCAAAAACAAAGAGTCCTATTTTTTCAAAATGTTCAATATCAGGAGTTAGATTATTTTTCTGATTTTATCAACATTTACGCAGTCCGGCGATGAGTAATTTATTATATCCCCGGCTTTATTGAATCCGGGATATTTTCTTGGCGGCCTTTTTCCATTAATGATAAAAATGTCGGGAACGATAACAAACATCTCTTTGTTCTCAAAGATTTGCTTGTATTTGTCTTGCTTGTCCAAAAGATCTTCATATTTTTTTTCTCCGGCAAGATTATTTATAATCTTCATATTGATTTTTTTCCCCGGAAAGTATTTTTTGATAAAAATACGAGCCAAATCTTCAATTTTAATCGAGGGCATTTTAAGAATAAAAATTTCCCCTCCTTGGGTTAATTCAACGGCCCTTAACACCAATTTAATCGCTTGTTCGTTTGAAATAAAAAAACGCGTCATTGCTTTATCCGTAATTCCTATTGTTTTTTTTGTTTCCGCCTGTTGGCGCCATAAAGGCAGCACCGATCCTCGCGCCCACGCGATATTCCCAAATCTAACGCATGAAAATTTGGTATTTATTTTACCAAAACTGTAATTAGCGTTAGTGAAGAGTTTTTCCATCATTAACTTTGACGCACCCATAACATTCACCGGATTAACCGCCTTGTCTGTTGAAATTCCTATTACTTTCTTGACTTTGTGCTTAACGGCCATGTCTATAACATTTTGAGATCCGATAATGTTGGTTTTAACGGCCTCAAAAGGATTGTATTCGCAATGGGACACGTGTTTAAGGGCCGCGGCGTGAAGAACGACATCCACTTCTTTGAATGCCGTATCCAATCTATCCCTGTCTCTTACATCGCCGATAAGAAGGCGCAGGTTGCCGGGGCGATTTAAAAATTCTCTTAAGTCGCTTTGTTTGGTTTCGTCCCGGGACAGCACCCTCACTTGCTTTGGTTTAAAAGAAAAAATTTGCTTCACCAGTTCCATACCTACCGTGCCCGTGCCTCCGGTAACCAGTATGGTTTTATTTTTGAATTCGTTTTTCATAATTTCTCAGCGCGTTAATGATTTTTTTCGAGATGTATTTTACGTCTTCTTCAGTTATTCCAATATAAAAAGGGAGAGCAAGGGACGATTCACTCACTCTCTCCGAAACGGGAAAATCACCTTTTTTATAGTAGTATTTTTTTCTGTAAAAATCAAACAGATGTATTGAGGGAAGATACGGTTTTGTGCTAACCCCTTCTTTGTTTAATGTGGCAATAATTTTATTCCTACTGACGCGCTTATTCTTTATTGTTATCACATAGACAAACCAAGTATGAATGTTGTGTTCGGCCGTGAGAGGTATTTGAATAAAATTTGAGTGTGGCAGAAGGTATTTGTTGTACCATCCGGCGATTTTTTGCCTTTGAGTAATCATAAAATCCAACTTTTCCAGCTGGGCGATTCCCACCGCGGCGCTCATTTCGTCCATTCTGTAATTATACCCAAGGCGTTTGTGGTCCAGCCATTGCATATTTTCCGACCTTCCTTGATTTCTTAAACTGCGGCAAATTTCCTGTGTTTTTTTGCTTCTTGTTGTTATTATACCGCCTTCCCCGGTTGTTATTTGTTTGTTCGGATAAAAGGCAAAGACGGCGGATTCTCCGAATGTTCCGACTTTCTTGCCTTTATATTCCGCGTTCACTGACTCGCAAGCATCCTCAATTATTTTCAGTTTGTGTTTTTTCGCTATCTTTAAGATTGCTTCCATGTCGCACGCTTGTCCGAATATATGCGTAACGAGTATGGCCCTGGTTTTTGGGGTAATTTTTTTCTCTATTTTTACCGGGTCAATATTGTAAGTCACCGGATTAATATCCGCGAATACCGGTTTGGCGCCCACGTACAGTATACAATTTGCCGAGGCGATAAATGAAAAGGGGCTGGTAATTACCTCGTCGCCTTTTTTGATGCCCGCGGCAATCATTGCGAGATGCAGCCCCGCCGTGCCGCTGCTCACCGCGCAGGCGTATTTAGCCCCGATCTTGTCGGAAAATTTTTTCTCAAATTCTTCGATTTTAGGGCCAATGCTTAAAATTCCGGACCTCAAAACATTTAAGACATATTTTTCCTCTTTCTTTGTTATATACGGCTTGGCGATAGGGTAGTTTTTCATTTTGATTCACTGTTTCCGTTAAAGCGTTTCCCCGGTTTTGCCGGACATCCCGCGACCAGAGTGTGCCCGGGGACACTCTTTTTTACGAAACTGTGGGCGCCAACAATGGCGTTTTCCCCGACGGTTACCCCGGGCATTATTGTGCTGTGAGTCCCTATTTTGCAGCCCTTTTTCAGAACAACCTTTCCTTTCTTGTTGTCTATCGTGGAAATTGAATAAATTGAACAATGCGACCCGATTTGCACGTCATCTTCAATAACAACACCGTTTTGCGCGTTTATATACGTGAATGCCCCAATATCCGTGTTTTTTCCCAAGCTTAGATTTTGGACATTCTGGACGACCCAGTTCCATTGCGTAAGTTTCCCTTCTTTGATTTTGGGCAGATTCCATCTTTTAAATCTTTTTTTCTCCATGTTTTGTTGTTTTTTGATTAAGATAGTTTTCAATTATTCTAATTATTTTTTTACTCGCCGTCCCGTTGCCGTATATTTTTTTCGTCTCTCCGCATTTTTCTTTGAACTGATTCGACAAGGCGGTTTTTATGGCCGATAAAATCCTATTTTTATCGTAATCAACATGAATGACATTCTCTCCGCATTCTCGCCCGCTTTGTCTGTTGCCGATATTGACAACTGGAAGCTTGAAGTGACCTGCTTCTATTATACCTGAACTTGAGTTGCCCACCAATACATCGCCGCATTTCAGTATGTTCAAGTATGTGTCGCGATCCAAATTTTTATAAGAGTGGTATTTTTTTCTTTTAACCTTCCTGTTAATCGCTTTTAGAATTTCAGCGCTACCAGTGTCCGAGTTGGGATGTATAATTATTATTTCCCCTCCGATGGCGTCTAATGCTTGAAGAGTCGCTCGTATCTGATTGCCGACCGGGGTCGCGTCCAAGGGCGCCGGATGCTGGATTACCATAATCCACTTCCTGTCGGGATCAAGACTCATTCTTTCGGCTAAGTCCTTTTTTGAGGCGTATTTTCTGGTCTTTAAACTGTCCAGCCCCGGCGCTCCGACATTGAACACGCGTGATTTTTCTTCATTCATTTCAAGGATTGCCTCGCGGCTTCTGGCGCTTGCCGCAAAGTGCAAGTTGGAAAGTTTTGTAATGGCGTGCCTCAAAACCCCGTCAACATTGGATGATCCAGAAACATCGCCTCCATGCAAATGGGCGACAGGTATTCCCATGTGAGCTCCCACTATCGCCCCCGCAAGCGGTTCATCCCTGTCACCTAATAACAAAATCAGATCAGGCTTCTTTTTTTTGCAGTATTTTTTTATGCCGACAATTTCCTTGGATAAGGCGGTGAGCATGTCGTCTTTTGGTCCGATTTTTACGACGCAATCAATGGGCACTCCGTCTTCTCGTATTTCTTCAATAGTGTATCCGTGTTTTTTGAGGGTGTGCATCCCGGTAACCAACAACCTTAAGGACAATATCTTACTCTTGCGAATTTCGTCAATTGTTGATTTTAACAAACCGTATTCCGCTCTAGAGCCGGTTACGACTAAAATTTCTTTTTTTTCAGAGTTCATAAATAATATTCTTTTTTGATTAAAGTGTCGGCGCCAATGTTTGTTTTCGCGGTTTTACCCAAAATTTGCGGGTAAAACTTGGGTTGTATTCCCGTGCCGGGTCTTTTGATTTCTATGTTTTTTTCGGTGAATTTTTCTCCTTTTTTAATGTCTCGTACGGTAACAACGCTTTTGCGGGCGATTTTTATTGTTTCTCTTTCACTCGGGTTCGGTTTTTTTGCCGAAGAGCCAAGTATGATTTTTACGTCCCTGATTTGTCTTATTATTTCTCTCAGCTCGTCCGGTTCCGCTGACGCGCTGTGGTCGGGACCGGCCATTTTTTTGTCCAGCGTAAAATGTTTTTCTATTACGCGCGCCCCAAGCGCGGCGGCTACGACCGGCGCCTGCGCGCCAAGAGTGTGGTCGGAATAACCCGTCAAAACGCCAAATTTATCCGCCATGGTCCGCATTGCGGATAAATTCGCTTCGCCGAGGGGGCAAGGATAATTCGTCGCGCAGTGCAAAACGATAATTTTGTCGTTGCCGGCTTTTTTGACGCAACCTACCGCTTCTTTCACTTCTTGAAGCGTCGCCATGCCCGTCCCCAATATCATCGGTTTTCCAAATTTCGCGGAATACTTTAACAAGGGAAGGTTGGTTAAGTCTCCGGAGCCGAATTTGAAGGCGGGCGCGTTTAATGATTGCAAGAAATCAACGCTTTCAAACCCGCCGTGCGGAGTTGAAAGAAAAATAATTTTCTTTTGCTTGCAGCGCCGTATAATCGGTTTGTAAAAACCCTCGGGAAGCTCCAGTTTTTTTAGCATCTTGATTTGGCTTTCCATTTTGCCGATGTTCTTTTTCTGGTATTTGGCCATTTTTCCTTGCCGTGTGACAACCTGCTCCGCCTTAAATGTCTGGAACTTAACGGCATCCGCTCCCGCGTTTGCCGCCGCGTCCACGAGTCTTAGGGCGGTTGAAAGTCTTCCGTTATGGTTTACACCGGCTTCGGCTATGACAAAAACGGGACAGCCTTGACCTATTGTTTTTTTTGATATTTTAATTGTTTTTTTTGCCGGCATTTTTATTGTGTTTTATCATTGCCTCAGCGATTAAAAAATCAATAGGCTCGTCAATATCAATTGAACGCTCTCGAGGCATAATTATCGCGCTTAAATTACCGCCATCAACGATTTTGTTTTTTTTCATTAAGGTGTCTTTTCGCGTCGCGTAAACACCGCCATTCAGTCTGAGCGTTTTGGGCAGATCCTGGGTTCTTTTTGCGCTGTTTTTTGTCTTTATAAAGGGAACCGCTTTATTTTTTTTGATTTGATACATCCATTCGGGCCTTTCACTGATTTCACACAAACTGACGCAGGAATTGGACCTTGTTCTTATTAGCTTTTTAATGGCGTCGTCAATGTCTTTGGATAAGATTAAGGGCGTTGTCGGTTGAATCAAAACGACAATGTCCGCCTTGTAATTTTCTTGTTCTTCCAAAAAACGCACCGCGTGCTGGAGCGCGCTTACGGTTGTCGCTTTGCCGCCGGACAGCTTTTTGGGTCTTAAAAACGGGATTTCGGCTTTGCGTTTTGCGGCCACCCGCGCGATTTCTTTATCGTCCGTGGAAACAATCACCCTGTCAATATATTTTGATTGCAGGGCCGCATCAATGGAATAGGCGATCAAGGGTTTGCCGACCAACGGTTTGATGTTTTTTTTGGGGATTCTTTTGGATCCTCCTCGGGCCGGAATTATGGCCAATATCGTTTTGTTTTTATACATATCGGTTTATCGCTCTATGCGAGGATTATAACCCATAGGGGGTATTTTTCAAGCAAATTGCGCCGGATCCGATAGGTTTTTAATCAATATCGTGATATTATAAAGCCTGATATGCGTCCTAAAATTTATTTCATCGTGAAATACATCGCCGCGCTCAAGTATTACGAAAAAATATTGCCGCATTTGAGGAATAAATACGAGGTGGGATTTCTGCTGCTCGCGGACAGGGGTATGATTGGTTATTGCGAGGAGAAAAGCCTCAAATTTCACACACTTTTTTTAAGAGATACCGCGAATAAAACGAGCAAACTCCGTGTTCCTTTTGTTTCTCATATCAGGGATCAGAACCAGTTTCTGAAAGAATGCGACAAGTTTTTGGCGTCCCAAAAGCCGGCAAAGCTTGTGTCGGTACTGCGAATAAATTTTCCGGTACAGGCTATCTTCGCCAAAGCCAACGCCCTCGGGATTGAAACAATCGCGCTTCAGTGGGCGCTGCAATTTCCCAAGAGTAAAAACAAGCCGAAGGCGGATCGCGAATGGCATTGGCTTGAGGTTGCGGGCGGCGCGTGCCGAAAAATTTACTACTTTATCCTTGCTCCGATTTTAAATTTTTTATATTCGCTCAGTTCCGGCTTACCTTGCGACACCGCGGCGCACAACGCGAAAAAAATCGGGGTCATGAGCGAGGCCGCCAAAAACGCGTTCATTGAGGCGGGCTATGGTCCGGAGGAAAAATTTGCCGTTGTCGGGAACGCCGAGTTTCAAAATATGCATGAGTTGGCGCGCAAAGTTAATTCCGATCCGTCTTTTAAAGATTGCTTGCTCGGCAAATATAATTTACAGCCCGGGAAATTGAACATTCTTGTCATTTCAACCTTTTTTTACCTTGGAAAAACCGTCAAGTTTACCGACAGGCGGGGCCAAATTAAATATTTTCGAAATATTTTTGAATTGATAAGGCGAATATTTCCCAAAGGCGAGGCTGATATTTTGTTCAAGCTTCACCCGAAGGAGGAAAATATTTACCGTGATTCTTATGAAGATTTGGGCGTAAAAATATTTACAAAGGAAGCGATGACCGACGAACTGATATCTCTATCCGGCCTTTATATAGCCCACCCCGGCACAAGCGCCAATTTTATGCTGCTTGCGAGCGGCAAACCCGCTATTTTTATCAATTTTACACCCCTTGATTTCTTGAATGAGGGCGCGCGATACTATAACATTAAGAACATTGCCGCGGAGCCCGATGAATTTTTGCGGTCTTTGAAAAAATTCAGAGACAAAAAACTTGAATTACAATACGAAAACAAAGACATAGAACTTGATTCAATAAATAAAATCGTGGCATTTTTAGAGAGTTGATTTTGAAAATCGGGTTCGCTTAATTTAACATTGAACCGTATTATCGGTTAACCTCAGGTTTCGGAATCGGACCTTATTTAAAACAAAGCGTTTATGGCAAAACTTTTTCTTCATATCGGTACGCACAAAACCGGGTCAACCGCTATTCAGCGGGCGCTGGACAAAGCTGATAAATCGCTAAAAACGGAGAAAATCATCAATATATCTTCAGTTTTTACCGCTGAATACCGAAAACTCGCAAACGGAAATGCGGTGGATTTTAGCGGCGCGCGGAGTAAACTCCGCAAATTAAAGGATGGATATTCGCCGTCGCACAAATTCGTCGTAAGTCAGGAGCAGTTTTCAGGCGATCTTAGCAAGAGTTATCGCGATTCGCCTTTGATAGCCGAGAAACTTTGCGAACTTGCCAAGGATTTTGATGTTCATTTGGTAGTTTACCTTAGGCGTCAAGACGCTTTCTTGGAATCGTCATATGCTCAATTCATACACCAGGGCGAAACATGGAGTTTTGAAGAATTCTTGGAGAAAGTAGGCGCTTTTTCCTTTGATTGGCATTCATTCTTGGGGAATTACGCGAAATTTTTTACCAAAGATAAAATGATAGTTCGTTCTTATGAGGACGCGCGAACCAAAGGCGGCCTTATTAAAGATTTTG
>JAADHB010000010.1 GCA_013152035.1 bacterium
AGACTGGTGCATTTCCCGACAGATATGGTGGGGGCACAAAATTCCGCTTGAAGGCGTTGACGATGTTCTTGACACATGGTTCTCGTCGGCGTTGTGGCCGTTCGCCACGCTTGGATGGCCGGACAAAGAAAGCCCGGACTTGAAAGAGTTTTTCCCGACGCAAACGCTTTCAACCGCGAGAGACATCATAAACCTGTGGGTGGCGAGAATGATTTTCTCCTCCTACGAATTTATGGGGCAAAAACCCTTCTCCGATGTCGTTATTCATCCGACAATTCTCACCAAAGACGGCAGAAGGATGTCAAAATCGCTCGGAACGGGCATAGACCCGATCGGACTGATAGAAAAATACGGCGCCGACGCCACGCGTTTCGGGCTTATTTATCAGATGATGGGCGGGCAAGATGTCCACTTTAACGAAGACGCGATTTTGGCGGGAAAAAAATTCGCCAACAAACTGTGGAATATCGCGCGTTTTGTTCTGCAGAACACTGACGGAAAATTCAAAGATGAAAAACCGCCATTCGCGGACGATGATTTAACCGAAGAGAACAAAGAAATACTGAAAAAGCTTGAAGAAACCATTGTTTCCGCCAACCGAGATATAAAAGAATACAAGCTCGGGCACGCGCTTCACTTAATCTACGATTTTATCTGGCGCGAATTCGCCGACAAATACATTGAGTATTCAAAACAAAATAAAAGCGAGCGGACGGACGAAATACTCAAACATATTCTCATTGAAATTCTCAAGCTTCTCCACCCCCCTTTATGCCTTTCATCACGGAGGAAATCTGGGGTGTGCTGCCGGCGGAATCCGCCGCGGCATCCGAAGCCCAGACGGGGAAAAACCTGTTAATCATTGAAAAATGGCCGACCAAATAACATCAACGACAATCCTTTTCGCCCTGCTCGGGGGGATCCTCCCTCCCCTGCTTTGGCTTTGGTTTTGGCTGAAGGAGGACAGGTATCCGGAGCCGAGAAGCGTTTTGGCGCTGACTTTCTTTTTTGGGATGTTGGCGGTCCTCGCCGCCA
Source organism: bacterium (assembly GCA_013152035.1). Classification (GTDB taxonomy): domain Bacteria; phylum Patescibacteriota; class Minisyncoccia; order UBA9983; family UBA9983; genus SZUA-82. Next base: position 1,036 of record JAADHB010000010.1, read on the forward strand.
TTTTTTTTGAAAAGGCGTTTTTGATGGCGGAGCAAAAGTTGGGAATTGAAAAAACCGCGGGCGGACTGATTTCGCTCCTTTTGGCATGGGCGCTCATAGAGGAAACCGTGAAATACCTCGCCGCCAGATTCGCCGCCCTGCGCCGAAAAAGCTTTGACGAGCCGGTGGACGCCTTGATTTATCTCATAACGGCGGCGCTCGGATTCGCCGCCCTTGAGAATGTTTTATTCCTGCTGAAGGCGTTTGATCTCGGAATGATGTCCGGGCTTGCCACGACCAATCTTCGTTTTTTTGGGGCGACCCTTCTCCATGTCGCGACTTCGGGGATAGTCGGGGCGAGCATCGCCTTTTCTTTTTTCCACAAAGAAAATATGAGGAGGAACATAATGGGCGGGCTGGCGGTCGCGGCGATTTTGCACTTTATATTCAATTATTCTATAATACTCAACAACGGAGAGAGTATGCTGAAGATTTTTATCCCCCTGTGGATAGTGATAATCTTGATTCTCTTTGTTTTTAAAAAGGAAGGTCAAAGCGATAAAAAGTAATAACTAAAAATATATGAAAAAATCATTTTTTGAAAAATTGACGGGGAGCTCGCGAGTTGAAGACAACACTTTCGGCGACGAGCAAAAAGTCGGGCTGACGGAAAAAGACAACGGGTGGATGGAGGAGGACAATGAGGAGGGGCAATTGACGGTGGATGTTTATCAGACGCCGAATGATATTATTATAAAAGCCATAGTGGCGGGAGTGAGGCCGGAAGATCTGGATGTTTCCATCACCCAAGAGATGGTGACCATCAAGGGCAAGAGAGAAGAAAGCCACAGAGTGGAAAAGGAAGATTATTTTTACCAGGAGCTTTATTGGGGGTCGTTTTCCCGCTCAATTCTTTTGCCGCAAGAAATCAATCCGGACGAGGCGGAAGCCACGGTTTAAAAACGGAGTTCTCACGATCAAACTTCCAAAACGCGACAAGGAGCGCGTCCAGAAACTGAAGGTCAAGAGCGAATAAAAAATAATTTGGTGAAAAAAATCCCCCACCATATTCGTAAATTTACGAATATGGTGGGGGGTGCAGGAGGTTGCAGTCAAGTTAATATGCTAAGATTTTCACATATTCGGAGGAAACTGTGTATATCCTCCTTACCCACTTGAAACCATTACGGTATTCAAACGAAAATTTGAAACGCTTGCCGCCACCTATTGGGGTGGCAAGCACCACCCTGCCTGCATGCACTCTTAGCTCGTAACAATCACGGATTTCCGGACAATCCGCGATCTTAATCCTAACTAGTTTCGGCTCTGACATGAAAAACCTCCTTAAAAATAAGAAAAAGTTTTTTAAAAAACTCCCCCACTAAAACTAAACAACCTCCTTTCCTTTGAATTTTTAATTTCTAGAACCATTCTACCACTCAAAAAAAATAAAGCAAGCAAAATTAGAAGGTGTGGATAACTTGAAATTTGTGGACCCACGGGGAGTCGGTCAGGAGTCCGCTAAAACCATGGTCGCTTTGCTCCCTGGTTTTATGCAGCTCACGACCCTGGCTCCCTCGCTTTGCTCGGTCCGCCTTTCGACTCCCCGTGGGACTCGCAAAATATAGTCATCCAATGCTTTGCATTGTCTTCGTTATTTTGTGGACCCACGGGGAGTCGAACCCCGGACTCATCCATGCCATGGATGTGTGTTACCACTATACCATGGGCCCAATCTCCTCGGCAGGAATCGAACCTACATTTGCTCCTTAGGAGGGAGCCGTTCTATCCGTTGAACTACGAGGAGTATTCTGCGCTCCTTTTGTTTTACGCCCTTCCTTATCCGCTCCGACGCTTCGGTCGGAGCCCCGACCCCGTTGTGCGTCGGGGTTGAACTACGAGGAGTATTATCGCATGAGCGTTTTTATATTCCCAAAAGCCGCGACACCTCCTTTTTGTCAAAACCGACTACTATGTCGTCGCCTATCTCAATCATCGGCACCGACATCTGCCCGGTCTTTTTAACCATCTCATCCCTCTTTTCAGCGTCCTCCGAAAGATCATACTCTGTGTATTTGACATTATTCTCGTCAAAAAAATCCTTGGCAACTTTGCAGTAAATGCACCCGGGAGTTGTGTAAATTATTACATTTTTCATAAATTTCAAAGGTTTTTCTTGTAACGCCAACTTGTGTTGTATTATACACCAAAAAATGATATTATCAAATCATCGCGAAGCGATACGAAAGTTTTGATTTTTGAGATTTGATTTTTAATTTTGAGCCTGCCTGCCGCAGGCAGGCAAAGCGAATATGTGTTTGGCGACTCCAATGAAAATAACGGAAATAAACGGCG
>JAADHB010000034.1 GCA_013152035.1 bacterium
TAAATATCTCTATTTCTTCGTCCAGCAGTTTCTCAAAAAAATCTTTGCTTATCTCAAACGGCTCGTTTTTTCTCACGCTGATAATTCTTGTTTGCGAAATAAACCACGGAGAGGAAAAAACGCACAAAACCCTGTCGGGCGGCACCGGGGAAAATTTAAGCAGCTGGCTCGCGGTCTTTTTAACGGCATTGCGCGCGCATCGCCAAAACGCCGGAAAATTTATATCAAAAAGAAAATTTACCGGATTTCTCACGGAGGCGATTATTTCCGGATCCGATTCGGAATTGATTTTGATAATCATCCCGCCAACCGAATCGCTGCCGATATCAAAAACGGCTATGATTTCTTCTTTCTTTTTTCCAAAATCAAAGAGTGGCATTGGTTTTATTATAACATAGGGAAAATAAAAAAGGGGGAGGCATAAATACCTCCCCCGCCTCGCCTATTTACAGGGTCCTTTTCCCTGCGGCGACTGTTGAAGCGCATAGGCACCTCCTATATCCGTTTTCATGCTAATAATTTTTACTAAGTTTGTCAAGAAAAATGTGGATAAATCACTCCAAGATCGCCTTTATTCGGCGAACGCCGGCGGAACTCGCCTCCTCCTCCTCTTTTTTTATTTTGAACCTCCCCAACTCGCCCGTCGTTTTAGCGTGCGGACCGCCGCAGATTTCTCGGCTGAAAACTTGCCCGCCTTGGGCCGGATCGCCAATGGAGTAAACTTTTACCTTGTCTCCGTATTTCGCGTCAAACACTCCGATTGCGCCTTTCGCCTTCGCTTCCTCCACGCTCATTTCTTCGCAAACAACCGGCAGGTTCTCCTTTATTTTTTCGTTCACGATTTCCTCCACCTTTCGCTTCTGCTCATCCGTCAGTTTTTCCGGATGGGAAAAATCAAAACGCAGCCGCTCGGCGGTAACATTGCTCCCCTTCTGGACAATATGTTCTCCCAGCACCTCGCGCAGAGCCGCCTGCAAAAGATGTGTGGCGGTGTGCAGTTTCGCCGCCTCCTCCCCGGAATCCGCCAACCCGCCCTTGAACATCCCGGCAGAAGCGGTCTTGGAAAGCTCCTGGTGTTTTTGAGCCTCCTTATTAAATTCTTCTCTTAAGCGAGGAATATGATGGCTACCAATTTCTTGCCGCGCTATCAATTCTTCAACAAGTAACTCAAAAGGAAATCCGTATGTTTGATAGAAGTTAAACGCGTCTCTTCCGCTCCAAAGATATGGCGAAAATTTTTCAAATGGAAATTTTTCTTCATGGACTTTGTATTTGCCTTCCCCTGCTTTTCCAATAGATGCTTGAATTTTTGTATCCAAAACTTTCAACCCTTTCTCAAGCGTCCTTCCAAACTTCTCCTCCTCTTTCTGTAATTCCTCAAAAATTTTTTCCTTGTTTTTTTCAAGTTCCGGATAAGTGTCTTTGTATATTCCAATTACGGTTTGCGCTAACTCACCAGTGAAAAAATCAAAAGATTGCCTTCTGGAAGAATTTCCCTCTATGACCGTTCTGCCCGCCCGCAACGCCTCGCAAGCTCGGCTTGCGATGGCGGGCGGGGAAGAAGGCATATTTTCTGTTCTCTTGCCGGCACCCAACAACTTCCCGTACCGAACCGCGCGCCTTATCAATCTTCTCAAAATGTACCCTCTCCCGACATTGGAAGGCGCGATACCGTCCGAAATCATAAAAACGCCTGCCTTAATATGGTCGGCGACCACCCTTTTCGCCCTGACATCGCCGCTTTCCGACAGCTCATTTATCTTGTCCATTATCGGCGCAAACAAATCCGTTTCAAAAACGCTCGGGACATTTTGGACCGCCACCGCGAGCCGCTCCAACCCCATGCCGGTGTCCACGCCGGGCGTTTCAAGTTTCCTGAATTTTCCGTCCTTGCCGCAAAAATATTCATTGAAAACCAAATTCCAAATTTCCACGCCGCCGACATATATTTCCGTCGTCGGTCCGCAAGGCCCCTCTTCCCCGGTCGGACCCCAGAAATTATCCTCTCTTCCGAATTTTTTTATTTCAATGCCACCGTCAATTTCTCTCCATATTTTCTCCGACTCTTCGTCCATCGGAATGTCATCGTCTCCGGCGAACACGCTTACATAGTCAATTTCCAACCCCATCTCTTTCGTGATAAATTCATGCGCGTAAGCGATTGCCTCTTTTTTGAAATAACCGCCGAAGGAAAAGTTGCCGAGCATTTCAAAAAAAGTGAGGTGCGTTTCGTCCCCAACTTCCTCTATGTCCGAAGTTCTGGCGCATTTCTGGATTGAGGCGGTGTTCAGCGAGCCGAAATCATCCATGGCGCTTTTTTCGCCGGTGTAGTACGGCTTGAACTGCTGCATTCCGGCGGTCGTCAAAAGAACCGAATCGTCAGTCGGCACCAAGGAAGAAGACGGGACAATCCTATGCCCCTTCCCCTCCATAAATTCCAAAAATTTTCGCCAGATTTCTTTTGAAGTCATATTTTCACCTAATAATACCACCACCCAACATTGTTTGTCCATCGTAGATGACCAGCGACTGGCCTGGTGTAACGGCGCGCTGGGGTTTTGTGAAAACAACCAATATCCCGCCATCGGCAGCCCGTAATCGGCAAGACTGGAGCGGCTGGCGGTAGCGAATGCGCGCTCTGTACAACTTGGACACTAAGTGTCCAAGTGCACTTGGACACTTAGTGTCCAAGTTGGGAGGTTTTCCATTTATCCAGTTTACACTTTCAATCTCAATCTCTTTTTTGAGGAAATCTTTTTCATGGGTCTTGTCGGCGACAATAAGCAGATTCTTTTTGATGTCTTTGTCCACAATGTAATAAGGAACACCTCCCCCGCCGCCAAAGCCATGGCGTTGCCCTATCGTATAAAACACCGCGCCTTCATGCTCGCCGATTATTTCGCCGTCCGCCGTAACCACTTTTCCTTTCTTTGGTTTGATATACTTCTTCAAAAAATCAACCATATTAAATTCGCCGATAAAGCAGACGCCCATGCTCTCGTCTTTTTCCGCCGTGTGCAACCCCGCTTCGCGGGCTATTTTTTTAACCTCCGGCTTCAGCAAATTGCCGATCGGGAACATGCAATATTTCAACTGGTTCTGTGTGAGCGTCCACAAAAAATAGGATTGGTCTTTGTTTTTGTCGCGAGCTTGAAGCAACTTGGAAACTGGATTTCCAAGTGCACTTGGAAATCCAGTTTCCAAGTTGCGCAGCCGAACATAATGCCCCGTGGCTATCTTGTCCGCCCCCATTTCCAGCGCCTTTTGCAAAAACACGCCGAACTTTACGCTCCGGTTGCACATCACATCCGGGTTGGGGGTTCTGCCCGCCTTGTATTCGCGTATCATATAATCCACCACTTCTTTTTTGTATTCCTTTTCCGCGTTCAACGGTAATAAACGGTATTTCAAGTTTCGCGCAAACTCTCATCGCGTCCCTGCGGTCCCTCTTCCAATCGCACCCGAACCCTTGAGGATACCAACCTTTTATAAAGCATCCGACCAAATCATAACCATTTTTTTTGAGCAACAAAGCCGCCACCGAGCTGTCCACTCCGCCGCTCATCGCGACGAAAACTTTTATTTTTTTCTCTTTTCTCATCTCAAATATTTCGCCCTGTTTCTTTTATGCTCTTCAAATGTTTTGGAGAAATGAGTAACACCGTCCCTTCCGGACAAGTAAAACCAATACGGCGACTTTTCCGGATGGCGCGCGGCGTCTATGGCGTCCAGCCCCGGATTGGCGATCGGCGCCGGCGGCAGCCCCTTGTTGAGATATGTATTATACGGAGATTTTATTTTCAAATCGCTGAAAGTGACTCTGCCGTTATTCTTTCCTTTTATGTACGGAAAAACGGCGTCCACCTGCAGTGGCATTCCAACGCTTATCCTTTTCCATAAAATTCCTGAGACGATTCGCCTGTCGCCGCGATGGGCAATCTCCTTCTCTATCAAGGACGCCATCACGAGGACATTGTTTTCAATATCGCCGACCCTTTTCTTGAAATTCCTCTTCATCGCCTCCGCCACTTGGCGGGCGGTCGCGGTGGGAAGAAAAAAATAGGTGTCCGGAAAAAGGCGCCCCTCCTTCCCTGCGGTTATCGCCAAAAACTCCTCCTTGTCAAAATTTTCAAAACCGGCGGCGGCGAAAATATCGGCGATGTCCGACAGCGTCGCCCCCTCCGGAACGGTGACCTTCATCGGCTTAATCTCAAAATCGGCGGCGACGAGCCGTCTGATAACCCTGAAAAGGGAATTCGGTTTCTCAAAAAAATAGTCGCCGGATTTTATCGCCCTCTCCAGTCCGAACATTTTCACAAAAACAACAAACGAAGTGTCCGATTTAATGATATTGTCCGCCTCAAGCCGGGACCCGATTTGCGAAAGCGCCGAACCTTCTTTGACGCTGACCAAAGAATTGGCGGGGAAATTATCGGGCGCGGAAAAAAGAGCCCGGGCGGAAAGGGTAAAAAAAATCAAAAAGAAATAGGCAACGAAAATTATGATGTTTTTCTTGTTCATATCAAACAGGCAATCCCGCCGGCGGCTCGCTCTTCCTCGCCTCAATCCTGCCGAATGTCGGAGTTTCAGCCACTCCGCCCGGGAAATGGTATATGGTCGCCAGCTCCTCGGTGTTCAAAACGAAAGACTTGCGTTCGTAAGGCATATAAAAATAAGAGCGGTTGCGGAAAGCGTCAATCATTATTTTTTTCATCCTGCTCTCCCTGCTTTTTTTGAAAAGATAATCAACGGAAGTCGTGTTATTCGGCTTAAACCCGTTCAGGCTCGCGTCGTTGTATTGCTTCATTACTCCCACCATTGAGGGAATGTTTATGGCGTTGAAACTGTCCCTCTTGGCGAGGTAAATCGCCCTTATTCCCGTATCAAAGCCGAGTTTTGACACATCGCGTTCAATCGCCTGAACGACATCCTTTTCTCCCGGAGAAAGCTTCAAAGCCCCCAAATTAATCTGCTCCCCCTCCGCCGGCGCCTTCTCGTCACGCTTCATAATTTTATCAACAAGTTCTTTCGCTTCGTCCTTCCATTTTTTCTTGGTCGCTCTTATCATAATCTGGAACCATATTTGCTCGCCCTGCTTGAGCGACCCGAGCAATTCCAGAAACGCCGTCATGGGATCCGTTTTCTGCTCCTCTTTGGTCATTGTTTCGTGCAAGCCGTAATCAATATAAGTTCTTATCGGGTAAGCGTCCTCCTTCGTCAACAAAAATTCAGTCCCCCACAAACTCCATTCGTCGTTGAAATCGCCGCCCAAGGAAAATTTAGTGTAATCGTCAACTTCAATAATCTCAACATCCGGATACTGCGCGTAAATTTGCGACTCAATCAGTTTCTTGAAAAATTTCTGGGTGTGGACGAAAAAATGTATTTCTCCGTCAATGCCGACAATCTCCAGACTGAACCACGCCCTCTGAAAACCTTTCCAATATTTTTCCACAAAATTTCCGTCTTTGGTGATATGCAGGCCGTTCAAAATCACCTCCATCGCCTTCGGACTTTTGGCTATTTCACGGGGCAGCTTGATTTCAAGCAGCGTCCAATTCAGCTCATGAATAAAACGCGAACGGATGTAATATATCCACAATCTCCAAAAAACGGCGCCGAGAACCACCGGCAACCACAAAAAGCGCGCGTCCCACGCGACAAAAAGAAGATTTGAGAATAACTGCTGAATTTCCATCTGCGGCAACGGCATATATTCAATATACCACATAGCGTAAAATTAAAAAATACAAGGTCGGGATTTTTTAGGCGATGATATATTTGCCGGCGGGGGTTCTTTTGAAGTATTTGTTGTTTTGAAGATTGACGAGAATGGTATTTTCCTTCACATATCTTTCTTTCAAGACCCTTCTGACTATCTCCTCTCTTGAAAGGGCTTTTTCGGATTCAAGAATTTTTCTTATAACCTCACGGACTATCCCGGGGCGATACCCCCACCCCTCAAGAGCATACAGACCCCTCCCCACCAAAATAAATCTTTCGTCCTTAATCAATTCGTTATGCACGGTCGCCGGATGCGCCCCCCTCGCGAAAAATTCCGAAATGGCCTCAGCCACCTCGCTGAAATGCATGGGCGATCCGTGTTTTCTCAAAACAAGAAAGGCGAGATCCCTCATTCCCCTCGGGCGAATGTTCGCCGAGCGCGCGCGGCCCCACTGACCGGTGGCATTCCTCCCCAGAACTTTTGAAACATCCAGCCACGAGCGGATTGCTTCTTCATTTACCCTCCGCCTCATTACAGTGTACGCCTGTTTTTTGAACTCAGAAATGATTTCATTTTCCGGAATCAAGTCGTCTTCTTTCACCCTCTCGTGCATACGCTTCAAAACTTCGTGAACCATTTCACGCGTTTCCTCGTTCAACGCCCAGCGATGGCAAAATTCTTCGTCTTCTTTCATTTTCACGAAATCGTCCCCAAGGACAAAAAGAAAGTGCAAATGATTTTTTGTTCGCGCGTCGTCTGTCAAAGAGTTAAAGATATTTTCTTCCGAAACAACCCATCCCTTCCGGCCGATAATTCCGGCGAGTTCCGAAAAAACGCCTTTCGCCTCCTTGAAAGCCGCGTCTCTCCGGATTGCATTCAGGGCGTAGTTTTCTATCTGCCTGACACGCTCGCGAGTAATTCCATAGTTGCCCCCTATGGCTTCAAGAGTCTTTCTGCCGGCGGAGGCGCCCAAACCGAAACGCTCAAGAACGACATTCCTGTTTCTGTCTTTCAGCCCCTTTACTAAAAGTTTTGTGATTGATTTTGGCTCAAATGAAATCGTCATTTTTGGTCGCCTATGATTAAGTTAATAAGTTTGTCCGGCACGAATACCGTCTTGCGGACCGATTTGCCTATTAACCATTTTTTAACATTTTCTCGCTCTAATGTCAACACCTTGACCTCTTCTTCCGAAATTCCGGCGGGGGCTTCAAACACATCGCGCGTCTTTCCGTTTATTTGAACGATGAGCTTGAAGGTTTTTTCTTTTATTTTTTCCGGGTCATATTCCGGCCACGGCGCGAGATGGATTGGGTTTTCGCGGCCCAAAACCCCCTGCCACAACTCCTCGGCGATGTGAGGCGCGAACGGCGCGAGAATTTTCAAAAGCCCCTCCATTTGCTTTTCAGAAACGGGTCTTTGTATATATGAACTTCCTTCTTCTTTTCTTATGTGATTTACAAAAATCATTATGGAAGAAATCGCCGTGTTGAACTGCATGTTTTCTATATCCTCGGATACCTTCTTAATCATTTTATTGTATTCAACTTCATGAAAAGAATCGTCCACGGTTTCTCCTTTGTCGTCTTCCTTTTTTTTATTCCATAGCTCAACATATTTCCAAATTTTTTCCAGAAACCTTCTCAGCCCGATCATGCTTTCCGGATTCCACGGAATCGCCTGGTCAAACGGGCCCATAAACATTTCGTAAAGGCGGAGTGTGTCCGCGCCGTAATTTTTCACGATGTCGTCCGGGTTGACAACATTCCCTTTTGACTTTGACATCTTCTCTCCTCCCTCTCCGAGAATCATTCCGTGAGCGGTTCTCTTTTTATATGGCTCGCTCACAGGAACGGCTCCAATGTCGTGCAAAAACTTGTTCCAGAAACGAGAATACAAAAGGTGCAGGGTTACATGCTCCATTCCGCCGTTGTACCAGTCAACCGGCATCCAATATTCCAATTTCTTTTTGTCCGCAAGCGCTTCCGAATTTTTCGGATCAATATAACGAAGGAAATACCAACTGGAGCCGGCCCAGTTCGGCATCGTATCCGTTTCCCTTTTCGCTTCCCCTCCGCACTTCGGGCATGTGGTATTCACCCATTCCGGCATTCTCGCCAACGGCGATTCTCCGGTGTCGGTTGGTTCGTATTTTTCAACCTCCGGAAGCTCAACCGGCAAATCCTCTTCCGGCACGGGAACTTCCCCGCACTTCCCGCAAAAGACAATCGGTATCGGCTCGCCCCAATAACGCTGGCGCGAGAACACCCAGTCGCGGAGCTTGTAAGTGATTTTCTTGCCGCCCAATCCCCTCTTTTCCAGCCACTTCGTGATTTCCTCGCGCGCTTTTTTTGAGTCCATACCGGTGAATTCGCCGGAATTTATTAAAGTTCCTTCACCGGTCCAACATTCCGCTTTAATCCGCAGTTCTTTTTCCGCTCCGGCGGCAATATCCTTGGTGTTTCGCACGATTGAAAGCACGCTCGGCGGTAAAATAACTTTGCGAACCGGCAAGTTAAACTTTTTCGCGAACTCAAAATCCCTCTCATCGTGCGCCGGCACCGCCATCACCGCTCCGGTTCCGTAATGCCCCAAGACATAATCCGCCACAAAAATCGGAACCCCTTCGCCGTTCGCCGGATTTATCGCTTTAACGCCTTTCAGCTCCACACCTGTTTTCTCCCTGTCCTCCGCGGTCCGCTCCATCTCCTCTTTCCGGGCGGCCTCTTGGCGATATTTTTCCACCTCCCCCCAGTTTTCAATTTTCTCTTTCAATTCCTCAACAAGCGGATTTTCCGGCGCAAGCACGCAATAAGTAACGCCGAAAAGCGTGTCCGGGCGGGTAGTGAAAACTTTAATATCAGTTTTCAGCTTTTCGTTTTCAGTTTTTAGTCCAAACTTAATCAGAGCTCCCTCACTCTTCCCGATCCAATTTCTCTGCTGGATTTTTATTTTGTCCAAGTAATCAACTTCGTCCAAATCCTTCGCCAGCCGGTCTGCGTATTTGGTAATGGCGAGCATCCACTGCTCCTTTTCCCTTTTTTCCACCTCCCCGCCGCACCGCTCGCACTTGCCGTCCACCACCTCCTCGTTCGCCAAGCCGATTTTGCAGGAAAGGCACCAATTAATCGGCATCTTTTTTTTGTACGCGAGCCCTTTTTTGTAAAGCTGGAGAAAAATCCACTGCGTCCACTTGTAATACTCCGGGTCGGAAGTGTTTATCTCCCTGTCCCAGTCAAAGGAAAAGCCAATCGCCTTGAGCTGGCGCCTGAATTTGTCCGTGTTTTGCTTCGTGACGACACTCGGGTGAATGCCGGTCTTGATGGCGTAATTCTCCGTCGGCAAACCGAAAGCGTCCCAACCGATTGGGTAAAGGACATTGTATCCCTCCATCCTCCGCTTGCGCGCGATGATGTCCATGGCGGTGTTGCTCCTGATATGCCCGACATGCAGGCCATCGCCGGACGGATAAGGAAATTCAATCAAACAATAATATTTCGGCTTCTCGGAAAAATCCTCCGCCTTGTAAATCCCCTCATCCTCCCAAATCTTTTGCCACTTGGGCTCTATTGTTTTCGGATTATACTGCTTCATTTTAATGCCAACATTATACCACGCCCGCTCGATAAAAAAAGGGCGGAGAACCGATTGGGTCCTCCGCCAATATATGAGATTAAATATTATTTCCCAACCTTGCCTCTTCGGGGTAAGGTTGTCTTAAAACTTTTGGGTGGCGCGCCCACCCAAAGCTTCCTAACTTCGTTTATTTTCTTAAAAAAACAAAACAAAAAAGATTTTCTCACACGCACCTCCTTTTATTGTATCGGATTATTGTATCGGAAAGATTTTTTCCTCCGGTACATTTAAGATGTTTGTGAAAAACCTTAACCCCACTCCCGGAACGGAGTGGGCGTAGCTTTCTCCCGCCGGCGCGAGAGAAAACAAAACCCCACTGTACCACCATTTTTTCTCGGGAGAGTCGTTACATCTCCCGTATCTTTTTTTTAAAATTAAAAAGGGCATTTTTCCCCATGTCTCGTCATTATAAACAACGAGACATGGGGCATTGTATTTTGGTTTTTTTCTCACTTCGCACCTCCTCAAAATTTTTTAATGTATTCTATCTGTATTCCTAACACAATCAAATTTTAAATTCAATCACATCGCCGTCTTTTACGATGTATTCTTTTCCCTCCGTGCGGACGAGCCCTTTTTCGCGCGCGGCGGCGTACGAGCTTGCGTCCAGCAGGTCTTTCCAATTTACGACATCCGCGCGAATGAATTTCTCTTGGAAATCCGTGTGTATCGCCGCCCCGGCTTCCGGCGCGGTTGAGTTCTTTTTAATCGTCCACGCGCGCGTTTCGTCCTCGCCGGTGGTGAAATAAGTCATAAGCCCGAGCATCTTATACGCCTCAACGATAAGCTTGTCCAAATCGCTTTTTATCTCCAATTCTTTTTTGTCTTCCTCGCTCATCTCCAGCAGGTCTTCTTCAAGTTTAATATCTAACGCGACATTCTGAGAAGGATTGGAAATTTGCCCTCTGGAATCATTTCCCGTTATGTCCGTGATGCCCGCCTGCAACACCTCACAATTTCGGTTTGCAATGGCGGGCAAGGAAAATGGCAATTTCCAATCCTTCTCCATTTCGGACACATTAAAAACATAAAGAACCGGTTTGAAAGTAAGCAGATGCAAATCTTGCGCGAGCGCCAATTCGTCTTCGTTCAGGCCGGCTTTCCTCGCCGGCTCGCCCCTTTCCAGCGCTTCCTTGATTTTCTTGACCGCTTCCATTTTTTTTATCGCCTCCTTGTCCCGCGCCCTGACTTCTCTCTCAAGGTTGCGTTCGCTTTTGCTCGCCGTCTCCAAATCAGCCAAAATCAATTCCGTTTCTATGACGCCGATGTCTCTGATTGGGTCAATGCTGTTATAAATATGCGTTATTTCTCCGCCGGAGGCGGATCCGCCTCCGGCGGAAAAAATTCTCACCACTTCGCAGATGGCGTCCACTTCGCGAATGTTCGCCAAAAATTTGTTCCCGAGCCCCTCGCCCTCGGCGGCGCCCTTCACCAAGCCGGCGATATCCACGAATTCCACCGCCGCCGGAATCGTTTTCTGGGAGCGCGAAAACTCCGCCAGTTTATTCAGGCGTTCGTCCGGAACTTTCACCACGCCCACATTCGGGTCAATGGTGCAGAACGGATAGTTTTGTATGTCCACTTGCTTCTTGGTCAACGCCTTAAAAAGCGTGCTTTTCCCCACATTCGGCAGACCAACAATTCCGATTGATAACGACATAAAGACAATAACTCTACTTATTTTTTAATAATACGACGAATTCTTCAACATCAATTTCCAGATCATTAATAATCCCTTTCAGTGTTTTTTTATTAATGTCTTTTCCCGCGTGAACAGGTACCGTTATTTTCTGTCCGTTTGAGTTTTTAAACTGCGCGTGACTTCCAACCTGATGGTACTTTAAAAATCCGAGCTTTTTTAAGGCGCGGATCAATTCCTGAGATTTAATAATCGGGAGTTTGGGCATAACAAATTAGCGGCCAATCGCCAATTCTTTTTCTGAAAAAGATTCTACCGACTCAAAAGTATCTTCTTCCCGAGGGATGTCCTCACCGTCTTTCATCAGTCCATAAACATGGCACCTGATGGCTTCTTTAAGGTTTTTTTTGACCTCTTGTACGGTTTCCCCGCAAGTGTGGATGCCCTTCAGTAAAGGCACAAAACCATGGTATCCTCGCGGTTCATCCGGTTCAATAATTGTCCTAAAACTGTATAACTTCATAATTTAAGTTTAACACCACCAGCAAAATAGTCAATTGTAAAAGAAAGCGGGAAAGACTAGAATTAAATAATGACAAAAGTTGGATGCCATGTTTCCATAGCGGGAGGGGTTGATAAGGCGCCGGAGCGGGCGCGGGAGTTGGGCTGTGATGTTATGCAGATTTTCACTCGCTCCCCGCAGGGCGGAAAAAGCCCAGAACTGACCCCGGAAATTATCAAAGAATTTAGGCTAAAAACTGCCGACTGCCGACTACAAACTGCCTACATTCACACCCCGTACTACATCAACTTGGCATCGGAAAACAACCGCATCCGTTACGGCTCAATCAAGGCGATAAGAGATGAATTGGAGCGCGCGAGCGCCTTGGGCGCGAAATATGTAATGACCCACCTCGGAAGCGCGAAAGAATTGGGCAACGATACGGCAATCAAAAAGACCGTTGAGGGGCTGAAAAAGGTTCTGGACGGTTACAACGGTTCCGCGAAACTTCTTATTGAAAACAGCGCCGGAGCCGGAAAAATAATCGGCTCCGATTTTGAGGAGATTGGAAAAATTCTGAATGAAGTGAAATCCGCCTCAGGCGGAAATGCCCTCGCCGGAATCTGTCTGGACACCCAGCACAGTTTCGCGTCCGGCTACGACTGGAAAAACGACTATGAAAAAAATATGAAAATTCTGGACAAACATATCGGGCTGAAAAATGTGAAGCTGATTCACGCCAACGACAGCTTAATGGAATGCGGCTCGCGAAAAGATCGCCACGCCCACATCGGCGAAGGGAAAATCGGAGTTGAGGCGTTCAAAAAATTCGCGGCGTTCGCGAAGAAAAACAACATAGATATGATTGTGGAAACCGCCGCGCCGGGGGTTGTCAAAGATATGGAGAAACTGAAAGAATTTATCTCTTCGCGATGATGCTTTTTTTGTAGACATCCAAATGGTTAAGAGCGATGCCTGTGCCTTTAGCGACGCACAACAGGGTGTCCTCGGCTATCGCCGCCTTCACGCCGGTGGAGCGGAAGACCAGTTCGTCTATGTTGCGCAAAAGAGAGGAACCCCCTGTCATAATAATACCATTGTCCATAATGTCCGACGCCAATTCCGGCGGAGTATCCTGCAAAACCGCCTTAATGGCGTTCATCATTTCCTTCAACTCCGGCTCTATCGCCTTTACGACCTCGTTCGTCAAAACTTCGGTGCCGCGCGGAAGCCCGGTTAGGAAATCTCTTCCCTTTATCTTGTAGACCAAATCTTCCTCAACCGGCACCG
>JAADHB010000012.1 GCA_013152035.1 bacterium
TCCTGCCAGTTCTCAGCGCGGGAAGGATAATGACGAAAAATATTCTCAATATTCAACAGATGAAATTATTGAAGCGTACCAACAGCAAGCAAAAACTTCTTATCAGGCAATTGATATGTTTACAATTTGTGAGATAACAGATGGAAATGATTTCATTATAGAGGGTTATCATGTTGAGCCAAAACTCGTTTCTGAGCTAAATATTAAATACCCCAACAAAGTGAAGGGTGTTTTTCTTGTCAAAAATGATGAAATAAAACTTGTTGGTGATGTCAAAAAAAGCGCAACTCCAAATGATTGGATTATTGCGAGAACAAACAAGGAGGATACATACAACAAAATTACAAAAACGATTTGTGAATACGGGAAATTTTTTGAAAAAGAATCTAAAAAATATGGCTTTAAAACTATAAATACGGATAATAATTTTGATGATCAAATAAACGAAGCCATTAAACACCTTACAAGTGTTTAATCGGGGACGTCTTTTATTTCCAGTAAACCCATAAGTGCATCGTTGTGAACTTATGGGGAATAAATTAGCAAATGACTCACAATAACAACAAAATCTTTATTATTCTTCATAATGTTAGGAGTTTGTATAATGTCGGTTCGGTTTTTAGGACCGCGGATGGGGCGGGGGTTTCTAAAATTTTTCTCACCGGCTACACGCCGGCGCCCACCGACGCTTTCGGCAGAAAAAGGAAAGAAATAAGCAAAACGGCTTTAGGGGCGGAAGAGTCGGTTGAATGGGAGAAGGTTCGGGATATCGGAAAGTTGATTGCGAAGCTGAAAAAGGAGGGAGCGCGAGTCGCGGCTGTTGAATTGGCTGAAGGGGCGATTAGTTACAAAAAGTTTAAGCCGAAATTCCCGCTGGCGCTTGTTTTCGGCAATGAGGTGAGAGGGTTAGATAAGAAGATTTTGCAAAAATGCGATTCTGTTGTGGAGATACCGATGCGCGGCAAAAAAGAATCTTTAAATGTCGCTGTTTCGGTTGGGATAATGGCGTATGAGGTTTTGTAAAATTCTCTAACGGACAATAAAGAAGAAATTGTGATATAATCGGCAATGAACGGACCGTAGTGTAACGGCAACATGCGCGATTCGGGTTCGCGTGACTCCGGGTTCGAATCCCGGCGGTCCGAACGCAGTGAGGAGCGAAGCGGGCAAATTTCTTTGCTCGTGTCGGGATTCGAAGGGTTTGACGATGCCGCGAAGCGGCCGGCAAACCCCGGCCCGAAGGGGAATCCCGGCGGTCCGAACGGAGTATTTTTTATGGATGCGTTGCTTGAAAACTTGAATGACAATCAAAAGAAGGCGGTTTTGCATAAAGACGGCCCTCTTTTGGTTTTGGCGGGCGCGGGGGCTGGGAAAACGCGCGCCATCAGCCACAGGGTCGCCTATTTGGTCAGCCAGGGCGTTGAGCCGAACCGGATTCTGGCGGTTACTTTCACGAATAAGGCGGCGGCGGAAATGCGGGAGAGGATAACGGACTTGCTTCGAGAGTCGGCCCCTTCGTCCCGCGCCTCCATTGATAAAAGTAATAATGATCCCACTGCCAGCCCGAGGGACGAAGGAGCCGACTCTCTCCGCAAAAAACCCGCGCCCCTGATCAGCACCTTTCATTCTCTTGGCGTCCATATTCTGCGGAGGCATGGCGCCTCCGTCGGCGCGCCGAGGAATTTTTCCATTTTTGACAAGGAAGATTCCTTGAGTTTGATGAAATCGGCAATCAAAGATCTCGGTCTTGATCCGAAGCAGTTTCAGCCGGCGAAGATGCAGTCGTTGATTTCCCGATACAAAGGCGACCTTATCGGGAACGAGGAATTTGCCGCTTCCGCCGGAGAGGATTTTTTCCCGGGCACGCTCAGCCGAATTTGGAACAAATACGAGGAGTACTTGAAAGAGCAAAAGGCGCTCGACTTCAGCGATCTTATTTACAAAACGGTTGTTCTCTTGAAAACAAACAAAGATGTCCGCGAGTATTACCAAAACCTTTGGCAATACATCATGATTGACGAATATCAGGACACCAACAAGGGGCAGTACGAGCTTTCAAAAATTCTCGCCGCCAAACACAAAAACATCTGCGTCATCGGCGACATAGACCAGTGCATATATTCTTGGAGGGGCGCGGATTTCAGAAACATCACGAACTTTGAAAGGGATTATCCGGACAATGTTTTGGTTGTGCTGGAGGAGAATTACCGTTCAACCCAAACCATCCTGGAGGCGGCGGCGAACATTATTGAAAAAAATAAAATGAGGAAGCCGAAGCGGCTGATAGCCAAAAAAGAAAAAGGGGCGGAAATTTCTCTGTTTGAGGCGATGACCGAACAGGAGGAGGCGGATTTTGTCGCGGGAAAACTGAAAGAAATTTTCGCGCAATCGGGGGGTGACGAGGCGGCCGTTTTGTATAGAGCGAATTATCAGTCGCGTGCCATTGAGGAAGCGTGCCTAAAACACGGCGTTCCCTATCATGTTTTGGGAACGCAATTTTACAAACGCAAAGAGGTTAAGGACATTTTTTCTTTTTTGCGCGCTGCCATAAATCCGCAAAGCATGCTGGACATAAAAAGAACAATCAATGTGCCGCCGCGCGGAATCGGCAAGGTGACAATCCTTAATCATTTTTCCGGAAAAGAGCTTCCTGTCGGGGCGCGGGAAAAGGTGGCTGACTTCTTCAAACTGCTTGAGGAGATAAAAAAACGAATGGCGACTGATAAGCTGCCTGATATTATTCGTTTCATAATGATGGAAAGCGGATACCAGAAATTTCTGGAGGAGGGCGGAGACGATGACAGGGAGCGGCTGGAAAATTTGAAAGAGCTCGTCACCATCGCCGGGCGATACAACCACCTTCCCGGGGAAGAGGCCGCTGAAAAAATGCTTGAGGACGCCGCTTTGATGAGCGACCAGGATTCAATGAACAAAAGCGAGGGCGCTCAGCCAGTCCGCCTGATGACCGTCCATTCCGCCAAAGGGCTTGAATTTAAAAATGTTTTTATCGTTGGGCTTGAGGATGGGCTTTTTCCTCACAGCGGATTCGGGGACGGCGGACCGGAAAAAGAAGAGGAGGAGCGCCGCCTGTTTTATGTGGCGGTCACCCGAGCCAAGGAAAAACTGTTCCTTTCCTTTAGTGTCTCCCGCACCGTTTTCGGCTCCAAGCAGCTGAATATGCCGTCGCGATTCCTTTCCGACATCCCGGAACACTTGATGAAAATGGAGGAGCGGGGAGAAAAAGAAAAAGTTATAGAGATTGACTGAGATATATTGTATAATACACATAAGATGAAAAGGAGTTTTTTTCTTGATTATTTTCCTCCTCCGAAGTATCTGGCAATGCCCGCCTTGGGGTTTGATGTTTCGGACCGTTCCGTTAAATACGTTGAACTTCAAAGAAAACGCGGCGCGTACACGGTGTCAAAATACGGAACGAAAGTTATTCCGCAAGGAATCATTGAGTCCGGCGAGATCAAACAAAAAGAAAAACTCATTGATTTTTTGTCCTCGCTGAAAAAAGAGCTCGGCGCGGAGCATGTCGTTGTCGCGCTGCCCGAAGAAAAAGCCTTTCTCAGTAGGGTGAAGCTCCCCGAGATGAACGGCCGCGAAATCAGGAGCGCGATTGAATTACAACTGGAGGAGCATATTCCGCTTTCGGCAAACGACGCCATTTTTGATTTTGAATTGGCGCGGCCGGCCGGGAATTCCGCGAATGAATCCGGAAAATACATAGATGTCAACCTTGTGGCTTTCTCAAAAGATCTCGTTGAAGATTACAGGGATGTTTTTGTCGGCGGCGGATTTTTTCCTCTGGCTTTTGAGATGGAAACCAGGGCTTCCGCCAGGGCAGTAGTGCCGGAAAACGACAAAAGGACGTATTTCATCGTTGATTTTGGAAAGACGAGAACAACCTTTACTATTGTGAGCGCCGGAAAAGTCCAATTCACCTCAACGATAAGCGTCGCCGGCGACGATCTGAGCGCGGCGCTCGCCAAGAATCTGAACATTGATATTCAGCAGGCGGAGAAAATAAAAATAGAAAAAGGGCTGGTTAAGGGAAAAGGAAACGAGGAAGTGTTCAACTCCATCCTCCCCGTTGTTTCCGTCATAAAAGACGAGTTGAGCCGGCATATGTCCTACTGGGATTCACAGTTGAACGAACGCGGAGAATCCGCCCCTCCGGCGGAGATAAAGGGAAAAAAAATCGCCAAAATTCTGCTTTGCGGGGGTGATTCAAACTTGTCCGGTTTTTCCGAATATCTTTCGTACGAACTGAAAACCCCCGTGGAGCTGTCCAATCCATGGATCAACATAACATCCTTCAGCGAGCACATACCGGAAATAGAATTAAGGGAATCTTTGATTTACACCACCGCTCTCGGGCTGGCACTCAGGTCGGTGGCGCAATAAGCGATATAAAAATGATTAATCTTCTGCCGTTAAAAGACAAAATAAAAGCAAAGAAGGAATATCTGAGGAGACTCTTTTTGGTTTTTGGCGTTCTTTCTCTTTTTTCCGCCCTGGGAGCAGTCGCGCTTCTTCTTCCGCTTTCCTATTTGGTGTCCGTCCAGAAAAAAGGGTATGAAAGGCAAGCCGCGTTTTTAGAAAAACAATTAGATCTTTCAGATTCGGCGGAAGTCATTCCCGCGGTCAAGGACTTGAACTCAAAAATCGCCCTGCTCAAAAAAAATCGGGAAAATTCGCCATCGGTGGCGGAAATCATCCGAAAAATTATTTTAAACAAGAACGGCGGCATATCGTTGAGGGCTTTTTCCTACGACGGAAACTTCCAAAAGGAGTACGCCGGAAGAATTTCCGCCGCGGGCTTCAGCGCGACCCGAGAAAATCTGCTTGATTTCATGTCCGCCTTGAAGGGCGAGGACTTCTTCGCCTCCGTGGAGTTGCCCCCCGCGAACCTTTTGAAAGAAAAAAACATTGAATTCAGCGTTATCATTAAAATCAACAAGAATGAAAATAAAATATAAAAAACTGATATTCTCTTTTTTGCCGATCGCCCTCGCCAATATTTTGGTTTTTTCCGGCTGGTTTTACCTTTTTTCAGTTATCGGCGCGCAAAAAGAAAAAATTGCCGAAGCGCGGCTTAATCTCGCGCTTGTTGAGAAAAAGGCGGCGGACAGCAAGTCGCTCAAGTCGCTGATGGAGGATATCGCGGAGAAAAGGGGCAAAATTGACGATGTTTTTTTGAACAATGAAACGATCATTAAGTTTATCAAAGCCCTTGAAAATCTGAGCGGGCAAACGGGCGTTTTTCTCAAACTTAATTCCATAAATGTCGGAAAAGACGGTGGGAGCGGGGCAAACTTCCGCTTTAATGTGTCCGGGGATTTCGGCGGGATATTCAAATACCTTGAGCTGGTTGAAAACTTGCCATATAAAGTGTCCGTTAAAAAATCCTACATCCAATTGAACGAAGAAACATCCGCGGATTCCGAACAAAAAAACAAGGCAAGATGGTCGGCGGATTTTGAAATAATTTTAAACAGTTTTATCAACGATGAAAAAGATTGATTTCAGTAAAATAATAGGGTATTTTAACCTATACAGCGAAGACGGCGTCAGTATTAAGGCGCTGAGGGACTGGAAAGTGCTGTTTTTTTGCTCCGTTTTTCTTTTCGCCTCGCTTTTGGCAGTGGATTTTTGTTTTTTTCTCGCGCACAACAAGGTGAATGAGACAGCCCCGGGCGCGCTGATCGGCAAAAGCGCGGCAAGCCTGAACAGAAGGGATTTAAACGATGTTTTGAAGGAGCTTGACGCCAAGGAGCGGAATTTTGAAAACATTTTGTCCGCGCCGGAGATGAGGGACCCTTCGCTGTAAAATTGTTCGCGTTATTCTCGCCGGCCTTTGGTCGGCGGCAACACGCCCCTGTAGTTCAACGGACAGAACGAGGGCCTTCTAAGCCCTTAATAGAGGTTCGATTCCTCTCGGGGGCATAATTACTTTTGGTTCTGGGATAATATCTCCGCGGTGGAATGGAGAATATACACCTTTCGACAACGCCTGGACAAAACAAAAAAACATAATGAGAACAAGCCCAACACAATTACCAAGTTACAAAGAGTTGCAAAAAATTCTTGCATCCGAAGCAACAAGGAAAATTTCTCACAAAAAGGAGAGTGTTCATTATGCTGATTTTTCTACGATAATTGCGTTATTAAATTCTTTCAATCTGTCAACCGAATTTTTTACAAAAGATTTCAAGTTTGCGGACTTTGGTGACAACGCGCTTTTTAACGAAACGGTCGCAATGTTTAACGGTTTGATAGGCAATATTTTGGGCGCGCAAGATGACCAAACAAAACAAAAACTCTTTAACGATTTATACGATTATCTTTCCGAAGAGGATACCCTTGAGGAAGCGGACTTAATTTTTGTCTTCGGGGCAAAGCAGACATTTCGCACAGAAAAAGCCGTCGACTTATACAAAAAAGGTTATGCGACAAAAATATTGGTAAGTGGTAGGTCGCCGTCTTATGAAAATAACAATGCCGCGCCCGAAGCGGAAATGTTCGCGAGCTTTGCAATTGAACACGGCGTACCCAAAGAAGACATAATTATAGAGAAAGAATCTATAACCATGCCCGACAATGTAAAACGGTCGCTTAATCTTTTAGAAACAGAAAACATCCCGCATGGCAGCATTATTCTTGTGAATTCCGCTTTTTCACAACGACGAGGGTGGGTGCATTTTAGCAAGCTGAGCAATGTTGGAACAAAACTCATACGAGCAAATGTTGATAAAGTGTCTGATATGTTTTCCAGAGACGGCTGGTATAAAAATGAAACCGGCACAAAAGTAATCGTGAAAGAGTTTTTTGGTTTGCGAATGAGTGAGGTGCTGAACACATCTTAAGGTTTAGGCTGGAGTGAGCTTCGCGAGTGGCCCGTGATTATACATAAGATGAGAATAGTTTATTTTGAGCCAAGAGGTAGATGAAGGCCGCAGTCGCGATGGACAATGTCAGCCAGTCCCGCGCGATACCTCCTTCCGCCATAAAACTGAAACCCCAGAGAAGGAGAAAGAACAAAGAAACAATATACAGACCCCATTTTTTAAATGAAAACAATCCCAATGATCCGATTAATCCCACAAGTCCGACCATTGCCCCTATGGCGGCATAGCCGATGAGTGAGTCTATGTTGGGCATTTCCTTTGAAATGCCCAACGCTTTCAATTTTGATAAATTATAAGACGCGAGGATGCCGGCGTAGACCCCGAAAGATCCGTACAGAAAAACCGCAACGGCCGTTATTTTTATCAGGTAACGATGTATGTTTCCCATATTGTTCTTATTTTACCTTTTTGCGTTCAAGGAAGTCAACAAAAATTGTTTTGCATTAAAACGATTTTTGTTTTATAGTAAAGTTTAATGGGCGGCTAGCTCAATGGCTAGAGCATCTCGTTTACACCGAGAGGGTTGGGGGTTCGAGTCCCTCGCCGCCCACAAAGCGGAGCGAAGCCCCGCACCAGACGGTGCGGGGCGAAGCGGAGTTTTGTTGGTGGCGAGCGAGCCAACTGCTTGGCTCGCGTAGGGACTCGAAAGCCGTAGCGATGTTTTTGTTTTGCGAAGCCCTGCACCATACGGTGCAGGGCGAAGCAAAGGCAAAAACCGCGAGGCGGGTCTGCGAAAATTTTCCGTCAGGAAAATTATTTGTAGGCGAGTCCCTCGCCGCCCACCACCACTCACCTATGGAAATAATCTACGAAGACAATGACATTTTGGCGGTGAATAAGCCGGCGGGGCTGCTTGTCCACGGAGACGGGCGTTCCAAAGAAAAAACTCTCGTTGACTGGCTGGCCAAAAAATATCCGGAAATTAAGAATGTCGGCGACAATCCTGAATTTCGCCCCGGGATTGTCCATCGCCTGGATAAAGACACCTCGGGAATTTTATTAATCGCCAAAAACCAAAAAGCGTTTGAATACTTGAAAAAACTGTTTCAAGAAAGAGAAATTCAAAAAAAATACATCGCGCTTGTCTTGGGGGAAGTAAAAAAAAGAGAAGGCATCATTGATTTGCCTATTGGAAAAAGCAAGAAAGATTTTCGCAAGAAAGCGTCGGTCGGGAAGCTGACGGGCAAAATCAGGGAGGCCGTTACGGAGTACAAAGTTTTGGAAAAATTTTCGGACTTCACTTTAGTTGAGGCGTGGCCGAAAACGGGCAGAACACACCAGATAAGGGCGCATTTCAAGGCGATTGGCCACCCGCTGGCGTGCGACAGCCTGTACGGCCCCAAAAACCAAGAATGTCCGGACGGGCTCAACCGCCATTTTCTTCACGCCGCGTCGCTGGAGTTCGTCTCGCCGGACGGATCAAGGATTATGCTTGAGGCGGATTTGCCGGAGGATTTGGAGAAAACGCTGTCGTTCTTGCGGAAATTGAAATAATGTGATACATTCTAACCATTATGGCGTTGGCTGATATAAACATTGAACAGAGAAAAAAGTGGGATCTTCGCCCGGGCAACACCGTTCGCGTTTGGCAGAAGATTCGCGAAGGCGAAAAAACGCGCCTTCAGGCTTTTGAGGGTTTGATTATAGCCCACAAGCACGGTTTTGAGTCCGGCGCCACTTTTACGGTGAGAAAAATTTCCGGCGGAATCGGCGTGGAAAGGATTTTCCCCGTTTTTTCTCCCAATATTGATAAAATTGAAATCGTCAAGCGCTCAAAGGCGAGACGAGCCAAGCTTTACTACATTCGCGAGAAAACGGCGAAACAGATTCGCAGGAAGATGAAGCAGTTGAGAAATATTGTTTCCGGCGGGAAAGAGGAGGAAGAAGAAATCGTGGAGGAGCCGAAGCCGGAGGCGGTTGATGAGCCGGTTGATGAAGTGAAAGCGGAAGAAGAAACAAAAACAGAAGAGGGAGCTGAGGAAAAAACGGCTGTCCAAGAGGAAGCCGCGGAAGAAAAAGAGGACGCTCAGAAGGAAGACGCCGAGGAGAAGGAGGTTTCGCAGGAAGAGGGCGAAGTAAAAGTGGAGGGCGAAAAAGAAAATTAAAAACTCCCGCGCAGGTGGTGGAATTGGTAGACACGCAGCCTTGAGGGGGCTGTGGGAGCAATCCCGTGGAGGTTCAAGTCCTCTCCTGCGCACAGCGAACGAAGTGAGTGAGCGCAGGAGAGGACTTGAACCGTAGGCGCCTGTTTTTAAGGAGCTTGCCTGCCGGCAGGCAGGCGAAGCGACTATACGACATTATTTTCTTATAAGCTTGCGAATTAGAAAATAAGAAGTGCCCTTGTGGTAAAAACAGTGCGTTTCGCAACAAGTTTCTTGTGAGAGGCAAGTCCTCTCCTGCGCACAGCGAAACCTCCCGGCAGACCAAGAATTTGCCCACTGATGGTGGTCGTAGCTCAATTGGTAGAGCACTCGGTTGTGGTCCGAGCGGTTGCGGGTTCAAATCCCGTCGATCACCCATTTTTTTGTTTTGGCGGCGCGCCCGTTGTTGCGTTTAAATTTCGGGGTGTAGCATAATGGCAGTGTGCGCGCATGGGGTGCGCGTGGCCCGGGTTCGATTCCCGGCATCCCGAACGAAGTGAGGGTGCAGTGAGTCAACTGCTTGACTCGCGTCGGGAATCGAAGGGTTGAGCCATGTCGAGCGAAGCGAGGCGGCTAAACCCCGGCCCAAAGGGGATTCCCGGCATCCCGAACTACATTCTCTTTATCCGGCAATATGCCGTGCAGGTTGTTGATTTTCTCGGCAAGGGGTATAAACTAAAAGCATGGAAAAAGAAGAAATAAAAAGCATTGTCTCCAAAAATCTTCCGACGATAAAAGAGAAGTACCATGTAAAGCAAATGGGGATTTTTGGATCTGTTGTTCGGGGTGAAGAGAAAAACGACAGTGATGTGGATATTTTGGTGGAATTCGCGTCGCCAATCGGCTTTTTTGATTTTATCAGATTGGAGTTCTACTTAAGTGAAATTTTAAACAAAAAAGTTGACCTTGTTTCAAAAAAAGCCATCAAGCCGATTATTAAAAACAGCATACTTGATGAAGTGATTTATGTCTAAAAGACTCCTGGAATTTACTTGCAAGACATTAAAAGCCCCAAAAGAGAACATGCTTGTTTTCAAAAGGCAAATTGAGGGCTTAAAAATCGTTGACGGCAATTTTCAAACAATTGAGTAAAAATGGAAATACCTAGCGCAAATATATATGAAAATAGTGTTGAGGAAATAAAAGAATTAGATTTTCTTAACAAAGATTTAAAAGTGTTCTTTAGTATTGAAAAAGAGGCGTTTGAATTCTTGCCTGAAGTGATAAACGAAGAAATGGAAAGCGGAAAAGAAAAATACAGAATTTTATTGGGTAATTTTACTCAAAATGAAAAAGGAGAAGTTGATGTGAGTATAAAAGGAATTTTGGAAGAGGAGGGTAAAATGAAAGATTATTTTTACAAAGAGGGCGTTGAGGAAATAAAGGACATTTATATAAATAACATAAAAAAGAGAGCCGAGGAAATAAGTAAAAAAAAGTTATCCTGAGTTCGCTGATTGGGAACTGGTTGGCGATATTCATACTCATCCCGTTAAAGCCAGCGAATTGAATAAGGGGCAAAATGCTTACGATCTTTCTCGGGGAGATTTTGACAGCGTAGTTGCAGAGTATAAAAACGGAAACCTATCCCCGGACAAACCCTTCATTTTTGGCGTTGCTGGCAGAGACGCTTCTGGTAAAACAATACATAAGTTTTATCGCATGGTAAAAGAGGAAGATAAATACTTAATTCAAGAAATTACAGAAATGAGCCAACAAGAGGGTAAGATTCCAGGTTGACACAGGTGATACATTTTTGATACACTGATTATGTTAATTAAGATAAAAAAAAGGGGGAAAACATTAAATTTATGAGTATCACAAAAAAAAGAATAAATGTAAGCATTCCGCAATCTCTTGACTACGCCCTGGGGCGATTGTCGGAGCGCGACCAAGTTCCTCAGGCGACAAAGGCGGCAGAACTTCTTCGTCTCGCTGTTGAAGTTGAAGAAGACCAAGTGTGGGATGAGATTGCTTCCGAGAGGGACAGCAAAAAAGCGAAATTTAGCTCACATCAAAAAACATGGAAATGATTTTTGATGTTGTTTACCATGAATCGGTTATTTCCGAAGATATCCCCGGGCTTTCAAAAACAGATAAAAACAGGATTAAGAATGCCATTGAAGAAAAACTTACCGCCTCGCCCGAAACATTTGGAAAACCGCTCCGCAGATCTTTAAAGGGTTACAGAAAATTGCGTGTGGGCGATTATCGTGTTATTTTCCGCATTGAAGCCGCGACTGTAAAAATCTTTTATATAGCCCACAGGTCTATTGTTTATCAAAAAATTAGCGGGCGTATATATTCGTAAAACATGCTATTATAAAGGGTATAAAGGTTTTGATTGTCAGTTTATAAGTTTAATTTCCGCCGATTGGCGGACCAATATAATATTATGAGCACGATACTTTGGGTCATTTTGGGAGTCGCGGCGGCGGTCGTTCTGTGGTTTGTCGCCGCCTACAACGGTTTTATTCGCCTTATCAATCGTGCGAAAGAGGCGTGGTCGGACATTGATGTTCAGCTGAAAAGAAGGTATAACCTTATCCCCAACCTCGTGGAGACGGTAAAGGGCTACGCCTCGCATGAGCGGGAGCTTTTTGAGAAAGTGACGGAAGCGAGGACGAGGGCGATGGGCGCTCAAACGGTCGCTGAGCGGGGCAAGTCGGAAAATATGCTGACGGGCGCGCTGAAAAGCCTTTTCGCCGTTTCGGAAAATTATCCTCAACTCAAGGCGAACGAAAACTTCCTTGAACTCCAGAGAGAGCTTTCCGACACTGAAAACAAAATTCAGGCGGCGCGCAGGTTCTACAACACGAATGTCCGCGATCTGAACATCAAGGTTGATTCCTTCCCCGCGAACATTATCGCCAGAATTTTCAACTTCAAGAAAATGGACTTTTTTGAACTGGAGGAAGAAGCCGCCCGAGAACCGGTCAAGGTTGATTTTTAGCGTCGTATTTTTAGAAGATAAATTACAAGTTTTAATGCAGTTTTGTTTAATAATATGGATATAACAAAAATGAAGGCGCAAAAGGGGGTTAAGTTGGCAAGCAATGTTTTTATCTTGGTTAAAATATTGTCAACTTTTGTTTTTTTGTCATTCGTCGCCCTGGTGATGATGTTAATCGGTTTTCCTTGGTATTTGCCGACTTTTATTTTTTCTTTCGCCCTGTTGCTGCTGGTTTTGCAAATAAGAAACACAAGGAAGGCATTGTCGGAGGCAAAAAATCCCGATCCCGAGCCGGACACTTTTTCAGGAAGAGAAATTAGTGAAGAAAAAGGTTCGTTTAAGGGGCAGGAGGGGTTTGGTCTTTTGGCGGTGGTGGCGATAATCGCGGTAATCGGTTTCGCTCTTGCCGGCGGTTACCTCTTGACGCAAAAGGCGCCAAAAACGGAAAAACAAAACAATGAAAACCAAACGACAAGCACTGCCGTTTCCGAAAAAGATACCCAAGAGCCGGCAGTCAAAAAAAACACCAAGCAAGCCGCGAGCAGGCAGGCTTTGGATTGCGAAAAAGATTTTGATTGTTTTATTGAAGCGCAAAAAAACGGAAAGGACGCGAAAGTAAAATTTGTTTCCCTTAGGAATCCTTTTATGGCGACATTAATGCAGACAAAATTTTACAAAAACAAGAATGAGTATATTTATCACCAAACAATGATACCCAACGAATACAGCGTCAAGGATTACATTAAGGATTTCAAGGCGAAGGCGTCGCCCAAAGAGGTCGCAAAACTTGAGACCATGTCTGATAGTCAAATTGAGGCACAACTGGCTTCAATGAAAAAATGGAGCGAGCAGGCCATGGGAGCGCAAAAAGACACGGAACGGAGCTGTGTCTACGACAAACCCTCCAATTTGATTGCATTTTTAAAGAAATGGGAAACGGGGTCTTTTTCAAATAAAGATTGGGATTTTGCGACGCTTTGCGTAAACAGGAATTTACTTGAAAACCCCGACTGCACTTTGCAGCCGGCAAGTTCCGGCCCAAACGAGAAACCGAGCAGCCTGAGGGTGTCGGAAATTAGCGTCAACAGGCGCGCCGTTTCCGCGTTTAGTTTTGGGGTTAGCGGTTTTAGCGGAGGTGAGAGCGAGGTTGCTTGGCGCATTGAAAACAAAAACATCGCCAGACTCTCCGCCTTTAACGGAAAAGATGTGAAAATTATCCCAACTGGCGTTGGTAAAACAAATCTGGTAGTTACCGATACCTCCGTTAAGGATTGCCAAATAACGGTTCCTGTTACGGTAACAGGAAATTAGGCTAAAAGTTACGACCCCTTGTTGCGTTCCATTGTAAAATAATAACTAAAAACGAGTTATTTATGTCTCTTTATACTCAACAAGATAAAAATATCCGCAAGACTTGGTTTTTGATGACCGCTTTTTTGGTGGTGGTTATCGGGATTGGTTGGGGGTTCGCGCAAATTTACGGCAATTCCGTTATTTTGTATGTTGCCGTGGCTTTCAGTCTACTGATGAACTTTTTCAGTTTTTGGTATTCGGACAAAATAGTGCTCAAAATGTCGGGCGCCAAGCCGATTGAGAAAAACGATAATCCGGAACTTTACCGCCTGGTGGAAAACCTTTGCATCACCGCGGGGCTGCCCTTGCCGAAAATATATGTCATCAGCGATCCCGCGCCAAACGCTTTCGCCACCGGAAGGAACAAGGAAAAAGCGGTCGTGGCGGTCACGACCGGCTTGCTTGAAAAACTGGACAGGACGGAGTTGGAGGGGGTAATCGCCCACGAACTTTCGCACATTGGAAACCGCGACATTTTAATTTCCACCATTGTCGTGGTGCTCGTCGGTTTTGTCGCCCTGCTTTCCGACTTCTTTTTGAGATTCACCATCTGGGGCGGGAGGGGACGCAATCGGGAAGGGGACGGCAGGGCGCAGTTGATAATGATGGTTGCCGGCATTGTTTTGGCGATTCTCGCCCCGATCGCCGCCACTCTTATCCAGCTGGCGATTTCCCGCAAAAGGGAATTTTTGGCGGACGCCTCCGGCGCGCTGTTGACGAGGTATCCGGAAGGGCTCGCCTCCGCTTTGGAAAAAATATCTCAGTATCCCGCCTCAATGAAGCGGGCAAACAAGGCGACCGCCCATCTTTACATTTCCAGCCCGTTCAAGGGCAAGAAAGCCAAGAGCTTTATGGCTAAACTCTTTACGACCCACCCGCCGGCTGAAGAAAGAATCAAGGCGTTGCGCGGAATGGAAATTTAGGGTATCTTTTCATTATGGAAACTTTAAAGGAGGTGCATACAAATATAAGTGAAAATAAGGCGGAAACAAACTTGGGCGAAGAGATCGCCGAAGAGTCATTGGAGCGAATCAAGGAAAATTTGGAGATAAAACAGAGAGAATCCGAAGACGAGTTTTTCAAAAAATTGGACTTAGGGCAATTAAAGCCGGAGGCTTTGGTTATTTTGAACGCCACCATGGAGGAATTTGAAACTCCTTTCCCGAAGGATATAAAGAAGAAGGCGGTGAGTATGGCTTCGGAAAGCCCCCTTTATCCGGATGATTTCTCCGGACCATCGGAACGGCTTGCGTATATCAAAGATTTGATTGTCCGCTACCCGAACGCTTTTTACACAAAGGAAAAGGAGTTGTAAAGATTGGGTTTGCTAAAAAATAAACACGGAGAGGTCGCATAGTGGCCGAGTGCGCCGCCTTGGAAAGGCGGTATACCGCAAGGTATCGAGGGTTCGAATCCCTCCCTCTCCGAGATTTGAGCGCAGCGAAAAGCTGCGGAGAGGAGAAAGCAAACTGCTTTGCTTTCGTGAGGGATTCGAAAGCCGCAGGCATGTTGAGTGAAACGAAACAGCCGAGGCGGGGTCGCGAGCCCAAAAATTAAAGAGCGAAGCGATTATAATTTTTGAGGACTTGTGACCGAATCTACCTCCCTCTCCTTATCCCCTAAAATTTGCTATAATGTAGACACAATGACGAGCCTCAAATCTCCAACGCTAGATGTTTCGATAAGGAAATCAATAAATATGGACACAAAAGAATCAAATTTCAGAAAAAAACTCATAGCAATAGAAATTGAATTAGGATTTTTGCGTGTCCCATCAAAACACAAAAAAAACCTGCCCCCGAAGCCTGGAAAGATTCGCGTTTTTATTAATGAAAGTAAGCATTCTGTACAGTTAAGGTGGGACCCCAAAAACCAAAGAATTTATGGTCTTGTTTCGTTCTTTCGTGACAATAACGCAAAACCAGGTGATAAAGTAGAAATAGGATACAAAAGTGAAAAAACTTATAAATTAAATTTTCTCAAAACTTCAACTGAAGAAAAAGTTGGAGAGGAAATTACTAAACAAGAAGCAGAGGAAATAATTGATCTCATTGTAATAAAAAACGGAGTTTACCAACCAATATTTTTACAAGTAAAAAGTAATTTCAAATTACATTCAGGGAGGAGTTTGCTTGTGCAGGTTAGTGACAGAACACTAAATCCTCACCACACGCTTTTTGTTGTGGGTGTATACTTTAATCCAAAAGAATTAGAAATTGATGAAAAAATTGCTTTTATTCCGTCAAAAGTTATCAAAGAAGAAGGAAACAAGGTTAAATTACAAAAAGGAAACATTGGGTATAGGGCGTCGGTCTCTTTAAGGGATGGATCGTCTGCAAGGTTTACCCAATATTTGGTCAAGAAAACTGATTTTGTAAATAAGTTATTGGAAAAGTTTTCAGAAATTGAAGAATACTATAAATAATTATCATGCAAAAATCCTACTACAAAAAACCGAACTTCACACTGTATCGCGCAAACACTCTGGAATTTTTAAAAGAGCTTCCGGAAAATTCTGTTGATATGATTTTTGCAGATCCGCCATATTTTCTTTCCAGCGGTTCGTTCACTTGTCAAAATGGGAAAATGGTCAGTGTTAAAAAAGGTGATTGGGATTTGACTAATGGATTAAAAAAGAATTTTGAATTTCACCTTGAGTGGATCAGAGAGTGCCACCGGGTTTTAAAGTCAAGCGGAACAATTTGGATAAGCGGAACCTATCATTCAATTTATCAATGCGGTTTTGCGTTAGAGATAAACAAATTCCACATCCTCAACGATATTGCGTGGCTTAAGCCAAACGCTTCACCAAACTTGAGTTGTCGTTTTTTTACCGCTAGCCACGAAACTTTAATTTGGGCCCGCAAAGACAAAAAGGCAAAACATACTTTCAATTATAAAACTATGGTTGATTGGGAAAATAATTACCAAAAAGAAATTAAATGTAAACATTGTGGAAAGAAAGATCGTTATGAAATTTTGCACGAGAAAGGAAAGCAAATGCGAAGCGTTTGGGCAATAAATACACCACAACGAATTGAAAAAATTTTTGGCAAGCACCCAACGCAAAAACCGTCAGAGCTTTTAAAAAGAATTGTTTTAGCAAGCACGAATAAAGGCGATGTTGTTCTTGATCCGTTTACTGGTAGCTCCACAACAGGACTTGCGGTATATTTGTTCGGACGAAAGTTCATTGGCGTCGACAACGAGAAAAAATATCTTAATTTATCAATCAAGCGTTTTGAGGAATTGGATAAAAATATTAAAAACCTTAAAAAGAAACCCAAGAAATAATTATGAAAGATTTTAAATCTGAAAAAACTACCGTCGCCGATATTCTTTCGAGAAAGGATGTCAGGTATCGTGTCCCATCATATCAGCGGCAATACGCATGGAAAGAAGAGCATTTATTAAACATGTGGGAAGATTTATGCGAGGAAGAGGTATCATTCCTGGGCACATTTGCATTGAATAGTGAATTTTTTCAAACCGAAAAAATCAAAGATATTGTAG
>JAADHB010000006.1 GCA_013152035.1 bacterium
TTTTTTGCCATTCCACCAGCTGGTTTATCCAAGTGAGGCGCGGATTGACCTTAACCCCTTTTTTCGGTTTTCCGGATTCCGAATACGCCCAGTGGGCGGCGATTCCGTGTTCCGCCTCCTTGTGCATTTCCTCTGTCCTTATCTGGATTTCCGTTATCTTTCCCTTCGCGGCAAACACGGTGGTGTGCAGGCTTTGATACCCGTTCGGCTTCGGGAGCGCTATGTAATCCTTGATTTTTCCCGGAAGCGGACGCCACATTTTGTGGATAATCCCCAAAATTTTGTAGCATTCCTCCACGCTTTCGGTAACGATGCGAATCGCGATAAGATCGTAAATCTTGTTGATATCCATATTTATCCGCGGCCTCCGCATTTTTTTGAACAAACTGAAAATATGCTTCACGCGCGAATCAATTTTGACGTTTTTGATGCCGTTCTTTTCCAGCGCCCGCTGAAGTTCTTTTTTTACTTTCGCCAGCTCTTTTTCTTTTTGCTCGTATTTGTCTTTCATGAGCAAAGTGAGCTTTTCGTATTCCTTCGGAAAAATGTACGGAAAAGCCAGGTCTTCAAGCTGGCCTTTCATTTCTCCGATTCCGAGGCGGTTGGCGAGGGGAGCGTAAATCTCAAGGGTTTCCATCGCTATCCTTTTTTGTTTTTCTTTCGGAACGGCGCCGAGAGTTTTCATATTATGGAGCCGGTCCGCGAGCCGTATGAAAATAACTCTGATGTCCTTCGCCATCGCCAAAAACATTTTGCGGAGATTTTCCACCTGCCGTTCGGCGCCCTTGTATTTCAGTTTTCCGAGTTTTGTCACTCCGGAAACCAAAAAGGCGACTTCCTCCCCGAATTTTTTCTTGATATCTCTTTCGCTGATGCTCTCGTTGTCTTCGCAGACATCATGAAGAAGTCCGGCGGCGATTGTTTTCGCTCCGAGATTGAGATGGGCGAGAGTTTTTGCCGCTTCAAACGGGTGGATGATGTAATCCTCGCCGGAAAACCTTTTTTGCCCTTCGTGCGCGTCCTTGGCGAATTCAAAAGCGCGGGCGATAATTTCAATGTCGTCTTGGGAGGGATCTTTCAAGATGTTTATAATATCCTTGACATCCGGCATAATGGTATTATACTCCCATTTAGAATAAACAACAGACGGGCCGGGGAGGAAGTCCTCTAATTCTCCTTAAAGGGAGAAGAAAGCCGGTTAACGACCGGCCGGCTCGACCAATTTTATAAAGGAGATGGGAGATGCTTTTTGAAGGATTTTTTTCTTTTAACTTGGAGAATAGAAAGAAAAAGAAAGGAGGTGAAGAAGAAATGGCAGGATTTATTTACAAATGCCAAGGGTGCGGTCTAGAGCTTACTTTAGATCCCTTGGGACTACCGGAATGGTGTCCCAGGTGCAACGCGCTTGCCTCGTTCGAGAGAGAACCGGAAGAAGAAATTATATTATAATAGTTATAATTGTTTTATTTGTCCCCACGCTTTTAATTAAGCGTCGGGGGCTTCTTTTTTGCCTTCCTCTTCCATTGGATTTTTCCAAGAGGCAAAATCGCACTTCGGCCAGTTTGAGCAGCCGAAAAATATTCTCTTTGTTTTGGTGAATTTTTTAATGACATCGCCCTGTTTATCCGCCTCCGGCGGGCACTTGGGGCATTTCATTCCTATTTTGTCCGATTCCTTTTTAATCGCTTTCGCGTTCTTGCAGTCAGGAAAGCCGGAACAGGCGAGAAACTTCCCGAACCTGCCGTGTTTGATAATCATCGGCTTCCCGCATTTTTCGCACTTCTCGTCCGTTTCCTCGTCCGTGTGCTTTTTTTCAACTTCATCGTATTTTTCCATAAGATTTTTGTGAAATGGCTGATAAAAATTTTTAATAACCGGTTCCCATTTTGTTTTTCCCTCCGCGATGTCGTCAAACTCCTCCTCCATTTTCGCGGTAAAGCCGATGTCAACGATTTGCGGAAAATGTTCAGTGAGAATGTCGTTTACCATCAGCCCGGTTTCCGTCGGAATAAATCTTCGCTGCTCGTTTTTTTCAATGTAGTTTCTCGTTTGAATCGTGGAGATTGTCGGGGCGTAGGTGGACGGCCGCCCGATGCCGTATTCTTCAAGCGCTTTCACGAGGGTTGCCTCGCTGTATCTCGGCGGCGGTTCCGTGAAGTGCTGGTTGGGCAGAAGTTTTTCAAGCTCAAGCATTTCGTTTTCGTTCAATTCAGGAAGAAGATTTTCCGTGAAGGACGCCGGATACACTTTCAGCCATCCCTCAAACTTCATTATAGAACCACTGGCGCGGAAAGTCCACTTGGAGATTGAGTCTCCAAGTGGGGCGGTGGCGATATCCACCGTTGTTGAGTCAAAAATCGCCTCCTGCATCTGACAGGCGATAAACCTTCGCCATATCAAATCGTAAAGTTTGAATTGCTTCTCGTCCAGTTTGGTTTTTAAGTCCTCCGGCGTTTTGGCGGGGTCGGAGGGCCTGACCGCCTCATGCGCCTCCTGCGCCCCCTTTGATTTTGTTTTGAATTTTCGCGGTTCGCTCAATGAAAATTCTTTGCCGAATTTTCCCGCAATAGTTTTTTGGGCGGAAGCGAGAGACTCGGCGGACAAATTTACGGAGTCCGTTCTCATGTAGGTAATGAACCCTTTTTCGTAAAGCTGCTGGGCGAACATCATCGTTTGTTTCGCGGAAAAATGCAGATTGTTCGCGGACGCCTGCTGGAGCGTACTGGTTGTGAACGGCGGTTTGGGCTGCCGCTTAACCTCTTTTTTTGTCACTTGCTCAACCTTGTATTCGGCGTTTTCCAAATCTTTGACAATTTCATCCGCTTCTTTTTTGTTTTTAACGGCAAATTTATCCAACAGCTTGCCGTCTTTTTTGACAAGTTTTGCAACGAAAGCGGAACCGGAGGATGGCTCCGGTGAAGTTTTTTCCAACTCCGCCTCTACGCTCCAAAACTCAACCGGCTTGAATTTCTCAATTTCCCGCTCTCTGTCCACAATGAGCCGGACTGCCACAGACTGCACGCGCCCGGCGGAAAGTCCCTTGAACATCTTTTTCCAGAGAAAAGGGGAGAGTTCGTACCCGACCAAGCGGTCAAGGATTCTGCGCGCCTGTTGGGCGTCAACGAGATTCAAGTCAATTTCTCTCGGGTTTTCAAGCGCTTTTTCTATCGCCGGCTTCGTGATTTCGTGAAAAACAATCCTCTTTATTTTTTTCGGGTCTTCCAGTCCCAGCGCTTGGACCAAATGCCACGCTATCGCTTCCCCCTCACGATCTTCATCAGACGCCAGAATAATCTCGTCGGCTTTCGCCGCCTCTTTTTTCAGTGCGTTGACCCTTTTTCTCGCCTTTGTGGGGATGACATAAGTCGGTTCAAAATTATTCTCCGTGTCAATTCCCATTTTTGACTTCGGCAGATCGCGAACATGCCCGAACGATGATTCAACCTTAAAATCCTTTCCGAGAAATTTGGAAATGGTCTTTGCTTTGGTTGGAGATTCAACGATAACGAAATTCATTATCTATAAGTTTTACTACAACCCCCCGCTTTTTGCAAATTATTGCATAAACCCCCAAGGTCTTACTTGGAGACTCAATCTCCAAGTGGAGCAGAATTTTCTTAATCTAAACCCGAAGTTTTCCGTCCGATTCTTTAATAAGCCCGTTCAACTGCATCATTGACAGGACGGGATTGACTTCGTTCGCTGGCTCCCCGAGTTTTCTTATCAGGTCGTCCTTTGCCGTGGGTTCAGTGAGGGCGGAGATTATTTTGTTTTCCAGGGGAGAAAGATTTTGCGTGTCAAAATTAATCTTTAAGTTTTCGTTTTCACGGGGAATATCAAAAGCGTCAAGAATGTCATCCGCCGAGCAAACCGACATAGCCCCCATTTTAATCAATTTGTTCGTTCCCTTGGAATTTTCACTGAAAATTGAACCTGGGGCGGCGAAAACATCGCGATTGAAATCAAGAGCGAAGTTTGCCGTTATTAAGGCCCCGCTCCGCTCCGGCGCCTCAATGACAAGAGTGGCGCGCGATATGCCGGCGATAATCCTGTTTCTTTGCGGAAAGGTGTGGAGGCCGGCGGGTTCCTCCCAGTCAAATTCGGACAGTAAAGCGCCGCCGCTTTCAACTCAACGATTTCTTTCGCCAGCCGATGGTTCGTCCGCGGGTGCAATACGGAAAAATCCAGTCCGGAGCCGGGAATGGCGACCGTTTTCAGCCCCGCGTCCAGCGCCGCGCGGTGGGCGATGGCGTCAATTCCCAACGCCAACCCGCTCACTATCACAATAGGGCAGCCCTTCAGCCCGCCGATTATCTTTTCGCACGCCTCCTTTCCGTAGCCGGAGAATTTTCTCGTTCCCACAACCGCCAGATAAATATACTCGGCGGGGTCCTGAAGTTCGCCAATCAAATACATCTCCTCCGGCACCTTCGGAATTTCCCGCAACCCCGCCGGATACTCACTCGGTTTTAAGATTTTTCTTTCCATCGTTCACCTATTCTAGCACCTATTTTAATAACGGCCAAAAAATTGGCCACGACGCTACGATACCGGACTTCATTGCTATTATAGAATGGCGAACGACTGGTCTTGACATATCATATCACTATGCTATAATATAAGTAGTAATTGAGTGAAAGATGAAGGACTTTAAAAAATGAATATAAGAACAAAAAAACTACCGCATTAGCGGGAAAAAACGAAAAACCTTGCAAGTTTTGGCAAGAGAGGAGGGAGAAAATGGAAAAAGAAGAGGTAAAAGAAAGACAAGAAGTAATATTTGAAACCACAGCAACAGAGAACCCATGGGAGGCAGTTGAGTCTGCCCGCTATATCGTAAATGTATTATCTTCTCAAGAGGAAAAGGTTCTGGGGGAGATAATAAGGAAGGTGCTTCCAACAGTTAAAGGAGCGCTAACCGAGAAAACCATAATCCGAACGGACAGGTATAAATGTCCGTGTTGTGACTATGGTATGGATCTTTCGGTCCTTGTCAAAGTGAGATGCCCAGGGACAAGACCATGGGAATGCAAGGAAGTGGAAGGCCTTTATAGTATCGTCATATCTCCTGGCAGTGGCCAACAGAGAGTCGTTGCAGAGAAACTCTCGGGGACGGTGATTTATCAAGGGTGAAATAAGGTCTGAGCAAAACTACTGCTCGCCACCAAAGTATATGCTTTGGTGGTTTTTTCTTTCCATACCGAACTTCGTTGCTAAATGCTTGCCGGAGAATCAAATTGTGTTATAGTGAGACTGGAAATTGGATCTGCAAATTTAAAGCAAAAAGGAGGTAGCATGCATATTGTTTTGCTGAAAATAATTGTAGCACTGGCGCTCTGGCTACTCATTACACTGGCAGTTGTCTTAATTACCGGGATGATGAAAATTTTTTTCGCCGCCACCACG
Organism: bacterium; assembly: GCA_013152035.1. Lineage (GTDB taxonomy): Bacteria > Patescibacteriota > Minisyncoccia > UBA9983 > UBA9983 > SZUA-82. The sequence goes on from JAADHB010000006.1 coordinate 5,407, forward strand.
GCGTTCCAAAAAATAAAAGTTTTCTGGAAAACATAACGCGAATGCGCGAAAGCAAAAGGGGACGTAACATTCGTCCCCTTTTTTATTTTTTTCACTTTTGCTATTATAGTAGTAATGTTAGACATAAAATTCATTCGCGAGAATCCGGATTTGATTAAGGATGCCGCGAGGAAAAAACACATTGATTTTGACGTTCAAAAACTTTTGGACGCCGACGAAAAACGCTTGGCGCTTTTGAGGGTTGTTGAGGAGGCGCGCGCCAAACAGAACGTCGCGGGCGACAAAATCGCCACTACGCAGGACGCGGAGGAAAGGAAGAATCTCATTGAGGAAATGAAGGGGCTGAAAGAATCACTCACGGAAAAAGAAAAAGAGTTGAAAGAAACGGAAAAAGAATGGAGGGAGCTGATGCTGCTCGTCCCGAACATTCCCGACCCGTCCGTCCCCGAGGGGAAAAGCGACGAAGACAATGTGGAGGTCCGGAAATGGGGCGAAATCCCAGAATGGGACTTTGAGCCCAAAAGCCACATTGAGATAATGGAAAAATTGGGCATTGTTGATTTTGAAAGAGGCGCCAAGGTTTCGGGATTCAGAGGTTATTTTCTGAGAGGCGACGCGGCGCTTTTGAATTTCGCCGTCTTGCATTTCGCGATGGAAAAAATGGTTGAAGCCGGCTTTGAGCCGTTTATCGCTCCAAGCATGGTCAAAGAGGAAAGCTTTCTGGGGACGGGGTGGCTTCCGCAAGGGAAAGACGAGATTTACAAAACGCAGGATGATCTTTATTTATCGGGGACCGCGGAGGTGCCGATGATGGGCTTGCACAAAGACGAAGTTTTGAGGGAGGAGGACTTGCCGAAAACTTATGTCGCTTTTTCTCCGTGTTTCAGGAGGGAGGCGGGGAGTTACGGAAAAGACACGAAGGGGCTTATCAGGGTGCACGAATTTTACAAAATGGAGCAAATCGCGCTTTGCGAGGCGAACCATCAGGAATCGGTGAAATGGCACGAAGAAATCAACAGAAATGTTGAAAATCTTATGCAAGCTTTGAAAATTCCGTATCGCGTCGTTGCCAACTGCGGAGGCGATCTCGGTTTGGGGCAGGTTAAAAAATACGATGTGGAATTGTGGGTTCCCGCCGAAAATAAATACAGGGAAATTTCTTCCGCTTCTTATTTTCATGATTTTCAAACGCGCCGGCTCAACATTCGCTACCGTGACAAGGAAAACAAATTGCGATTCGTCCATTCCTTGAATTCCACCGCCATGCCGACGCCGAGAATTCTCGTTTCCATTGTTGAAAACTACCAGCAAAAGGACGGCAGTGTCGCGGTGCCCGAAGTTCTGCGAAAATATATGGGCAAGGACATAATTTCCTAAGGGTAAACTGAGTCGCCGCATATTATGCCACACTTTCGGCGCCTCCGAAGTCCGACTTCGGAGGATTGGGGGAGGGAGACGAACAAATAAAAATGGCGAGAAAAAAAGACATTCTTGCGTCTTCAAGAAAACTGAAACGGAGGAGGGTTCTGTTGAAAGCGGCGCTTGGCGCGGGCGGTTTTTTGGTCTTGTCCGCCGCGGTTTCGGCGCTGTTTTACATTCCCGCGTTTAGAATAAAAAACATCGCGGTTCAAGGGAATTCAACGCTGGAAAGCGGAGAAATAATCTCAGCCGCCTCGCGGTTTTTGCAAGGAAAGTATTTTGGCATTTTCCCGAAGGACAATATATTGATTTTTCCGAAGGAGGAAATTTCAGCGGGGGTGGCGGGGGATTTCGGGAGGATTAAGGAGATAGCCGTGGATGGGGACTTCCCCGATTCGCTTTTAATAAACATAACGGAGCGGAAACCGACGGCGTTGTTTTGCGGGCAACTCCCGACCCCATCCTCAGAGACGCCTAATTATAACACACTTTCCAATCCTCCGAAGTCGGACTTGCCTGCCGGCAGGCAGGCTTCGGACGGAAGCGGGGGTGGGGATTGTTTTTTTGTTGACGGGGATGGGGTTGTTTTTGAGAAAGCGCCGGTTTTTTCCGATAATGTGTACGTGAAATTTTACGGAGAAAAAACCGGCGAGAGAGAGATAAGCGGTTTTGGCAAAATGATGGATTTTGTCAAAACAGCCCAAAACGGGGGAGTGGATATTATAAAAATAGTTATGGAAAAGGATGGATTGCGAAAATTTTACACATCCGAGGGGTGGCATATTATGCTAAATGAAAATGACGATTTTCAAATCGCCTTTGAAAACCTAAAACTGGCGCTTGAAGAAAAAATTAAAGAAAACCGGAAATACCTTGATTACATAGATCTCCGCTTCGGTAATAAACTCTTCTATAAATACAAATGAAAAAGTTCCGAACCGGCGTAAAACAGCGCGGCTCGGAACAAAGTTCACTATTGCTACTCGTCCGGAAACTGCATCCGAACGATTTTTTTGGCGATTGGATAGGGGGTTCCCCATATCCGACTTATTTCATTTATCGCCTCGCCAAGAGAAACGAACCTGAAAATTATTTCTGTTTTTTCTATCTTTTTTATTTTCGGAGGAGTGGCGCGTCCCTCCGAACACTTTATGGAAACCTTACGAGAAGTTTCCGATACTATCTTTCCAATAAGGGCGGTTTCCGCCCAGCCGTAGATGCACCACGGCTTTTCAATTTTCTTCCTTTTTTTCATTTCCCCTCCTTGAAAAGATTTTTGCTCTGACCTTATTGTGTCTTATTGCGAATTTAAAATCAAGAGGGTATCATAATGGTATGGAAAAAAGGGTAGAAATAATTCCTGCGATTAATGCGGATGGTTTTGAGGAAATTCAAAGGCGGGTTAAGCTTGTGGAGCCGTTTGTAACCCCGCCGAGCGGGGCAGGTTGGGTTCAGATTGACGCGGCGGATGGGACATTCACCAAGAATACCATTTGGCACAAACCGGAGGATTTGGCGTTTCTGGAAACGCCGCTGAAAATTGAACTTCATTTGATGCTGGATAAAATGGGAAGGCGGATTGCCGACTGGCTCTTGCCCAATGTCCACAGGATTATTTTTCACATAGGCGCGACGAGTGACCCGGATTTTGTGATTGAAAAATGCCGTGACGCCGGCAAGGAGGTTGGTATTGCCGTCGGACCGAACGAATCGCTCATTAAAGCGCTTGAACATAAAGGCGAAGTGGACATGTTCCAGATTCTTGATGTTTACCCGGGACTTTCAGGGGCGAAAATAGTTGAGAGCGCTTTTGACAGGATAAGGGAATTGCGCAATTTTTGCGGAGACTGTATAATAGAGGTTGATGGAGGGATGAATAAGGAAACTGTCGGAAAAGCCGTGGAGGCGGGAGCGAATGTCATCGCCGCCGCGAGCGCGATATTCGGGAAAGAGGATGTTGGAAAAGCGATTAAACAGCTTCGGAAAGCTGTGAAAATGTCTAAGACCTAATTACTAATTTCTAGTGAAATTTCAAATGACTAATGACAAAATTATTTTACTAGAAACAGTTCAAGAAATTAGATATTTCGCATTGGACATTTTATTAGGTATTAGGTGAATTAGAAAATTAGAAATTAAAAACCATGAGTCACTTAGACGATACAAAAATTAAAGAACTGGAAGAAACGGCGAACAAAATTCGCCAGTCCGTCATTGAGATGCTTTTAGAGGCCGGAAGCGGACACTCCGCCGGTTCTTTGGGGATGGCGGATGTTTTCACTGCCTTTTATTTTCATATCTTAAACCACGATCCCAAAAATCCCGATTGGCCGGAGCGGGATCGCCTTATTCTTTCAAACGGGCATATCTGCCCCGTCTTGTACGCCGCAATGGCGCACAGCGGCTACTTTCCGGTTGAAGAATTAAAGACGCTCAGAAAACTCGACAGCCGTTTGCAGGGGCATCCGCACAGGGAATGGCTTCCGGGGCTGGAAACAAGCTCCGGACCGCTCGGCTCCGGTTTGTCGCAGGCGCTCGGAATGGCGTTGGCGATGAGGATGGAAAAAAAGGACGGAAGCGTCCCGGACAAGCCGCGGTGGATTTATTGTTTTATGGGCGATGGGGAAACGAATTGCGGGCAGGTGTGGGAGGCGGTAATGATGGCGGGACGCGAGAAACCTTTTAATTTAATCGGTATCATTGACCGCAATAACATTCAAATTGACGGCTTTACCGAGGATATAATGCCGCTTGACCCGCTGGTGGAAAAGTTTGAATCGTTCGGCTGGCATGTCTTAGAGATTGATGGGCATAATTTTGAGGAGATAAACGACGCAGTTAACAAGGCGAAAACGGTTTTTGAAAAGCCGACGATGATTATCGCGCGCACCATTCCGGGCAAGGGAGTTGATTTTATGGAAAGGGAGTTTTCCTGGCACGGCATCCCGCCGAACAAAGAGCAGGCGGAAAAGGCGCTGCATGAGTTGAGGACATTGGGAGGGAAAATTAAAGGGGAACATGAGTGATACAAATTTTATAATTTTCAGTTTTCAATTCTTAAACAATTGCCAATGACGCAATTTCCAATTAAAAATTAAATTATTGAAGCATTGTTTGAAAGTTAGAAATTAGAAATTGAAAATTATCTTTATATGTTAAACGAAAATCAAAAATTAAATCCAAAGTTGTTGGATAAAGATGTGGAGCAGGCGCCGCTTCGCCAAGGGTACGGCGAGGGACTTTTGCAGGCGGGGAAGGAGGACGAAAATGTGGTCGCGCTTTGCGCGGACCTCACCGGCTCAACCAAGACCGCGATTTTCAGCAAGGTATTTCCGGAACGGTTCGTGCAGATGGGAATCGGCGAGCAGTCAATGGCTTCCGTGGCTTCGGGGATGGCGGCGATGGGCAAGGTTCCGTTTATCGCCTCTTACGCCATGTTTTCTCCCGGAAGAAATTGGGAACAAATAAGGACGACTATCTGCTACAACAATTCAAATGTCAAAATCGCCGGGGCGCACGCCGGAGTGTCCGTCGGTCCGGACGGAGGGACTCACGAAGCGGTTGAAGACATCGCCATCACCCGCGTTATTCCAAGAATGACCGTTGTTGTTCCTTGCGACGCGATTGAGTCGCGAAAGGCGACCATCGCCGCGGCTAAAATGATAGGTCCGGTTTATCTGCGCTTCGCGCGAGAAGCGACTCCGATTATGACAACCGAAGAGTCTCCGTTTGAAATCGGCAAGGCGAACTTGCTGAGAAATCCCGAAACTCCGCAAGCGGTGATTGTCGCCTGCGGTCCGATGGTTTACAACGCGCTGATGGCGGCGGAAGAATTGAGCAAGGAGGGGATTGAAGTTTCGGTTTTGAATAATCACACCATCAAGCCGATGGATGAAAAGACGGTGGTTGAAACGGCGAAAAAAGCCGGCGCGGTTGTCACGGTGGAGGAGCACCAAGTGAAAGGCGGAATGGGCAGCGCCGTGGCGGAAGTGTTGGCGAAAAATAACCCCGTGCCGATGGAGTTCGTCGGCGTTCAGGACAGATTCGGTGAATCCGGCACACCGGAGGAGCTCATAGAACATTTCGGAATCGGCATCTCACATATAAAGGAAGCGGTAAAGAAAGTACTGGAAAGAAAGTAATTAAAAGATATGGAAAAAAGAAATTCCGCTTCGGACGGAAAAAAAGTTCACTTTTATCACAAATGCATAAATTGCGAAAAAGAATTTAAGCCTGACAGGTTTTTTTATACTTGCCCGGAATGCGGCAGTTTGCTTTTGGTTGAGAGGGACGAAGAATACATAGACAAGCATGTTGGCGTGGGCAGGCAGGCCCAATTATTTTTTGACAATATCCGTTTCGGCAAAGCGCGCGACCAATACCCAAACGGCAGCGGTGTTTTTATGTGGCTTCCGCTGATATTGCCGGGCTTTCCAAGCGACTCGGTTATTTCGCTAAGAGAGGGTTTTACGGATCTTTTTGAAATACCGGATTGGCTCAAGAAAAAAATCGGACTGAAAAAATTATACATCAAGATGGAAGGACAGCTTCCATCGGAAAGCTTTAAGGATCGTGGAATGTCGGTTGCCGTTTCCGAGGCGATTCGCCTGCAGAAATATTATCCCAAACTGGGAATAAAGCACATCGGATGCGCCTCAACGGGAGACACTTCAGCCGCCGCCGCTATTTATTCGGCATACGTAAAAGACAAGCTTAAGTGCGTGGTGTTTCTGCCTTATGAGAAAATTTCACCCGGGCAGCTTTTCCAAGCGATGGCGCATGGCGCCACGACCCTTGCCATTAAACATCCGGAGGGATTTGACGGGTGCATGAAGCTTATTCAGGAATACTGTTCGTCTCACGAAGACTTCGTGCTGGTTAACTCTAAAAACGACCTCAGAATCGTCGGGCAGGAAAGCACTTCCTTGGAAATTTGCCAGGATCTTCACTGGAAAGCGCCCGATTGGATATCCATACCGTGCGGCAACGGAGGAAATGTGACAGCTTTAATGATGTCGCTTTCAAGAATGTATGAAAGAAAGATGATAGACAGTCTGCCGGGAATTATCGTAGCGCAAACAAAAGGGGCGAACACTTTGGTTCGTTGGGACAAAAGTGATTATAAAAAATATAAGCCGGGAAACTTCAAGAATACGGTCGCCTCGGCCATGAACATCCAATCCCCGGTAAGCTTCCCCCGCATAGAGAAACTTCACAAAAAATTCAAAATGGCTTTCTTTGATGTGCCGGAAGCCGATATACAAAAAACAAGAGCTTTGTTTATGTCCGGCGGCGCCAATATCTGCCCGCAAACGGCCGTGGCGCTTGACGCGGTATTGCAGGCGCGCGCGGACGGAACAGTAAAAGAGAAAGATACCATTGTGGCGATAGGAACGGCCTCGGGCCTGAAATTTTCAGATTCCGGCATTGCGCACCATATGGAGGGCAAAGCAAAAGATTACGCCAATCCTTATAAAATAGTTAAGGGAGATATAGAATCAATAGAAAAGGCGGTCAAATTAAAATAGCATAAACACCCTTATTTTAAGCCACATTTAACCACCCCTCAAAATGCTTGACAAATTATGTCAGTATGATATACTACAAATAATTAAAAGGTTGCCAAAAGATACTCCCTGGACGTCCCTTAGGGACATGGGAAAGCAACCTCAAAAGGGTCGGCACAAGAAGCAAGCAAAGAGGAGAAGAAATTCTCCACCGGCTCTAACACCCCCTCTGGCCAAGGGGGTGTTTTTTATTTGTTTTTTGGCGGGAAGTTGGTATAATGGCGATATGATTACGAAACATAAAAACAGTCTGCAGAAGGGAAATGTCAGGTATATTGTTTTCAAAGATGGCGCCACATGGTACGCCGTCGCTCTTGAGTTTAATATAGTTGAATCCGGCGACGACCCGCGGGAAGTTCTTATGCTTTTATTTG
>JAADHB010000031.1 GCA_013152035.1 bacterium
CCTTTGAAAATTGAAAATTGAAAATTGAAAATTTCAACGAAGCCACGCGTCGTTGATTGTATTGTTCCCACGCGTAATCGCCCACCACCTTTAAGATGAATCTCTTTTGCAAGATTTTCGCGGCAATCGCCGCCGGCAAACCGACGCTCACGGGGTCCTGAGCGAAAACAATGTCCGCTCCCCGCGCCCGTTTCAAGGTTTTCAAAAAATAAACAAGGTGGCGGATGATTTTCGGCAAACGCCGCACATCGCCAAAACTCAAAACTTCAACCTCTACCCCCCGCTTCGACAGCTCATCAAAAAGCAGTTTTGAATATGTCGCCGGCCCCCCGATGTCCGGCGGATAAATTCCCGTGCAAATTAAGATACGCATAGTTTGTTAAAAATATTTTTCATTTTATCCGCTATTAAATTCCAGTCGTATTTTTCAAAAGCGAGTTTTTTCGCGTTGGCGACGGTTTTTGCCGTTTGCTCGGGGTTGTCTATTATTTTTTTCACCGCTTCAGCGATGCCTTTCGGGTCGCGCGGATTAACCGCCCAGCCGGTCGGCTCCTTGTCCGGATTCCGCTCGCGGTCAAAAAGAAAATCGGCGATGCCTCCTTCCTGCGTTGCTATCACCGGCAAGCCCGCCGCCATCGCCTCAATAAACGAATTTCCCATTCCCTCGGAAAGGGACGGGCGAACGAGTATGTCGGCAATTTTCAGGTATTTCGGAATTTCTTTGTATTCAACCGTTCCCAAAAAGAGAACTCTGTCCGCGGCACCCTCGTCTTTTGCCAATTTTTTGAGCGTCTCCAAATCCGGCCCACTTCCCAAAACGATAAATTTTGTGTTTTGCGGCAGATATTTAAGCGACCTGATTACATCGTCAACGGCGTTCTTTTTCACCAATCGCGAAGTCGTGATGAGGATTTTATCACCGGCGCGAAGAAAAGAACTTGCCTCTCCGGTCCTATGTTTGCTTGGTGTTTTTTCTCCGAAAAACATTGGCTTTTCTTCTCGCGCCTTTTTTTGTATTAAATTGTGTCCCACAGCCAACCCGAGAGGCGAAAAGCCAATGTTTTTCTCCGCCTCATCCAATTCTCCTTCCACAAACTCTCGCGCGAATTTTTCCACATCCACTCCATTAGGAACAATTTCAACTTGGCATTTCGCGCCGTGCCGGCGGGCGAAGTCCGCCAAATAGTTGCTGATGACTTGGACATAATCCGCGCGCGCGAAAATCTTTTTCCAAAGCGGGTACAAAACTCCCACCCGCTTGAGAATGTGCTTCTCGGAATCACCCTCCTGCAGGGTGAGCAGATAGGGAATTTTCGGGTTCGCCATTTTGAAAAACAGCGCGACGAATCCGGCGTAGGACGCCATAATCGCCCATATTAAATCGTAATCGTTTCTTTTGCGGAGTTGGCGCGCCTTCAAGAAGGCGGTAAACGGAAATAAGAATTTTGGCCCGTTCACCCTGTACACATTAATGTTGCCCATTTTCTCCTCTTTCGGGCTTTTCTCGTCCAAGCGCGCCGTTATCATATGGAATTCAATGCCAATTCCATCGCCGAGCGAGACAAGCCGGCCTGTGATCTCCTTGACGGCAACTTCCGCCCCCCCGACAAGAGGGAAATAAGCGGTTGAAAATATAAGGATTTTCTTCGTCATTTGTTATATAATACAACGAAATGACGGATGAATCAAAGAAAAAAGTTTTATACGTAATCACGAAATCGGTGTGGGCGGGGGCAAGCAAATACACCCACGACCTGGCAACGGCGCTGCCTAATAGGGAATACAGCCCAATGGTGGCGGCGGGAGGAAAGGGCGCGATGGCGGAAAAAATCATCGCGGCGGGAATTCCCTATTTTGAAATAAAAGCATTTCAGCGGGATGTGAGTTTTTTTAAAGACATCCGCGCGTTTTTTGAAATCCTCTCTTTGCTTTTCAAGACGAAGCCGGACGTGGTCCATGTTTCAAGCGCCAAGGCGGGCGGCATCGCCGGCGCGGCGGTTTTTACTTACAAGGTTCTCAAGAAATTAATAAAGCCGTTTCGGAGAATTTCCCGTTATGACCGTTCTCAAGAAACGGCTTTATCAATTTCTTGTCCAAAAACTGTGTTCACCGCCCACGGGTGGACATTCAACGAACGGCGCCCACGATGGCAGATCGCACTGATTAAATTTTTCAGCAGACTGACCTGTCTTTTTTACGATAAAATTATTTGCGTTTCGGAATATGATTGCAATATCGCGCTGAAAAACAAAATCGCTCCGGCGCGAAAAATGGTCGTCATACATAACGGAATTAAACCGGAAGAGTACGATTTCTTGCCTCGCGAGGAAGCGAGACACAAACTTGGAGACTCAATCTCCAAGTTGGAGATTGAGTCTCCAAGTGAGGTTTTGGTTGGGACGATTGGGGAACTTACGAAAAATAAAGGACATAAACTTTTGATTGAATCAATTAAAAGTCAATTTCTAAGTTCTAATTTCAAATTTCTAATTATTGGATTTGACGGGGGCGAAAAAAAGAATTTGGAATCGCAAATCGTGTCCGCTGGACTGGGCGATAAAGTTTTTCTGGTTGAGGGTCTGCCGGACGCTGCCAAATATCTGAAGGCGTTTGACATTTTTGTTCTCTCCTCCCTCAAGGAAGGGCTGCCCTATGTTCTGCTTGAAGCCGGGCTGGCGGAACTTCCGATTGCCGCGTCAAAGGTTGGGGGGATTCCGGAAATAATTGAGAATGGGAAAAACGGCATTTTAATAAACCCCGCGAGCGCGGATGAGTTCGCGAGGGCGATTAAAAAACTGGCGGACAACTCCGAAACGCACGCCAAACTCGCCGCCGCCGCCCGCCAAAAAATTCTCCAGGATTTCTCGTTTGAAAAAATGCTTGGCGCGACAATCAATTTATACAAATCAAGATAGGCCTTGTCGCCGTATAAACACGACGCCGATTCCGGCGAAAATTCCAAGGCCTAAAACCGCCAAAAGCCACCCCCAAATGATTCCGCCGGCGTTGGCCGGCGAAGCAAAGTTTTGAACAACGGCAGGGCTTCCCGAAACCGCCGACACCGCGTTCGCCGTTTGGGTTTCAACGGCCGGATTTTCGTTTTTAATTCCGGCTGTTTTTTCTTCTTGTCCGCGTTTTTGGGCGTCTTTTTTCAGCCGCGCGATTTCCCTCTGGAGTTGAACGACTGTTTCCTGAAGCTCCTCCGTTTGTTTCGCGTTTTTCTTGGATTCCTTTGGGTTTTCCTTGACGGCCGGCTCTTTTGTCGCCCCACCCCCCGCGGCGAGTTCCACCGAAGGATTAACCGGCGGCGACTCGGAAGCGCCTCTCGTTTTTTTCACCGGAGTTTGAATCGCCGGTTTCGGTTCCGGCTTGGGCGCCGGCTCCGCAACCTCATCTTTTTTGACCGGATTCTGAACGCTTGCCTCGCTCGCCTGTTCGGCAGGCGAAACCCCGCCGCCTCCCGCGCCGAAATTCCGAGAACCCGGGGTCGGCGGGGCGGTAACCCAAGAAGAACCATTCCATTGCATTGTTTCTTTCGTGGAATTGTCTCCCGCCGGCCAGCCGTTTAGGGCGTCTATTTTTTGAATGACATCCCCACCGTTATTCTTTAAAATCAAAACCTCTCCGCCGTTCCCAAGCGCCCCCTTGTAAATCACATCAGCCTGAATTCCCGGCACTGATTCATCGTCCATTCTTTCCAAAAGAAAAAATCCGCCTCCGGAAACGGAGCCGGACAATTTTATTGAAGGTTTTCCGTCCTCGGCCATCAAAATCCACCCGCTTAAATCAACGGGGTCGTTTCCGTTGTTATAAAGTTCCACCCACTCATCGACGGCGTTTTGCCCGGATGTCCCTCCGTTGTCGCTCCCCATCCACGCGACCTCATTAATAACAACCGCTCCGTTCGCCAAAAAGGGAACGAAAAATAAAAATGTGAAAATCAAAAATTTCATTCAATTTTTCTCTATCGGAAGCGAGTCAAGATTCAGCTCCGGTTCCGGCTCCGGCTCAGAAACATGCTCATGGTTGTGAACCGCCTCTTCCGGACGCTCCTCTTCCGCCGGCTTCTCCTCCTTGCTCATCGCTTCGCTTATCGCCTCCCTCAGCTCGTCAATTTTTGCCGGCTGCCTTTTTCTGTCCTCCAAGTCTTTAAGGGAAATCGCCTTTTGCGGGGCGCTCTGTGAAGCGCTCTTCGTTTGCGCGCCGAATTTCGCGCCGCCACCCCCGCCGCCGGAAGAAGCCGATTTTTGGAATGATCCGAAGCCGGCGTCCACGGACGGCTTCTGGGAAACAACTCTGTGCGCCTTGCAATAGGTCGGTCTCTTTCCGTCCGGTTCAAAAGGCACATAGGTTTTCTTCTTGCAGACGGCGCAAATCGCCTCAAAAAGTTTCGGCTTTTCCTCCCCGGGGTGCGGAATTGATTTCGCGGTTCCGGCGGGAGACACTCCGTCAAAGGAGGATTTTTCCACGGCGGCGGGAGCGTGCCACCTCGCGATATCATCCTCCACCTCCTCTCTGGCGGAGGCGTATTTGGCTCGGGAATTTTCTATTATCTCTTCCGCGTCCGATTCTTCGGCGGGTTTTATCGGCGGAAGCGTGGTCGCGGAAAACGGACGCGACGCGACTCCGTCTATCATCAACCTCAGATAAATGCTGGCAAAGCCGAGATTGACTATATCCTGCGCGTAAAATTCCGGCTCAAATTCTTTTTCAAGAAACTCGGCATCGGTGGCGCCGACCCTGAAAGTTATAAGCGTCCCGACGTTGCCGAAAACGGCGTCCCGCACTTCGTCGTCCATCTGGGCGATAAACTGGTGCGCGAGAATAAGATTGAGCCGGTATTTTCTCGCCTCCGACAAAATATCCGCGAAAGATTCGCTCGCGAAGTTCTGGAATTCGTCAACATAAAGATAAAAATCCGATCGTTGTTCTTCCGGCACGTCAACTCTGCTCATCGCCGCCAGATAAATTCTCGTTACGAGCATCGCTCCGATGAGCCGCGAGTTTTCCTCGCCGATTCGCCCCTTGGAAAGGTTCATTATCAGGATTTTCTTCTTGTCCATAATGTCGCGGATGTCAAAAGAGGATTTCGGCTGGCCGATGATGTTTCTTATCAGAGGATTTGAAACGAATTGCCCCACCTTGTTTTGAATCGCCGCGGTCGCCTCGCTGGCGAACTTGTCCGTGTACTTGGCGAACTCGTCCGTCCAAAACGCCTTGACCACGGGGTCGGTGATTTTGGAAACCACCTCCTTGCGGTAAATTTTGTCGGCGAACATCCGGTTGATTCCGAGCAGTGTTGAATTCGGATATTCAAGCAGCGCCAAAATGGCGTTGTTCAAAATGTATTCCATTCTCGCGGACCACGCGTCAACCCAAATCTTTTTGAAAACCCCGAGAAGCCCGGCGGAAACGAGATGCCGCTGGGTGGGGTCGACATTTTCCATCACATTGAAAGCCACCGGCCAGTCAATGTCGTGCGGGGCGAAATAAACCACATCGTCAACGCGGTTTTTCGGAATGAACTTGAGCATTTTCTCGGCGAATTCTCCGTGCGGATCAATAATGCCGATTCCCTCCCCGTTCGCGATATCCTGCATCGCCATATTTTCCAAAAGAGTCGTTTTACCCATTCCGGTCTTACCGATGGTGTACATGTGCTTGCTGCGGTCCCTCCTCTTGATGCCAAAACGCTTCCGCTCGTTGCGGAAATTCGTCTCGGCGAAATAAGTGATATTGTTGTTCTCCATAATTTCATAATACCCGACTTCCCCCAAAAGAAAAAGCCCTTAGCGGGCTTTGTCAAGCGCTTCGCGAGTGTATCTGTTGGCGGGGTCCCATAGCATCCAGGAATTCAGACCGGCGTCGTAAACCGCCTGTTTTTGCGCCCGAACCATTTCGGCGGTGTACACCACCGGATAATTGAAATCCTGAAGCCACGGACGGAGTTTGAGCGGGGTGGAGCTCGCGGCGATAAGGCGCTTCACTCCCTCATCCATTGAAAACTTCACGATGTCGTAAGGGTGGGCGTTGACATTTTTGTATCCATTAAACCCTCTCGGATAATGGGACGGATAAACCATCGGAGAAATGTAATCAAAATACGGGATGGCGTACTCAAGCAGTTGTCCGATATTCAAGTCGTCCTTGTTGGTCGCCGTCATGCCAAACAGGTCGGCGGAAAGAACAACGCCGGCGCTCTTGAGATTGCCTTTGAGATAGGCAAAAAAATTGCGAAGAACTTCCGCTTTGCCCAAAGCGGGGTCCGCCTCAATTTGTTTCCCGCTGAAAGGGAAACTTATATTCCTCATATTCCCGTCGGAGGGAAAGCGAATGTAGTCAAAATTCAGTTCGTCAAAACCGAGGGCGTGGGACGCTTTTGAAACGGCAACGATATACTTCCAATAATCTTCCGCTCCGACATCTATAAAACTAAGCCCCTTGTAATCCTTCCAGACGGAAACTCCGTCGGCTTTTTTGACGGCGAGATCGGGACGCAATTTCGTGTAGTACGGGTCCTGAAAAACGGTAATCCTGCCGATAACATAAATATCTTCGCCGTGCAGGCGCGCGATAAAGTCCCTCATATCCCGAGCGACGCAGCCCCCGCCCTCCGTTCCCTTCAACGCCGGATTGTCCGAGGGAAAAGAAATCGTGCCGGTGTAGTCCTTGATATCAATGACGATTGAATTCACCTCCGTGTCGTTGGCGAGTTTGACGAGTTTTTCCCGCAAACTCGGGGTGGCGGCGACGCAGGCGGTCATATAAACCGCCCTTACTTTATCCGGTGTTTTGATGTGCGTCGCGACAAAAACTTTTTTCGCAGGGACTTTAACGGTGTCAGCCGCCTTCGTCCCGCCGGCGCCCTTTGAATAATTAAAAGCCGGGATGCTGAAAAACACGCTCGCCCCCAAAAGGGCGAATCCGGCGGCGAGCCCGGAAACAACCGGCCAAAAAACGGCCTTATTCTTAAACAGTTTTTTCATATCGGGTTTTTGCTTCGCTCTCTTCGGAGGACGCGGCAACTTCCTTCCGCGCCCTGGCGCTCACCCCCTTCCAGAAAGAAAGGAAAGCGATAATGATTCCGGTGGCAATGACCAGAATCGCCTTAACACTCGCGGGGAAGCCCAAAAAACCCAAAACGATCAGCCAAACACCCAATATTCCATTTATCCAATCTCTCCACATATTCGTTTTATTATATCACAACAATCTCCGTTTCCAAATTTATGTTGAATTTTTCGCGGACCTTCTGCTTGCAAAGTTCAATGAGTTCAAGAACATCGCCGGCTTTCGCGCCTCCGGCATTTATAATAAAATTGGCGTGCTCCTCCGCGATTTTCGCCCCGCCGATTTGCTTGCCTCTCAGTCCGCAACTTTCTATCAGCCAAGCGGTTGGAAATTTTCCCGCCTTGATTTTTTCCCGCGGAATTAATTTCAAAAATTCCTCTTTGTTTTCCAATTCATCAATAATTATATTTTTGAACACGCTTCCCGCCGAGGGGTACGGAGGAAGTTTCCCGCGCCGTTTTGCCGTAATTTCCCGAATTGCTTCTACGCTTTTTTCCTTGTCGCCTTTTTCCAGCGCGAATTCAACTTCCAGAATAATTTCAGTCCGCCCGCCGCGGCGGATTGCGCTTCTTGAACCTGCTTCCGCGATAAACGAATCCGCATTCTTTCGCCGGATAATTTTTCACATTTCCGTTTTCGTCCAGAACAGTTACGCTCTTCACGAACTCAGAAATTGAGTGGCCGTAGGCGCCGCAATTTCCCGCCACGGCTCCCCCGACGGTTCCGGGAATTCCCATTCCCCATTCCAAACCGGTTAAATCATTCTCAATGGAAAAATTTATTAACTTAGCAAGCAAAACGCCGGACCCAGCAACAACATTGCAATTTTTAGATTTTAGATTTGAGATTTGAGATATTATAACGACGCCATTGAAACCGTCGTCGCCAAACAAAACATTGCTTCCTCCGCCAAGAACGAAAAAGGGCAACTCTTTGCTTTTCGCGAACGCAATCGCCTTCGCCAATTCCTCCTTTGATTTAACGGCAACAAAATACCTCGCCGGTCCGCCGATTCTAAAGGTGGAGTGATTCGCCAATATCTCGTTTTCTTTTATTTCCAATGCCATAACAACTAGTTTAACATACTCGCAAAGGTAAATATGATTTAAAAACACATATAGTTATCCACAGTTGTTTATTTAAAAAACTTCTTCATAAGATTACAATAGTAAACATAATGAGTTCGAAATATAATTATCAATTTTACTATTTTTTATATATATGAAAAATCAATTAGTTACTAAAAGTTCATCAATAGTGTTGTTGTTTGTGTTTTTTTTGTTACCAGTCTCGGCATCTGCTAATACAAACACAATTACCCCCATCCCCATCACATCACCAAATCTAACTTCCGTTGCATATAGGATTGATGCAGATTCCTCTTTGTCTAACGCTGTCAACGCAGCAAAATTTGGATTTGGTGTAAACTCGAAATTTACTAGCGATACACGAGTGCCATTGAGTGCAACAGGTGCAGCCGCTGTTATTACAATTTTTGCCGACGCAACGTCTGATGGCTCAGGATCTTCTGGTGGTAGTGGATTTGGCTTTGGCACTCATGCTTTCATCACCGTAAAAAATGTATCAAGTGGTAATATTCAAGTCGGAAAATTTTCGAATATTGCACCTGGAAAAACAATGTCCCTTGGTACTTGGGGAAATAAATCAGAACATACAGGGCTTTGGTATAATCTAGAATCTTATTTCATTCAAAGCTACGGCTATTATTCCAATCGTGTTTCAACTTCATATATTATGACGGCATCTGAACTTGCAAATTTAAACTCCTACATCATCAACAATGACTATTGGTCGCTTCTAACAAACTGTTCCAGTTTTGCCGCATCTGCGTGGAATAGCGCTGTCGATCCTTCTTATAGTCTTAGTGCAGGTACTCCAAATACACCATCTAATCTGGCAGATAATCTAATGGCAAAATTTCCAGGATACCAGACTGGTGCCGCGGTGCCTTGGGATTACATCGTATATTATGCGCAAGGAACTGGTACACCAATCCCGAGTTCTATCTATAACTAACTATATTTATTTATGCAGGCAAGAACAATAATTGTTATATTTATTATTTGTGTTGCTGTTTTTGGATTAGGCGTGTATTTTTTCACAAGGTACACGGTTAATCCCGCCGTTATCCATTTTGCGCGAGTGCGTGTCGCGAATTCAATGGTTGTTTTGGAAAATGGGTCATTCGCGGGGAGTTCAATGTGGTATAGCGGATACTCAACAAAATACAACAACGGGGTGTTAAGCGTTAAAATTCAGGCGCGATCAATTAAGTTTCCCGGCGCCACAAACGACCCTTTTACAATATCCATCCCTAATACATACGGCGACATTCATAAAATTCGTTTAAGCGGGGGAAGTAATTTCCAAGATAGGGTTATCTGGGTATTTCCCAAATAGACAAATCTACCAAGTGGGCGCGAGAGGACTCGAACCTCTAACCTCTAACCTCTACAACCCGCCTGCCATCGCCTGTGGGCCTTGGTGGGATTGAACCACCGACCTCTTCGATGTCAACGAAGCGCTCTGCCACTGAGCTAAAGGCCCATGTCATGGCGGGTAGGTGTCAATGTAGCGCTCTAACCAGCTGAGCTACGCGCCCGCAAAAAAAGCAAATCAATTTGATTTTTGCGGAATATATCGTATAATACAACATATCGAACATTAAGGAAAGAGGCCCCATCGTCTAACGGCTAGGACGGCACGCTTTCAATGTGTAAATCGGGGTTCGATTCCCCGTGGGGTCACAAAATAATGTTATTATTTTGTGAGGGTGAATACATTTAAAATACAATGAGATTTCACCCCGGACATAAAGCAATGTTATTGCTTTTGAGGGCAAATACATTATTAAACATGACTAAACAAAATAAATTCGTTATATTGCTCGTACTTGGAGTTCTCGCGGTCGGATTTGTGGGTGGCGGTATCGTCCATGTAAACCATCGCCAATCCGAGATCACAAACACGACTACCGACGCCTTATTGGCTTCCATCACTCCTGACGAATTGGTCAAGCGGTCAAATGGCGCGGTACTCGGGACAGTGACAAATCTCAAAGTGGAGAAAATTCCTTCAAATATCCGGCCGGAGAAAGAAGATATCGTGACTAACGCGACGATTAAAGTTGAAAAATATCTCTACAATCCCGAACAATTAACATCGGATGAAATCATAGTGCAGGTTGTTGGCGGTGTGCTGGGAGACGAAAGCATGAGCGCGGAAGGGTCTCCGTCATTCAAAATTGGTGATCGGGTTGTGATATTCTTGCGTAAAAAAGACAAGAGTCAAAGTGTATACACGGTCTACGGTTGGGCGCAGGGCAAGTATACCGTCGACAATAACGGCATTGTAGCCGTCGGAAACGAGTCCATTTTTCTACGGGATGTTTTTGGGAAGGAACATATGACGCTTGATGAGTTTGAAAACTCGGTTGCGTCGATCGTCTCGAAAATTCGGTAACCAACATAGTTGATTTTTGGTGTTTTTGCGGTTAGAATACGGACATAAAAATCTTGGAGGGTTGCGCCGAATGGTAAGGCACCGGTTTCGAAAACCGGCGGGAGCAATCCCTTACAGGTTCGAGTCCTGTACCCTCCGCCTTCGGTTCGCTGCAACGAACCTTCGGCGTGATGAAATCCGCCATGAATATTCGCGAAAGCGACCTTCGCCACGCCGAAGTGAAATAAATATGTATTATGTTTACAGTTTAAAATGCAAAGATGGTTACTACATTGGCTGTACGGATAATCTTAAGGATAGGTTAAAACGGCATCAAAATGGTCATATTCCGGCAACAAAAAGTCGTTTGCCAGTTGAATTAGATTTTTATTTTGCAATTAAGAATAATTACAAAGCTTTCGAATTTGAAAAGTATTTAAAATCCGGCTCAGGTAGAGCTTTTACAAAAAAGCATTTGGTTTAAAAATTTATTCCGCATTTATCAACTAGCCAAAGGTAGCCCGTATAAAAATCATGAAAATTCTTGCCATTGAAACAAGCTGCGACGAAACAGCGATAAGCATTGTGGAAGCAAAGGGTAATTTTAAAAACCCGCGTTTTGAAATTTTGTCCAATGTCGTGGCTTCGCAAGTTAAGCTTCACGCCAAGTGGGGCGGGGTTGTGCCGAATTTGGCGAAAAGGGAACACCAAACAAATTTGATTCCGGTGTTGAAAAAAGCGCTAAAAAAATCAAATTTGTTAATTCCTAATTCCCCGCCCGCAACGCCTAAGCGCAGCGATGGCGGGCGCGGTAAATTTCTAATTTCTAAACAAAAAACATCCGCCTCGGCGGACAAAAAACTAAACAAAATTTTGGAGCGGGAGCCGGAATTATTGAAATTATTTCTTGATTTCATCCCGACAATCAAAACCCCCAAAATAGACGCTATCGCGGTAACCGTCGGACCCGGGTTGGAGCCGGCGCTGTGGGTGGGCGTTAATTTCGCCAAAGCGCTAAATTTAGTTTGGGGTAAACCCGTTATTCCGGTTAACCATATGGAAGGACACCTGCTTTCTGTTCTACTGAACAGAAAGCAATTTCTAATTTCCAATTTCCAATTTCCAATTTTGGGATTATTGGTGAGTGGCGGACACACGGAATTGGTTTTGATAAGTGACTGGCTTAAGTACAAAATTGTCGGGCAAACAAGGGATGACGCGGTCGGCGAAGCGTTTGACAAGGTGGCGAGAATGCTTAATCTCCCTTATCCGGGAGGACC
The DNA here is from genome assembly GCA_013152035.1 of bacterium. Classification (GTDB taxonomy): domain Bacteria; phylum Patescibacteriota; class Minisyncoccia; order UBA9983; family UBA9983; genus SZUA-82. Next base: position 11,814 of record JAADHB010000031.1, read on the forward strand.
GGAGATCGCCGCCTTGGCGGCTCAAAATCAGAAGCGCGAAATTAGAAATTCGAAACAAGCTCAAAATTCTAAATTCGAAATCAAGCTTCCGAGACCCATGCTCAATTCCGGCGACTTTGATTTCAGCTTTTCGGGGTTGAAAACCGCGGTGTTATACGAGATTAAAAAACTAAAAACTATTAACAATAAACTAAAAACTGAGTTTTGCTCCGAATTCCAGCAAGCCGCCATCGATGTTCTTGTTTCAAAGACAATCAAAGCCGCCGAAAAATACGGGGCAAAAACCGTGATTCTGGGCGGCGGGGTGGCGGCAAACAAAGAACTGCGGAAGCAATTGGGAGCCGCCGTTAAAAAGGAGTTTCCGGATTCAGATTTCCTGCTCCCGGATAAAAAATTCACCACCGACAACGCCGCAATGATCGCCGCCGCCGCCTATTTCCGCGCCCTCAAAAATCCGCCAGCCGGCGGAGCGAAAAACCCCTCCCGCCTCAAAGCGGACGGAAACATGGCGCTGAAATAAGAAGAGCGCCTTTTGCGGGGCGCTCTTTAAAACTGCTTTAAAATTTTAAATTAAAATTAATTCATCCTCCCTAAACCAGAAACGGTTTTTCGCCTCTGGTTGCTTGTATTTTTCCGGATACCAAGGGAAATCTGTCGCATTCCCCTTGTGCCCAAAATTGCAATTCTCCATTTCCAGGAGAATGTTTGGGAACGCCATTGCGGGCGCGAGAACTATAATCCGCCCCTTCAAACCAATAAAACGAGTGTCATCATTGTGCGACACTCTTACTTTGTCCCGGACTTTAAACTTCCAGCCGGGTCTTTCCAAGAGTAAGATTCCATCCGGACGCCGGACGAAAAAAAAACCCAGTTCGCCTTCTATTTTCACCCACAGCTCTTTCATTATTCCCCCCACCCTGTTTCCTAAAACGCGCATTTTTTTGCCACGGTTCCAGCCGTTAATAGCCGGATCGTGAATAACAATATCTCCCGTCTTAAAACCAAACAGGGAAGATGTCGTGTCCAGCTTGACATCTCTTCCTTCCATATCCTTGATAATTTTTTCCATCTTAATCCTCCTTGATTGAATTTTTGTTAAAACTAACTCCACCTAAATTCATACCAAACTGGCAAAAATAGTCAATGCTTGGTATTATTTAATGAAATGAACGACATAAACGAAAAATTGTTAAAACCTTACGACGCAAAGGAAACGGAAGACAGGGTTTACGAGCTTTGGGAGAAAAGCGGTTTTTTCCAGCCGGGGGCCGGTCAGCCTTCGGCAGATAATCCGAACAAAGATAAAACCTATACCATCGTCATTCCCCCGCCGAATGTTACCGGTTCCCTTCATATGGGGCACGCCCTCAACGCGACCATTCAGGACATTTTAATCAGGCAAAAGAGAATGCAGGGTTACAAAACGCTCTGGGTTCCGGGAACGGACCACGCCGGAATCGCCACTCAAAATGTCGTTGAAAAAAAGCTGAAGAAAGAAGGGCTGAGCCGCCACGATTTGGGAAAAGAAAAATTCATTGAAAAGGTTTGGGAATGGAAAAAAGAATATGGGAACATAATTCTCGGTCAGCTCAAAAAAATCGGCGCGTCCTGCGACTGGTCGCGAACGAAATTCACCATGGACGAAGATTACGCCGAGGCGGTCAAAACGGCGTTCCTTCATTACCATAAAAAGGGGTGGATTTACCAAGGCGACAGGGTCGTTAATTGGTGCGTGAGATGCCAAACATCCCTCTCCGATTTGGAATTGGAATACGAGGACGAAAAGGGAAAATTGTGGTACATAAAATACCCCGTTGAGGGCGGCGATGGTTTCATTGTTGTCGCCACAACCAGACCGGAAACAATGTTGGGAGATTCCGCCGTGGCGGTCAACCCGAAGGACGAAAGGTACAAAGAGCTTGTCGGAAAAACGGCAGTCCTGCCGATTGTGAACAGGGAAATTCCCATTGTCGCCGACAGAATGATAGAATTGGAATTCGGAACGGGAGCAGTTAAAATCACGCCCGCCCACGATATGCTTGATTTTGAAATCGGAGAAAGGAACAATCTCCCCGTCCATAAAATAATAAATCAGTACGGCAAGATGACCGCCGAGGCCGGGAAAGAATATGAGGGGCTTTCCGTGAAGGACGCTCGCGAAAAAGTGGTCGCCGAACTTGAGAAACTTGGGCTGATTGAAAAAATAGAAGACTACGACCACAGGGTTTCCAAGTGCTATCGGTGCGGAAGGGTCATTGAACCCCAGATAAGCAAGCAATGGTTCCTGAAAATGGACGAGCTCGCGGAAAAAGCCAAGGAGGCCGTGAGAAGCGGGGAAGTTTCCTTCCACCCGAAACGCTGGGAAAAAGTGTACTTAAATTGGCTGGACAATGTCAAAGACTGGTGCATTTCCCGACAGATATGGTGGGGGCACAAAATTCCGCTTGAAGGCGTTGACGATGTTCTTGACACATGGTTCTCGTCGGCG
>JAADHB010000023.1 GCA_013152035.1 bacterium
TTCCCAGGCGGTTCACTTAACGCGTTAGCTTCGCCTCTCCAAGGGTCGATACTTAGAAAAGCCAGTGAACATCGTTTAGGGCGTGGACTACAAGGGTATCTAATCCTTTTCGCTACCCACGCTTTCGTGTTTCAGGGTCAGGAATGCGCCAGTTTGCTGCCTTCGCCTTCGGTGTTCCCCATGATATCAACGGATTTCACCCCTACACCATGAGTTCCACAAACCTCTCGCATCCTCAAAGCTATGCCGTTTCCCGCCCATCTTTCCGGTTAAGCCGGAATTTTTAAAGCGGGACTAACATTGCCCCCTACACACCCTTTACGCCCAATAAATCCGGATAACGCTCGGGGTACTCGTCTTACCGCTGCTGCTGGCACGAGTTTAGCAACCCCTTATTCTTGGGTTAATATCATCGAAATTTTTCACCCATAAAAGCAGTTTACATCCCGAAGGACTTCATCCTGCACGCGACGTCGCTCCATCAGACTTTCGTCCATTGTGGAAGACTCTCGACTGCTGCCATCCGTAGATGTATGGCCCGTGTCTCAGTGCCATCGGTGGGGACCAGGCTCTCACCCCCCCTAGCCGTCATAGCCTTGGTAAGCCATTACCTTACCAACAAGCTGATAGCGCGCAGGCCGATCTCCAAGCGATAAATCTTTACCTTCGCTCTGCGTTCCACTCCGAGCTGCGGAGGACAAGCCTTTCGGCCTGTCCTCTGAAGCTTTTCGTGCAACGAAAAGCGAAAGAGGAGACTATCGGGAATTAGCTACGGTTTCCCGCAGTTATGCCCGACTTGGAGGCGCGTTCCTACGTGTTACTACCTCGTCTGCCGCTCTCCGACCGAAATCGGAGCGCTCGACTTGCATGCCTTCTCCACGTCGCTAGCGTTCATCCTGAGCTAGGATCAAACTCTCAAAAAATGTTTTACTCGCAGAGTGATTATTTTTTGAGCCCTGCCGAAGCTTTAGCGTAGGAGGGCAACATTGCTGTTACCCTCCTACGCTTTTTGAGCTACGGAGGGTTCAAGTTTTGCAATCACTCGCTTTACTCGCGAGCAAAACTAGAACGGAACAAAAGAAAAAATATTACACTAGATGAATTCTTATTCACTTATTAAAGGGCGAGAATATTGTATCCTCTCGGACTATATTCTTGTATACGCATTGTATACTTTATGCGAAAAAAGGTCAAGCGAAATTATTTTCTCTTTTTTTGCTGGTGTTTGTAGATGGTCACCAGCAAAGGGCTGGCGATAAAAATTGAAGAATAAGTTCCCGCGGCGACGCCCATAATAAGAGCCAGGGAGAAGAATTTTGTCGTCTCTCCGCCGAAGAAAAAGATGGCTCCCAGCACGAGCAGGACCGTCAACGAAGTGTTTATTGAACGGGTGATTGTCTGGCTGACGCGCCGACGGTCTCCTCGAAATCATTTCCCACTTTTCTGCGAAGATTTTCCCGCACCCTGTCAAAAACAACAATCGTGTCATGGACCGAAAAACCGAGAATAGTGAGAAGCGCGGTGACGAAAAGAACATCCACCTCGGCGCCGAAATATTTTCCAAAAACGGCGAACGCTCCCAGCGGTATCATAACATCATGGAACAACGCCACGATTGCCACCAATCCATATTTGAAAGAAGAAACAGGCCTTGAAACTCCTCGAAAAACAAACGCGATGTACAGGATAATCATCAATATCACCAAGGCGATAGCAATCCATGATTTTTGGCGAAGCTCCTTGCCTATGACCGGACCGATTGAGTCAAAACGAAGCTCCGTCAACTCGCTTTCGGTTTTTTCACTTCCCACCCGTAGCGCCGACAATAGTTTCTGATGCTCTTCGTTCGTGAGATTCTTGGAGCGAATGATTAGGCCCTTTTCTCCCGTGGGCTGAACAACGGCGTTTCCAAGATCAAGACCGCTCAATTCCTCCTTGATGACCGGAATATCCGGCCTCTGATTTTGGTATTCAATTTCCACGAGCGAGCCGCCGGTAAAATCTATGCCGTAAACAAGCCCGAAGAAAAAAACCGAGAACATACTGGCGAGAACGAACAGCCCCGAGACGGCGTACCAAATTTTTCTGTATTTAATGATATTCATAATATATAAATTCTAATTTCGCGTTTCTTATTTTAATTTATCCCACTTCCCATTAAAAATCTGCTGAATTTATTTTCTCCCTTGATTCCAAGCGCCAGCAGAAACGTCCTGGAAATGGTAATCGCGGAAAACATACTGACCAAAACTCCGATTCCGAGAGTAAGCGCGAACCCCTTAACCATGCTGGTTCCCATCCAGTAAAGAATCGCTGAAGAAATCAAACTGGAGGCGTTTGAATCGCGGATGGAAAGCCACGCGCGAGAAAACCCTTCGGTGATGGCGGTTGAAAGCGCCTTGCCTTCCTTCCTTTCTTCTTTCATCCTCTCAAAAATTAAAATATTGGCGTCAACGGCCATTCCGACGGAAAGAATAAATCCGGCGATTCCGGCGGAAGTGAGTGTAACCGGGATGAGCTTGAATATCGCCAAAACCAGCACGGTGTAAATCGCCAGCGCCAAAACGGAAATCAATCCCGGAAGGCGATACCAAAGAATGAGAAATATCGCCACCAAAATAATTCCGTAAATTCCGGCTCTGACCCCCTTAAAGAGAATTTTCTGTCCGAGAGTCGGCCCGACGCTCTGTTGGGAAATGAGGGATATCGGGACGGGCAGCGCGCCGGAATTCAGCGTCTTCACCAAATCCTTCAGCTCTTTGGCGTCAAACTGCCCCGTCACCTCCGCCTTGCCGCCGTTAATCTCGCCCCTTATGACCGGGGCGAAAATACCGCCATCCTTTTCAAGCAGCGGCGCGCCGTCAAGAAAAACCGCCAAGCGCCTGTTGATGTTCTCTTTTGTTATTTTCGCGAATAGCTTCGCTCCTTCATCGTTGAACTCCAAAGTCATATACGGCTCAAAAGTGGTCTGATTGAACTCAAGCCGCGCCTTTTTCAAAAATCTCCCCGTCAAGCCGGTCGGCAAAAACGCTTCATACACGCTGGTCGTCGCTGTCGGCTCCAGATTTGGATTTTCAATGCGAAATTCAAGAAAGGGGGTCTCTCCTATCATTTTAATCGCTTGATTAATATCCGTCACGCCCGGCAATTCCACAATAAGACGCTGCCCTCTTTTGTCCTCCGTTTTCAAAATGCCTTTTTCCTCCACCTGCACCAACGGCTCGGCGACACCAAAAAGGTTCACCCTTCTTTCAATAACATCCCGCAAACCCTCCATGGCGTTCTTCACTTCGGAGGGATTGATTTCTGAAACATCCGCCTTATAAACAAGATGGACTCCCCCCTGCAGATCAAGACCGAGTTTAAACGGCTTCGCGAACGCCGAGTCCGGATTAACAAAATGCAAAGCGTCAAAATAGCCGACGGCAATGCCGGCTAAAATTAGAAAAACAGCAATAATCCTGTATTTCGCCATTGATAATTATCTTACGCCATTCTCCGTTTTTTTGCAAATACGCGGGTGGATTTTGTTTAATTCGACCAAGTTTCTGAAAACCATCGCCACGGTGAGCGGACCGACCCCGCCCGGGACGGGAGTGAAAATTGACGCTTTCTCCGCGACCTCGGGATGAACATCTCCGGCCAGCCTGCCTGCCGGACAGGCAGGTTTGCCGTCTTTGAACGCTGTTCCGGCGTCAATGACCGCGGCGCCGCCTTTCACCATTTCCGTTGTAATAAGGTTTGGCTTCCCCGCCCCGCTTATTATAATATCCGCTTCTCGCGTGTATTCCGCGATATCCTCGGTTCGGCTTCTGGCGACAAATACTGAGGCACCTTCATTGATGAGCCAGACGGCGGCCGGTTTGCCGACCAAAATGCCCGCTCCGATTACGGCGGCGTTTTTGCCTTTTATTTCAAATCCGCTCCTGTCCAAAATTTCCTTAACGGCGCCGATCACGGGCGGAAGAATATCGCCGCCTGTCGCGAAACGCCCGAAAGCGGCGGCGGACAAAACATCAACATCTTTTTCCGCCGGAATAACATTGAGGACATCTTGGGTGTTGATATGTGAAGGTAGTGGAAGCTGAACGATAATTCCTCCCCCGCCTCCCGCTCCGCAAATCTTTTTAATTTCTCGTCGGAGATCTTCGCCGGAGATGCTCTCCGGAAAATTACGCAATTTTGTCTCCACCCCTATTTCTCCGGCGAAGATTTCTTTTCTCCCGACGAATTTGGCGGAAACAGCGTCATCTCCGACCTGAATAATGTCCATCGTCAGTTTTGCTCCGCTGCCGGAAATCTCCTCTTTCAAGGCGATTTTAATTTCCTCCGCGATTTTTTTGCCGTCAATTATCATTGGTGTTTGAGGATTTCGTCCATTCGCTTCGCGATGGCGCGCATGTCTTTCTCCTTCATCCCCGCCGTGGTGGCGGCGGAAGTTCCGACGCGAATTCCGGACGGGTCAAACGGCTTGCGCGAATCAAATGGAATCACATTTTTGTTGACAATAATGCCGGCCTCTTCCAGTTTGTCGCTCGCCCGTTTGCCGGAAACACCCTTTTCAAAAGTATCAACCAAAAACAAATGGGTGTCGGTTCCGCCTGAAACTATCCTCCATCCTTTTTTCTTTAATTCATCGGCGAGAACGCGCGCGTTCTTCATGACCTGTCCGGCGTATTTTTTAAAACTCGGACTCGCCGCCTCCTCCAACGCCACGGCGATAGCGGCGACTTGATTCATGTGCGGTCCGCCCTGAATACCCGGGAAAACCGCCTTATCAACGGCATCCGCCAGTGATAAGGCGGAATTTCGCATCTCGGATTTTCTCGCGAATATGAGCGCTCCCCTCGGTCCGCGCAGGGTTTTGTGCGTCGTGGTGGTAACGACATCAGCGTAAGGAAACGGGGAAGGGTGGGCGCCTCCGGCGATCAAGCCGGCAATATGTGAAATATCCGCCATAAGATAGGCGCCGGCCTCGTCCGCGATGGCGCGGAATTTTCTAAAATCTATCTTGCGGGAATAAGATGTCGCTCCGGCAATTATAAGAAACGGTTTCTCCTTTTTGGCGATGCTCATAATTTTTTCGTAATCCAGCCGTTCCGTTTCTTTGTCAACTCCATAAGGAATTTGTTTCCATATTTTCCCGGTGATGGACACCTTTTGCCCGTGAGTGAGGTGTCCGCCCATTTCAAGCGTCATACCCATTATCTTTCCTCCCTTCGGGACAATACCAAGATACACCGCCAAATTCGCTGGAGAGCCGGAATACGGCTGAACATTAACGCTCCATTTTTTCGGAGAAAGATTAAAAAGCTTAAGCGCGCGTTTCCGGCACAAAATCTCCAACTCATCAACGACCTCGTTTCCGCCGTAGTATCTTCCCCTTGGATATCCTTCCGCGTATTTATTGGTAAAAACGGAGCCGAGCGCGTCAAGAGTATCGGCGGAGGCGAAGTTTTCCGAAGCGATAAGGTTCACGGCCGTTTTTTGCCGCTCGCCCTCCCGCTCAATCAATTCCTTGATTTGTTTGTCCTTCATCGCGTTAATTATAGCATACGCGGCGGCGCCACCGTTATTTTTTCGCGAACACGAACGCAATCGCGCTACATCCCCAAAAATTCAGCCGTCGCGTCTTCACGGTGGGCGGAGCGGGCGTAACGGCGCATCCCCATTAAAATCCCCAAGCCGCCGAAAACGGTTATCATATGGGAGCCGCCATAACTCATAAAGGGCAGGGTGGTTCCGGTAATCGGAAGCAGTCCTATGTTCATTCCGATATGGACGATAAAATGCGCCATCAAAAAAATGGCGAGCCCGAAGCCGAAAAGAGACTCAAAATTCCCCTGCCCCAGAAAGGCGTTTTTCAATATTCTCCAAATGACGATCCCGAAGAAAACAAATATGAAGAAAACGCCGACCAAGCCCCACTCCTCCGCGAAAGCGGCGAAAACAAAATCAGTCTGATGTTCCGGAAGAAACTCAAGCCGGCTCTGCGTCCCAAAACCTATCCCCTTGCCGAAGATTTGTCCGGAACCGACCGCGATCATTGATTGATAAGCGTTGTATCCGGCTCCGCGAATGTCCTTCAACGGGTGGAGGAACGTTAAAACGCGGTCTTTCTGGTACGGCTCAAAAGCGAAAAACCAGGAAACACTGAAAGTAATCGCGATTGCCAAAAAAACAAGCAGAAGGTGTTTCTTGCTGACTCCGGAAACCATTATCATTCCGAGCCAGATTAGAAAAAAAATGATGGCTGAGCCGAAATCGGGCTGAAAAAAAATAAGGATTGTCGGAATAAAGACATAAATTCCGGAAACTATAATGTGCCGTATGTGGGCGATTTCAATGTGCCGGCGCGAAAAATACTTCGCGAGAATTAAAATGACGAGCAGCTTGATCGGGTCGGACGGCTCAATCGCGAAAAACGGAAGCGCGATCCAGCTGGCGGCTCCCTTTACCGTTTTCCCCATAATAAGAAGAAACGCCAAAACCGCGACCGCTCCGGCGAGAAGGGCGACCAGCAGCTCCCCTCTCCTTAAAAAACGCCAATCAATGGCGCTGAAAAGAAAAAAGACGGCGAAAGAAACCAGTATCCATATAATCTGGCGGAAAAAAAAATAATTGTTCCCCGCGCCGAGCGCGCGCATCGTAATCAGCCCGCCCGCCAAAAGGGGCAAGGTTGATAAGAACAATATCCAGTCTATATTAAAATACTGTTTCGCTGTTTTCATCCAAAAAACAATTTGTTATTCGCTTTAATTCGGCTGTTCCGTCCAATTCGTCCTTAAGAGTATCTCGCTTGAGGCGGGATTTTCCGCAAACGGCTTCGGCCAAGTGAAAGATATTTGGCGGGAGGAGCCGCCGTCCACCAAGCCGATCGCGGCGGAGCTTGCCGCCGTCGCGTTTTTTTCTCCGTCGTACAGCACCGCGACGGCGTACACCCCGTCGGCGGAAAAAATTGACTTATTGCTGATCCGCGCGGTCAGGCGGGGAAAGGGATCGTTGGTAAAACTTTTTCCGGAAACAACCAAGCGCGCGGTTTCTTTTTCAATCCTTTTCCATCGCGGATTCTGCTCCAGCTCTATAAACGCCCTCTTCGGAATTCGCTTGCCCGTTTCAATGCCGGTCTCAAAAATTACGAATTTTTCTCCGGGATTGAAAAATGTCTCGCCGCCCCGGACGGCGACCAGCACTCCATCTTCGTCGTAAAGCTTGAATTTGTATTTCAACGAAGGCAGCGCCAAAAACAGGTTTGGATTTTCAACAAGCGCGGCGGCGTCGTACACCCCGTCCTTGAGCTTGAACGGCTTAGCCCAAGAAACGACGAGGTTTTTAATTTCTCCCAAACACGCCTCGCAAGGTCCGCCGCAATCAACGCTTTCTTCGCCCTGATTTTGCTTTCCGTCAAAACAGGTCGGATTGTTTGAAACAATCCAAAGCGAAAAAACCGCCGCGCCGACAATAAGCGCGGCGATAAACAAAAAGGTGAGTTGTCTCTTAACCGTCCAGGGAATAATCATTATCTAAATAATAACAGCCCGCCAAACAATCCGCAACCTCCCGCTTGGACACTATAAGTATCCAAGCGGGAGGTTGCGGCGGGTAAAACAAAAAAACGCGGAATGTTGGCGGCTGCCTACTTTCCCCCGAAGGAGTATCATCGGCACCAAAGGGCTTAACTTCCGTGTTCGGAATGGAAACGGGTGTACCCCCTCCGTCAAGCCACCAACATTCCGCGTTCTTTCAAAAACGCTGAATTAAAATCAAATGAAAAACCATTGAACAAACATACAAATTTCCTAATAGGAAAACGATTGTTAGTACTCCTCGGCTGAGCGCGTCGCCGCGCTTACACCTAGAGCCTATCAACGTGGTCATCTTCCACGCATCTTAGATTCCTAATCTTGGAGTAGGCTTCCCGCTTAGATGCTTTCAGCGGTTATCCCTTCCCAACATAGCTACCCAGCGCTGCTCCTGGCGGAACAGCTGGTACACCAGAGGTTAGTTCCTTCCGGTCCTCTCGTACTAGGAAGAAATCTCCTCAAGAATCAACGCCTGCAGCAGATAGGAGACCGACCTGTCTTACGACGGTCTGAACCCAGCTCGCGTAACTTTTTAATTGGCGAA
>JAADHB010000018.1 GCA_013152035.1 bacterium
CGTATTCGGAATCCGGAAAACCGAAAAAAGGGGTTAAGGTCAATCCGCGCCTCACTTGGATAAACCAGCTGGTGGAATGGCAAAAAAACATCTCCAAGCAGGGAGGAAACTCAAAATCAAAGGATTTTTTGGAGACACTGAGGATAGATTTTTTCAAGGACAGGGTTTTTTGCTTTACTCCGATGGGGGATGTGATTGACCTGCCGGACGGAGCCACGGCGATTGATTTCGCTTACGCCATACACAGCGATATCGGCGATCGCGCGAACGGGGCTATGGTGAACGGAAAATTCGTTTCGCTGAGCACCCAGCTGACAAACGGCGATATCGTGGAAATCCGAACTCAGAAAAACAAAAAGCCGAGCATAGAGTGGCTCAAGCAGGCGAAAACTTCTCTCGCGAAAAAGCAAATAAGGTCAAACCTCCGAAAAGAGGGCGGGCTTTACAAGCTGTTTATAAAGTAAAATTTTTTACCAGGTCGTCATCTTCTTCCGTTTGGGCGGATTCCGAAGGAACGCTGTCAGGATTTTCGTCCGAACCGGATTTTTCGCTCTCGCCCCGATTTTCGCTCGGCTCAAACGGACTGGCGCCGAATTCGCCGCCCATAAAAATATTTTCTTCGATGGCCGGCGCGCTCTCCGCGATTTCCTCAACGATTTCCTCAGTTTGAGATTCCGGTTGGGTTTCCGCGCCCGCCGCCACCTTTTCCAAAAACGACCGTAATTCTTCTTCGGAGAAAAAATCAATGTGAATCCTCCCCTTCCTGCCCGTTTTCTCTATTTTCACTCTCGTGCCGAGCGCTTCCGCCAGTTTGTCTTCAATGGCGCGAGTGTCGGAATCAAGGGTCTCGCCCTCCTGTTTGCGCGCCCGTTCAAAAGCGATTCGCCTTGATATGGCTTCCGACTGCCTGACATTAAGTTTTTTGACCAATATCTCGCGGTACAGATTAAATTGCTCCTCCTTATGGTCGGCAAGCATAAGAATCGGCCTCATATGCCCCTCGGAGATTATACCGCTCCGCACGCCCTGCTGAATTTCGTCCGGCAAATTAAGCAACCTTAAGCTGTTCGTCACGAAAACGCGGCTTTTCCCCACCTTGCTCGCCACCTCGTGGTGCTTTAAGCTAAACGCCTCTATCAATTTTTTGAAGGCGCGCGCCCGTTCAATCGGATTTAAGTCCTCCCTCTGCAGGTTTTCTATGATGGCGAGTTCAAGCTTGAGCTTATCATCCATTTTTTCCCGAATTATCACCGGCACCTGCGAGAGCCCCGCCAACTTTGAAGCGCGCAAACGCCGCTCCCCCGCTATCAATTCGTACTCAACGGAAATTCCGCTCGGTCCTTCAATTTCTCTGCGCGTTACCACGAGCGGTTGAAGCACGCCGTATTGCCTGATTGATTCTGACAAGTCCGCGAGGCGTTCGCCGTCAAATTCGTATCTGGGCTGCATCGGGTTGGGTTTGATTTTTTCAACCTCTATCCAGAAGACGCTTTGCTGTTTTCTAAGATTTTCATCCATTGTTTTTCATTATACATCGCGAAAAAAAATCCCGCAAATTTCCCTTTCCCAAGGTAAGACCTTTACTCCCCAAGGTCTTACCTTGGGAAAGGAATTTTTTGTTGTTTTTACGGCTGTTTTTTGGTATATTAACAACTAGAAACGCCGCCGTGGTGGAATGGCAGACACGCAGCACTCAAAATGCTGTGGAGGCAACTCCGTGTCGGTTCGAGTCCGACCGGCGGCACTATGATAATTTTTAAGTACTTTATTTGGCACTACCTTAAGGCGCCTTTTGATATTCTGAAAATCTGGACGAATTTTTTGAAGTTTTTCTTCTTTTATTTCATTCCCGTTCCGCAGCTGCTGAAAACTCTTTTCAACCCGTGGAAAAGGGATATCGCCGCGTACCAAAAAAGAGGTTTTGACATCAAGCGTTTTTTCGACACGCTCGCCCTCAACGCCATAAGCCGCTCCATCGGATTTTTCATCAGGTTTTTGGCGATAATTTTCGCCATCACTATTGAGGTTGCCGTCTTTGCCGCCGGACCTGTCTTTTTGGCGATTTGGCTCGCGTGGCCGGCGATTTTGGCGTTTTCCTTTTCGTATCCGGACACGCCCCTCCCCGTAATCTCCATTTTGGTCACCATCCTTTTTCTTGTTTTTTTCAAAAACGCTTCCGAAAAGCCGGCGGACAAAATGGAAATCGGCGAAATTTTAAAAAAACGATGGTCAAAAAACATTTGGGAAAGATTGGGAATAGAAAAGAAAGCCGTTCCAAGGCGGGTCAGAAAAAATCCGGAAGAAGACCTTGCCCATTTTTTAAAGGAAAAGAAAATCAAGCGGGAGGATTTTGAAACGGCGTTAATCTGGGAAATTTCAAGGCAAAAAGAGGCGTATACAAAGAAGAGATTTTGGCTGGAGGAAAACTTATTCGCTTACGGCGGGCTTGCCGGAGATTTGAGCTACGGATACGCTCCCCTTCTTGAGCGATACACGGAAAAAATAAACGCCCTGTCCGATTACGAGCGCCTCATCGGGCACAGGGAGGAGTTGGCGATTCTGGAGAGGATTCTCTCAAAAGACAAACAGAGCAACGCGCTGGTGGTCGGCGAGCCGGGGGTCGGCAAAATGAGCTTAATCCAAAAATTCGCCAGAATGTCAAAATACGGGCAGACCCTGCAAAACTTGTCCCGCAAGCGCGTCTGCCTTCTTGATTTGAACCGGGCCATGGCGGGCATCGCGGATTCGGCGCAAATGGAGGAGCGGCTGATAAAAATCTTCGCGCAGGCGAGGGCGGCGGGCAACATTATTCTCGCCATAAATGATTTCCATAACTTCGTGGACTCCGGGGCAGAGGGCGGCGGACTCGGGAAAAAAGACATTTCGCAGATTATCACCCCTTTTTTGGAGGGAGAGGGGCTTCAATTCATCGCCGTCACGACCTACAAAGGGCTTCACGAGCATTTGGAAAAGCGGCCGGAATTGATGGGGCTTTTTGAAAAAATTGAAGTGAAAGAACCCGACAAAAAAACAACGGAGAGGATTTGCCAAGACAGCGCGAGAGAGGTGGAATCAAGAATTAAGACGCGAATAACGGTTCAGGCGATAAGAGAAATCGTTGAAAAAGCCGATTTATACATTACCGACGCGCCGTTCCCCGAAAAGGCGCTTGACCTTTTAGAGGAAACGGCGATTTACACCGCCGTTCAAACTTCCGATTATTTCGTAAGGCCCGAATACGTTGACGCGGTGATTTCCCAAAAAACGGAAATCCCGATCGGGCGGCTTGAAGAAGAAGAAAAAGAAAAACTCGCGAACCTTGAGGACATTCTGCACAAAAGAATCATCAATCAAAACGGCGCGATAAACGATATCGCTTCGGCCATGCGTCGCGCGCGGCTTGGAATAGGAGAGAAAAAAAGGCCGATTGGCAGCTTTCTGTTTATGGGGCCAACCGGGGTGGGAAAAACGGAAACGGCGAAGGCGCTGGCGGAAATTTATTTCGGCTCTGAAAAAAGAATGAACCGCTTTGATATGTCTGAATTTCAGGGAATGGGCGCCATTGAAAAAATGATAGGTTCAAAGGAAAAGGGGTCGGGCGGACTTTTAACTACCGCCGTGAAAGAAAATCCGTTCGCCCTTCTGCTCCTTGATGAGATAGAAAAAGCCGACTACGGAGTTTTGAATCTTTTTCTTCAGGTGCTTGACGAGGGATGGCTGACGGACGCCATCGGCAAAAAAATAAATTTCAGAAACCAAATTATCATCGCCACATCCAACGCCGGAGCGGAGCTCATAAGGACGAGTATCGGCGAGGGAGGGAGTGTTGACGACGAGGAGCTGAGAAAACAGCTTTTGGACGACATTCTCAAAAGGGGCGTATTCAGGCCGGAGTTTTTGAACCGCTTTGACGGAACGGTAATTTTTAAGCCGCTCTCTCGGGAAAACCTTTTCAAAATCGCCGAGCTTATGCTTAACGGGCTTAAAAAACGCTTAGCGAAACAGGATATCATTTTTAATTTTGACGATTCCTTATGCTTAAAAATCGCCGAGCTGGGATACGATCCGGCGAACGGCGCCCGGCCAATGAGGAGGGTTATTCAGAAAAAGGTGGAGGATTTAATCGCAAAAAAAATGCTGACCGGAGAAATAAAGAAAAGAATTCCTTTCGCGGTGAGGGCGGAGGACATATCATAGCCAAAAAACGGGATGGACCCCGACGAAAATTTAACGAGGCAAACGCGCGGCAAAACAATGATAAAAAAGAAAATTTCTGACGGGGTAAAAAAATACCACATCACAACATTCGGATGCCAGGCGAATCTGGCGGATTCGGAGCGAATTGCCGGCGCGCTTGAAAACGCCGGACTGAAAAAAGCCGCCAACAGAGAGGCGGCGGATGTTTTGGTTTTCAACACCTGTTCCGTCCGGCAGAAGGCGGAGGACAGAATATTCGGGCTGAAAAAAGAAATTGAGAAGCTAAAAACTGTAAACTGTAAACTAAAAACCGTCCTGACCGGCTGTATGATGCATTACGATAAAAAGGAACTGGCGCGCCGGATTTCCTTCGTTGACATTTTTTTGGATATCAAGGAGACGGCGAAACTGCCGAAGTTGCTAGGACTTGCGGCGCGCGCCTCGCGGAGGGAAACCGAAGACTACCTCAAACTTGAGCCGAAATACAGTTCCGGCGTTTCGGCCGGCGTTCCCATTTCTTACGGATGCGACAACTTCTGCACTTACTGCATAGTCCCCTATTCGCGAAACCGCGAATACTCGCGTCCGGTTAAGGATATCGTGGAGGAAGTCAAAAATCTCGTGGGAAAGGGGTATAAGGAGATTTGGCTTCTGGGGCAGAATGTGAATTCCTACAAATCTCTTCAAGAGATTTGTAGGAATTCACCCGCCGAAGCGTCAGCGAAGGCAGGGACCATCGTTAAATTTCCCGACTTGCTCCGCATTATCAATTCCATTCCCGGCGATTTTTGGATAAGGTTCACTTCTCCCCACCCGAAAGATTTTTCCGATGACTTGATTAAGGCGATGGCGGAATGCGAAAAATTCGCCCATTACATAAACTTGCCGCTTCAGTCCGGGGACAACGCGGTTCTCAAAAGAATGAACCGCCCGTACACCGCCGGGCACTACAAGAAACTGGTTAAAAAAATACGCAAGGTGATTCCGGATATCGCCATTTCAACGGACATTATCGTCGGCTTTCCCGGCGAAACAAAAAAACAATTTGAAAACACCGCCAAAGCGATGGAGGAAATCGGTTTTGATATGGCGTTTCTTTCTGAGTACTCTACGCGTCCGGGAACGGCAGCGGCAAAAACGATGAAAGACAATATTCCCCATAAAGAAAAGGAATGCCGAAAAAAAATATTAAACGATATTCTGACGAAAAGCGCGCTGGCGAACAACAAAAAACTCATCGGAAAGACGGTCAGGGCGCTGAACGGGAAAACGGAAGGGCATAAAACCGTAAAACTGTCCGGAAAATTCCCCAAAAACAAATTCGTCAAACTAAAAATAACCGCCGCCGGACCATGGGGGTTGAAGGGAGAGGTTGTTAATTAAACTCACAGAATTGCAGGAGTGCGATGTTGGGGCAGGGCTAAAATTTAGTGCGACATTCCGTAGGAAAATTTCAAAGTAAAAAGGGTCCGACCTAAAATAATAATGGGGCTTTATTCAATAAAATTTGCCAAATTATTGCAATTAAAAGTAAAATAAAAGGTAAATGATATCTTATAAAAATTTTAAATTTATAAGGATCTAAGTTTAAACCTAACATCTTTAAGTAAGGATATAAAAAAGTTACATCTTTAGTATTATTAAATTGAATTTTATTTAATATACAGCCGCCCACTAAACTATACTGAATAAATAAAAATATTATTGCTACAACCATTATTTTCCAATTAAATAAAAATGGAGATAAATAAGCAAATAAAACTAATATTAAATGCACCCAAAATATAATTCCAAAATACTTTATTTCTTTTTTATCCATATATTATTGTAATAATTTGGCATTTATAATATTTTTTCAACTCCAAGGACTCTTTTTTTGAACCTCATATACTTTGTTATTTTATATAATTCGTTTCTATCCAAACTTTATGTTGTTATTATAGCAAAATCTTGAGTGTTATACCAACCTTTGTTATAATTCTTGCATTGATTAACATGGAAAAAACAGCAAAAAAAATGGTGGTGGTGCTTGGTCCCACGGCTTCCGGCAAGAGCGATTTGGCGGTTGATTTGGCGCGCAAGTTGGATGGCGAGATTATTTCCGCCGATTCACGGCAAGTTTACAGGGGAATGGACATTGGGACGGGTAAGGTCACGAAAAAGGAAATGAGGGGCGTCACCCACCACCTCCTTGATGTCGCCAATCCCAAAAAGATTTTTACCGTCGTTGATTTTAAAAAGAAGGCGGAAAGGGCGCTGGAAGACATTTGGTCTCGAGGAAAACTCCCGATTGTTTGCGGAGGGACCGGCTTTTATATTCAAGCAATAACGGGCGGTGTTGCCATTCCGGAGGTAAAGCCGGATTGGAAGCTGAGGAATAAACTGGAGAAAAAGACCGCCGAGCAACTGTTTGCGGAGCTTAAAAAACTTAATCCGGAACGCGCCAAAATGATTGACGCGAAAAATCCTCGTCGGTTAATTAGGGCGATTGAGGTAGCCACTTGGAGATTGAGTCTCCAAGTGGCCTTGGA
>JAADHB010000015.1 GCA_013152035.1 bacterium
TTTGCCCCACGCGTGGGAACCAAAAAGAATCACCTTTTGGGGCTTGTACGGTTTCAGGCTTTTCGCCACTTTGTTTAGTTTTTCGTTGAGGATTTGAGTTGCCATACCTTTATTCTTTCACATTTCATTTGTCATTTCAACTGATTGTGTTTTCCTCTCCCATAGAATGGAGGGCTTTATTACCCTACTACCATTTTACCCAATATTAAAATGGTAGTAGGGGTTTGTATTGAATGTGCGCCACTCGGTGGCGCACATTTGCTTGTAGTCAATTCCACCGTATGTTCAAATTGACTACAGGTCTCGGCGGAGACGACTGTTTTGACACCTATCCGAGGCGATAGCAATGGATGGGTGCTACTAAGAGGATGTTTAGTCAACTGACAATTCTTTCCTCGGCGTTTCTTAAGTATTCGCCAATTTGTTTGGTGTTGTCAGTATCCATATTTACACAAACTTTCCTTCCCTCAAAACATTCATAATAAATCTTGTCGGGATACTTTTGTAGTAATTAAATTCTTTTTCGGAAAAAATTTTGACCGACAGGTAAACCCCATACTCGCCTATCAAGGATGTCGCCAGTTCGTAAATGTAATTTATTTGGCTTTCGGTCGGCTGCTTAAGCACAACAAGAATATCAATGTCGGAATCCTCATTAAAATCCCCTCTCGCCTTTGAACCAAAAAGCTGCACGGACACGATATCCCTTTTGAATTTGTCGGACAATTTGGCTTTGAAATCCCGAATCGCCCTCTTTTCCGTTTTCGGCATTCTGAGCGGGAGCATACTGTAACTATATTTGATGCTGATTTAAAATACAACCTTTTACTGCCCACTTGGGTGCCTTGCACCTAAGTAAATGTGCGCCACTCGGTGGCGCACATTTGGCACATTTGGCTCGATTCCCTCATGCCGTTTGCAGTTCTTTGACTCTGGTTTCCAGGAACTCAACTCTTTGCCTGAGGTCAATGACATCGCCGCCCGCCATGGCGTCAATGTCTTCTTTCGCCATTTGCGACACTCTTTCTATTTTTTCCTCTATGTCGTCAAGTTTTGTCCAAATTTTTCTTATTTCCTCCCACAGACCGGCAAAACCGTTTTCCACCCTCTCTTCAAGAATATCAAACCGGGTATTCATTTGTTCAAAACGTTGGTCAACTTGTTCAAAGCGTTGGTCTATTTGTTCAAAACGCTTGTCAACTTGTTCAAAGCGCCGATTCATCGTGTTCGTTATGTTCTCAAAACCATTGGCTACCATTATCGCCAATTCGTTTATCGTCACTTCTCCTTCTTTTTTCTTGTTATTTTTCTTGTTCATGTTTTCATTCTACGCGCTCCCCGGCTGGAAATCAAATGTCCAGTTTGTTTAGGATCTTTTCGTGGGGGTAGTCAAGGATGTCGTAAATAAAGCGGTCATATATTCCGAGGCGGTAGAGAAACTCCTTTGTGTCAAAAACCGAATATGTGAGCTCTTTTCCTATCTCGGCTTCAATGTTTCTCAGTGTCCTTTCCAAAACCCTGCCCTTGATACCGTCGCCGACCAAAAGCAAGTCAACCCGGCTCCCGTCCGCCTGGATAAAAATGCCGGATAAAATTATCAGTTTTATCTTGCCCGCCGTTTTAAGGGATTTTGTCATTCCCTTCTTGTCAATCGGCGCCGCGTTAAGAACCAAATTTTTGAGCGCGCGCAAGAGCGGGAACGATTCATCCAGTTTTAATCCTTGAATCTTTTTTTTGTTGTTTTTTATCTTCCCGTTTTTAAGCTTAATCAGTTTCTCAATCGTTTCCGATTTCTGCTCCGCGAAACCGATGTTTTTCAAAAGAGAAATCTCCCGCCTGGCAAGGTTTGAAGCAACCTTGCACCTGCGGGAGATTTCCTTTGGAGTAAAAATTGTGTCCGGGTTCAGCAAAAAAAGACGAATGATTTTAATCCTCGCGGCTGAACCGAAAAGTTTTTCAAGAATGTTTGTCGGCATAAAAACATTATACCAACTTTTCCTACTTTAATTCAACTGTCGCGCCGGCTTCTTCAAGTTTAGCCTTCAATTCGTCCGCCGTTTTCTTGTCAGCTCCTTCTTTTATTACGGCCGGAGCGCTGTCAGCCAAATCCTTCGCCTCCTTGAGTCCGAGTCCGAGAGCATCCCTTAACGCCTTGATAACCTGGATTTTCTGGTCGCCAGCCGATTTTAATTCAACATTGAAAGATGACTTCTCTTCGGCGGCTTCCTCTCCCGCCGCTCCCGCTCCCGGTGCCGCCGCAACGGCAACCGCCTGAGCCGATACGCCGAATTTTTCTTCCAGCAATTTCACCAGTTCCGACAAATCAAGAACGCTCATTTGCTCAATTTGCTCCACGATACCTTTGAATTTTTCCGGTATCTCAATTTTTGTCTCTTTTTCTTCTGACATAAGTTTTTAATTTCTAAATTATGATTTTTAATTTCTAAATTTACGACCTTGTTTTTTTGACTTCATCCAATACGCCGACAAAATTTCTGATTATTCCGTTCAGCGCCCCGACGAAGCCCTGAATCGGCGAATTGATAACATTGACAAACTGCCCGAGCAGAATTTCTTTCGGCGGAATGTTCGCGAGCATAACAACCGTTTCGCCTCCTATGAATTCATTTTCAAAAACTCCACCCATGAGCTTTATGCTGTTTTTCTTGGAAAAATCTTTCAGCGCCTTGGCGGAAGAAACCGCGTCTTCCTCCGAGAAAGACACTCCTATCTCGCCTTCCAGTTCGGGCATCTCTCCGGAAAAACCCAATTCGCTGAATGCCTTTTTTATCAAAGTTTTTTTGGCGACCAAGTAATTCGCCCCCGTCTGTTTGAGCAGATTCCTCATCTCCGCCGCGGCGGACACGCTCAAACCGTGAAAATTGACGAAAACAACCATCTTTGATTTCTTGAGGCTGTCCTTCAGTTTATTTAATATCTCTTCTTTTTTTTGCTTTGTGATTGCCATAATAATTAAAAAAGCGGCCTTATCGCCGCGGACAAAAACAAACTTTTATCTTTTGTTTGTCTCGGCAGGGCTTACTTCCGCGATCCGGACGCCTGCTGTCTGCGACTATACTCCAAACATACACTTTCGCGAAAAATAAGTCAAGTTCATGTTAATTTCTTCCTTCGGCGATTACTTGAGCGACATTTTGCGGAACAACCGCGTAGTGGTCAAATTCCATGGTGTAGGTTCCGCGTCCTTCCGTCATTGAGCGCAAAGCGGTGACATAACCGAACATTTCCGAAAGCGGCACTTTGGCGTTTATGACGCGCAATCCTCCGCGTTCCCCCATATTTTCAATCTGCCCTCTTTTTGAGCTCAAGTTGCCGGTAATGTCCCCCAAAAACTGCTCGGGAACCATCACCTCAACTTTCATAATCGGTTCAAGAATAACCGGCTTCGCCCTTCTCGCGGCGTCCTGAAAAGCCATGGAGCCGGCGATTTTGAACGCGGACTCCGACGAGTCAACTTCGTGATAAGATCCGTCGTACAGCTCCGCTTCTATGTCAACCATCGGATATCCGGCAACCACACCCCGCTCCATCGCCTCCTTGATTCCTTTTTCCACCGCCGGAATATACTCTGACGGGATAATCCCTCCCTTAATCGCGTTGTTAAATTCAAATTCCTCCCCTCTTTCTCTCGGTTTGATTCTGATTTTAACATGGCCGTACTGCCCGCGCCCTCCGGACTGTTTGATATATTTGCCTTCCGCTTCCGCGCCGGCGGTGATGGTCTCTTTGTAAGCGACTTGTGGATTTCCGATATTCGCCTCCACCTTGAATTCCCGTTTCATTCTGTCAACGAGCACCTCCAAATGAAGCTCGCCCATACCGGAGATAATCGTCTCCAATGTCTCCGGGTCGGACTTGATTTTGAAAGTCGGATCTTCGTCCGAAAGCCGGCGAAGCGCGATTCCCATTTTCTCCTGATCCGCCTTCGTCTTCGGCTCAATCCGCAAAGAAACAACCGGCTCCGGAAATTCCATTTTTTCAAGAATGACGGGGCGTTCAACCGCGCAAAGCGTGTCTCCGGTGCGGGTTTCTTTCAAGCCGACGATGGCGGCGATTTCTCCGGCATACACTTTTTTCACTTCCTCTCTGTCATTCGCGTGCATTCTCAAAATTCTTCCCACTCTTTCTTTTTTGCCGGTCGTGGCGTTCAAAACATAAGAGCCGGAATCAAGCGTTCCGGAATAAACCCTGAAATAATTAAGCTGGCCGACGAAAGGGTCCGCCTGAAGCTTGAAAGCTATCGCCGCGAAAGGAGCGTCATCGTTCGCCTCAATTTTGATTTCCTCGTCTGTTTTCGGGTCGTGCCCTATTATCGGAGGAACATCCAGCGGACTTGGGAGGTAATCAATAACCGCGTCAAGAACGAGCTGGACTCCCTTGTTTTTCAGCGCCGATCCGCAAAAGACGGGAATCAGCTCGTAAGCGATAACGGCTTTCCTCAAAACTCTTTTCAGGTCGTCAATGGAAATTTCCTTGCCGTCCAGATATTCCTCCATTAATTTCTCGTCGTGCTCCACTATTTTTTCAACCAGCTCGCCGCGGAATTTTTCCGCCTCCTCTTTCATGTTTTCCGGAATTTCCTCAATTTTCATTTCCTCTCCGAATTTTCCTTCCGGCTTGTGCGCCTTCATTGTGAGCAAATCAACAACTCCTTCGTGCTCGCCCTCCAAACCGATTGGAAGCTGGGCCCTCACCGCGTTCGGGGTGAGCCGATCCAAGATTGACTGGAAGCTTTTTTCAAAACTGGCGCCCATTCTGTCCAGCTTGTTAATGAAACAAATTCTTGGAACTTTGTATTTATCCGCCTGTCTCCACACGGTTTCCGACTGGGGCTCCACACCGGATACGCCGTCAAAAACAACGACGGCTCCGTCAAGCACGCGCAATGATCTCTCCACCTCAACAGTGAAATCAACGTGCCCCGGAGTGTCTATGATGTTTATGCGGTGCTCGTATTTTTTGTCTCCCTCCCTGTAAGTCGGGGTCCAGAAACAAGTGGTGGCGGCGGAAGTAATCGTGATGCCGCGTTCCCTTTCCTGCTCCATCCAGTCCATCGCCGCCGCGCCCTCGTGAACTTCGCCTATCTTGTGCGAAACTCCGGTATAGAAAAGCACCCGTTCCGTAACGGTTGTTTTTCCCGCGTCTATGTGCGCGACAATTCCTATATCTCTTGTTTTTTCAATTGGATAATCACGAGCCATATTTTTACCAAGAAAAGTGAGCGAACGCCATGTTGGCTTCCGCCATTTTCTGAACATTTTCCTTCTTTTTGACGGCGGGACCTTCTCCTTTCGCGGCGGTAATCAACTCATCCGCGAGGCGGACTTTCATATTCGCCCCTTTTTTCGCGCGCGCCGCCTCCAAAATCCACCTTATCGCCAGTGTTAATTTCCTCTCCGGGCGGACTTCCCGCGGCACCTGGTAATTCGCGCCTCCGATTCTTCTGGAGCGGACCTCCATCCGCGGAGAAACATTTTTCAGCGCTTCCTCAAAAACCTCCAGAGGGTCCTCTATTTTGTTTTTTTTCTTTATTTCGTCAAAGGCGTCATACACGACTTTCCTCGCGGTGGACTTTTTTCCGTCGTTCATCACATAATTGATGAATTTTTCAACCTTGACTGAGCCGTAAGTAAAATCCGGCTTTATTTCTTTTTTTGTTTTTAGTTTTTTTCTCATATGCTGATTGTTTCTCAAGTCCGCCGTCTATTTCTGGCGTTTTGCTCCATACTTACTCCTCTTCTGCTTCCTGCCCTCAACTCCGGTCGCGTCCAAAACACCCCGCACAATATGGTATCGGACACCCGGCAAGTCTTTTACCCTTCCGCCCCTAATCAAGACGACGGAGTGTTCCTGCAAGTTATGCCCCATACCGGGGATATAAGCCGCCACTTCCGATCCGTTGGTCAACCGCACTCTTGCGACCTTACGCAAGGCGGAGTTTGGTTTTTTTGGTGTTGATGTGTAAACGCGAATACACACTCCTCGTTTAAACGGAGAAGAGTAAAAAACCGGCTTATTCCTTATATTGTTAAAACCGGACTGAAGAGCGACCGCGCTTGATTTCTTGCGGGCTTTCGTCCTCGGTTTTTTTACTAATTGATTTATTGTCGGCATAATAAAATTGCAACCGATATTGCAACAATATCAGCATATCAGAAACGCAAAGAGGGGTCAAGCGTCAATCAGAAATTTATGCCCGTCATTAATTTGAATAGGGTGAAGACAATCGGCAGGATGAGGCGGAATAGAAAGAAGATAAAAATAAGGAGAAGGAAAAAACCGTAGCGTTCAAGGAATTCCTGGATATGATGCCATTTATACGGCAAAATCGCGAAAAGCACTTTTGAACCGTCCAAGGGAGGAATGGGTATAAGGTTGAAAACTCCAAGAATAATGTTTATGAAAACGATAAGAGCGGCGATTTGCAGGAAGGCGGGCGAGAGAAACCCGTAAGCGGATCCGTAGCGAATCAACAGCCCGAAAACCGCCGCCACGAAAAAGTTTGATATCGGACCCGCCGCCGCGACTCCTGCCGGACCCCATTTTTGGTTTTTAAGGTTGTACGGATTGTACGGCACCGGCTTCGCCCACCCGAAAATCACGCCCCCGATAAGATAAGTTATCATCGGCACCAGAAAAGAGCCCATGAAATCCAGGTGCTTTATCGGATTAAGCGTAAGCCGTCCGGCGTATTTGGCGGTCGGGTCGCCCATGGCGTTGGCGACATAGCCGTGCGAAACTTCGTGAATCACAACCGACATTATCAAAACCGCGATTGCGAATATAAAATCAATTTCTTGCATAATAACAGTGCTTATGATAGCATAAATCTGTTGGGTTAACAAAAACAAACTTTAAATTTATGGCAAAATCTTGTCCCACTTGCGGCAAAAAATCAATACTGGGCGGAAGGTACAGCAACAGGGTGCGAGCTGAGCAGTACAATCCGACCGGCAAAAAACGAAGATACCCCAATTTGCAATGGGCGGCTCTTCCTGATGGAAAAAGAATTAAGATCTGCACATGCTGCCTCAAAAAAGGAAAACACTTGAAAAAGGCGGTGTAAATTCACGGAGGGGTGGCTGAAGGCGACGGTCTTGCCCTCCGGAGGAGGGTCCTCCTTTGGAGGAAAAACCTTACCTGAGTGGTTTTAACAAATAATGGAGGGGTGGCTGAGTGGCTGAAGGCGACGGTCTTGAAAACCGTTAGGGGTGCAAGCTCCTCGCGAGTTCGAATCTCGCCCCCTCCGCCGACATGGAAAACAAGCCGAACACAATTGAATGGGAGGCGGCGGAATACGAGCATAGGGAAAAAACGGCTGATTGGTTTTGGGCAGTCGGAATTATCACGCTCGCGGCGGTTGTCTCGGCGTTTCTCCTGGAAAATTTTCTTCTCGCCATACTGTCAGGGTTGATTGGATTTTCCATCTCCCTCTACGGGGCAAAAAAACCGGCAACCGTAAAATTCAAGATAGGGTCGCGCGGCGTGCAGATAGGAGGCAAACTGTACGATTACGAAAACCTCAACTCGTTTTGGATAGATTACGACCCCCCGCGCCGGAAAGAGCTCATTCTTGAATCAAAAAAAACGTTTATGCCGCATATAAACATTATGCTTGAGGACACCGATCCGGAGGAAGTTCGCGAATATCTTTCGCAATTTGTAAAAGAGGAGAAAATTGAAGAATCGTGGGCAAGCACGATATCAAGAATTTTAGGATTTTAAGTTTTCAAACCGCCCTCATCGTTCAACGGACAGGACACGGGCTTGCGGAGCCCGAAATAGAGGTTCGACTCCTCTTGAGGGCACAAACTAAATTTCAATATGGTAAGAGTTTAATAGATAAGCAAATAAATAATTGGATTGAATCTATGGCAAAGAAATGGTCTGCCTTTGGTCCAAAAATATTTGAGAATAAAATTCATTATGATTCTTGTGGTGATAATAGTATTTTAAATTTTTTAAAATCTCTGGCTAATGCCTAATTAATTTTTATGATAATGCAAACTTTAAAACACAAAAAATATATAATCTTATCAATCATAATTTTAGTTTTTTCTGGACTGATTATATTTGGGGTTGAATCCTATAAAAACTATCAAATTCGTCAAACTCAAATAGCATATAAAAATGAACAAAAAGAAATTCAAAAAGAGAAGCTCCAGGAAGAAGTGATAGGCGAACTAAAACAAAAAATTGAAAAACTTAGAGAAGACAGTTCGGAAGTAGAAAAACGACAAATAGTACTAGAACAGAAAATCATAACCAAACAACAAAAAACGACTGACTTGAGTGCGGTTATCAAGCAGTGGAGACCTCGCATAGCTTATATTGAATGCAACTTTAACCTATATGGTTTCTCAAGTAAAAATTCTTTTATAAAAAGAGGTTCGGGATTATTATTTTATGATTCAGTAAATAAAATAATACGAGTCCTTACAAATAAACATGTTTTAGATGAGGAAGATTATCTTGTAGATTTCTGTCAAATTAAATTTCCTGATGATGATACTATTTTTACTGCTTCATTTAAAAATAAAGACATAAGATGGGCTAGCGCTGCAAGTGGCATGAATTGGGGTTATCTTACAATTGTTAGACCCAATACATATATTAAAAAGTTATCGTCATCTCCGATTACAACCTGCTCCAAAGAGCCGTCAATCGGAGACTCTGTTGTTATTCTTGGTTATCCTGGGATTGGTTCACGGATTGATATTACAGCAACAGAAGGAATTATCTCTGGGTATGATGGTGATTACTATATTACTTCTGCAAAAGTTGAACAGGGTAACTCAGGAGGTGCTGCGATTATGGTAAAAGAAAATTGTGATTTAGGCATACCAACATTTGCACAAACAGGAAGCATAGAGTCATTAGCAAGAATTTTAGATTTAGAAGTTGCTATTGAGTTTTCAGAATAAATATGACAGAAATTACATATCAAAATATTTCAAAAGAAACTGACAATCTGAAGGAAAAATCTTTTTCTTTCAATGACTTAGATAATCATAACCAACAAAAAATTAAAGACCTCATCTCCAATAAAGAAAAGAAAAATTTTGTTGTTAAAAATGGTGGATTGTTGGGTAATT
>JAADHB010000027.1 GCA_013152035.1 bacterium
TCTACCCCGAGGCCGTAACCACCGGCTACTACGGCTCCCTCACCGTCAGGGCGGTACAGAGGTTCCAATGCAAGCACCTCAACCTCTGCCAGGGAACACCCGACACCAACGGCTACGGCCTTGCCGGCCCCAAGACAAGGCAGAAGATGAACGAAATCCTCGGAACTCGAACGACAACCACGGCCGGCGGAGCCTTCGCCAACCAAACAACCCCGACCGACCAAACCGGCCAAACCAGAGCCGCCCTCATTTCCAAGATCAAGGAAACCATCAAACAACTCCAGCAGCAGCTCCTCACCCTCCTCACCCAACTGGCGGCAATGCTCCAGGCAAAGGTGGAGGGGAGGTAACCCCCCACTTGGAGATTGAGTCTCCAAGCACAAAACCCCCAAGGTAAGACCTTGGGGGTTGCGTAGTGGCAACGCGCGGGGATTTTTGGTAGAGTGGTCACTAGTGGCGCCGGACAATTGCTATGAATTTATCAATCCAGAAAAAATATTTTGACGGGGATGTTTCGCGCGGCTTTGTTTCTTTGTATGCCGCCAAAACAATGGTGATGATCGCCATGGGCCTTATGGGCCTTTTTTTGCCGATCTTTATTTACAACCTGTTCGGCCAGAATATCCAATACACCTTTCTTTATTACGCCACCGGCTATTTCTTTTACGGCTTGTTCGTGGCGTACGGGGCGAAGTTTTTGAACAGGTTCGGTTTCCGAAAGGCGTTGCGGTTGAGCGTTTTTCTGGGCGCCTCGTTTTACGCGATTTTTTATTTTATTGACAAAAGCAATTACGCTTATCTTATCCCGCTTTCGGTTTTGGTCCTCGTCCTTTACCGCGTTTTTTATTGGATTCCGTACCATGTTGATTTCGCGAAATTCACCGACAAGAAAAACAGGGGAAAGCAATTAAGCTCCGTTATGGCGACCCGGCTGGCAATCAGCGTCTTCATTCCGTTAATCGCCGGCTGGATAATAGAGCGGTTCAGTTTTGATGTTCTTTTCGTGATGGCTATTGTTTTGTACCTCCTTTCCGGCATCCCTTATTTGGCGATTCCCCGCACTCGTGAAAAATTCAGCTGGACTTATCGGGAAACATGGAAACAGCTTCTCTCCAAAGACAGGAGAAAGACAATTCTCGCCTATGTGGCTTACGGCGCGGAGGAGGTGGTTGGCTTTATCGTTTGGCCGATTTTCATTTTTCAGATTTTGGACGGGGATTATTTCAAGGTCGGAGCCCTTTCAACTTTCATAATAGCCGCGACGATTGCCGCGCAGTTGTCGCTCGGAAAATATATTGACGGCGGGCGAAGGGAAAAAGTTTTGGGATGGGGAAGCGTTTTGTATTCGGTCGGGTGGATTATCAAGATTTTTATCGCCAGCGCCTTTCAGATTTTCGTGGTGGGGGCGTACCACAGTTTTGCGCGGGTTTTCCTGAGAACGCCATTCAACGCCATGACTTACGAGATGGCGGCGGACAACGGGCATTATGTTGACGAGTTCACCGTCATCAAGGAAATGGCGATCCAGATCGGCAAAACCGCCACGGCGCTCGCGATTATGGTCATTTCGCTGTTTTTGGCGGTGCAATGGACATTCGTTTTGGCGGCCGGCGCGGTTCTCTTGTTTAACCTCCTTAACCCGAAAGACGCGGCGATGTTTCCAAAATCCGAGAATTTGGTATAATAAAGAAACAATGAAGCAGGCGAAGACATTAAGCATAAAAGAAGAGGATTTGAGCGGCTTTTTGGAGGAGCTTAAAAAGGGTTTTGAGGTTTACGACACGCGGGACGATTTTCGCTCGGGAGGGTTGCCGTTCAAAAAATATCTTTTTCCGCCGAAACAGGAAATTTTTTCAAAAACGAAAAAGGGCGGTGTCTCGGCCTCCAAGGCGCCCGAGAAGTTTGTTGTTTTCGGATTGAATCTGCCGGACCTTGAGGCGCTCACATACTTTGACGAGATAATGAAAAATCCGAACGAGGATTTCTTTTATCTTCAAAACAGGGAGCGGGCGGTTGTCATCGGAATGATTAAGGAGGAGGGAGGTGGACGCGGCGCCGGGGGGCGACATTATTTTTCAAGACATCGGTGGGGGGCGGCACAAGGTTTGGCAAAACACCGACAAAGGGAAAAAATTAGTTAAAAAACACAAGAAGTTTTTTGAGGAATTAAAGGGGGATGGCGAGGAAGGGGACGCGCCACAAATTCCGGACAACGAATCTTTAAGCGAGTGGTCGCAATCAATGCGCGCCCTGCTTATTGACCCGGAGCTTTTGGCGAAGGCGGTGGAATGGTCGCGCGACCATCCGATTTGGGACGAGCTTGGAAAAAGGTGTCTGGGATGCGGAATCTGCACTTATGTTTGCCCGCTGTGCCACTGTTTCTCAATTGAGGACAGCGTCGGACTGGACGGAAATTGCAAACGATGCAGAAAATGGGACGCGTGCACGCTTCCCGACTTCGCGAAAATCGCCGGTGGACATAATTTCCGTCCAACGATAAAGGAAAGATATTACAACTGGTTTTACCACAAATTCGTCAGAGCGTATAATGAATACGGAAGATCGCAATGCGTGGGATGCGGACGATGCAAGAAATTCTGCCCGGCAAGTATTGATATTTATGAGGTTTTGAGTGTAATTTTAGAGGATTATAAAAAACAAAATTTATGATTATAGATACACATACTCATATTTACAACGAAAAGACATATCATGATTATTTTACTAAAACAAAAGGCAGAATTTCAAAGACCATAGCCATGAGTTCGCATAAGGGTGTTTTAGAAAATTATCTAAGTTTTGCCGCAACAAAAGATAACCTGTATTTTATCGGCAGTGTAAATATTGAGGGTGATATTAAAAAACAACTAGAATCCCTTGAGAAAGCATTTCAGGAAAACAAGCTTTTTGGCATAAAACTTTATCCTGGTTATCAATATTTTTATCCTTCAGACGAAAAAGTTTATCCAATTGCCGAATTATGCCAAAAATACAATAGACCATTGATATTTCATTCTGGCGATGTTTGGAATCCTGAAGGCGATGCCGTTTTAAAATATAGTCACCCAATTTATATTGATGAGCTGGCTGTTAGATTTCCAAAATGCAAAATAATTATTTCTCATTTTGGATTTCCTTACCACCTGGAAACAGCGAATATCTTAAGCAAAAATAAAAATGTATTCAGTGAAATATCGGGTACTATAGACCAATGTGATAGCAATAAGGACATAGAAAATATACAGAAGCAATACATTAAAGATCTGCATCGAGTATTTGCATATTTCCCCAATGTAAAAGAAAAAACAATGTTTGGAACCGATTATAGTGGAGAGGATACTCCTCTAAATTTAATAGAACCATACATAGAAGTTATTGAAAATGTTTTTTCCAAAAAAGAACAACAGAATGTATTCAGTGAACTTGCGGAAAAATTATTTTTTCATTAAACTTTCATATACAAATAATATTTATGGATAATATCTACGAACCGCAAATAGTGAAAATAACGAAGATTGAGGAGCAGTCGCCGACCGTGAAAGTTTTTCGGTTGGAAAAAATCGGCGGAAAATTTAAAAAAGGCGAGGAAGGGCTTGTTTTCAGGCCGGGGCAGTTCGTGCTGGTTGGGCAGATTGGATACGGCGAGTCGCCGTTGGGTCCGCTTTCCTCCCCGTACGAAAATAAATACATTGAGATTGCCGTTCGCAAAACCGGAACCGTGACAAATTATCTGCACTCGTTGAAGGAGGGCGATGAAGTCACTCTGCGCGGGCCATACGGAAACGGTTTCCCTCTTGATTTTATGGAGGGAAAAGATATCGTTTGCGCCACCGGCGGATGCGGAATTCCGCCGATTTCCGCCCTCGTTGAATACATAATCAAAAATAAGGAAAAATTCGGAAGAGTTTATGTGCTTTACGGAGCTAGGACGCCGGAGGAATTGTTGATGAAAGAAAAAATGGAGGACTGGAAAAAAGACGGCATAAAAATAATTTTGACGATAGACAAGCCGGACAAAAATTGGAAGGGGCAGGTCGGCTTTGTGACGGATTTGGTTAAGGAAATAGACATAGACGAGGCGAACGCGGTCGCCACAATGTGCGGGCCGGGACCGATGATGGGCGCCCTGGAAAAAGTTTTGCGTCCGCTCGGAATTTCCGACAGGAGGATTTTCGTGAGCATGGAGAGAAAAATGCAGTGCGGAGTGGGCAAATGCCAGCACTGCACCACCGGCAAAAAATATGTGTGTCTTGACGGCCCGGTATTTAATTATGATGAGATAGAGAATAATTGGGATTAAAAATTATGGCAAAACCAAAGATAGCAATATATGATTTTACCGACTGTGAGGGGTGCGAGGTCAAACTCGTCTCTTTGCGGGAGCGGCTTTTGGCGCTTGAGGAGAAAATAGACATCGTGAACTGGCGGTTGGGGCAGGAGCATTTTGAGCCGGGTCCCTACGACATCACGATTATAGAGGGCACGCCGATTCACCATCATGAAATCAGCTTGTTGAAGGAGCTGCGCGAAAATTCAAAGGTTTTGGTGGCGCTCGGAGCTTGCGCCGCCCTTGGGGGAATTCCCGGCATAATGCCGGAAAAAGACAGAAAGGTTTGGTATGAAAAAATTTATTCCTCGCAATATCATCCGGCGGGGGTGGACGCGGTGCCATTGTCCGCTTATGTCGCCGTTGATTTCGCGATCCACGGATGTCCGGTTGACGAGGATGAAGTGGTGAAAGTTTTTGAGGAATTGCTCGCGGGAAAGACGCCGAGTTATAGGGGATTCTCCGTTTGTTTTGACTGCAAGCAGGCGGGCAATCCGTGCCGGATAGCGGAGGAGAAAAAGCCGTGCCTTGGTCCGATTACGCAGGGTGGATGCAAGGCGATTTGCGTTTCCGGCGGCTCGCCGTGTTACGGCTGCTTCGGCATCCGCGAAGAGGCGAACATTCCGTCACTCATTGAAATTCTTGGAAAAATCTCTGACAAAGAAACCGTTGAACGATACCTTACCATGTTCCATAACCGAACGCCGGAAATAAATGAGGCAAAAAACAGGAAATAAAAAAGTTGTTGTTATGGGGCTCGGTTCTTACGGTGAGGGGAGTGGGATTTCCGCCGCTTTGTTTTTCGCGCGCCGTGGAGCAAATTTGTTGGTGACTGACTTAAGAAAAGAAGAAGATCTCAAAAAGCAACTTAAAAAATTGGAGAAATTCAGTTCGGCGGGAAAGATTGAATGCGTTTTCGGCAGGCATCGGAAAAAAGATTTTGAGAGGGCGGACTTTGTGTTCAAAAATCCGGGTGTGCCCAAGAGCTCGCCATATTTAAAGATCGCTCGGAAAAATAAAATCCCGATAATAAACGATTGGACAGTTTTTTTCGCAGAACGCCCCGGTAATTTGCTTGTCGGGATAACCGGCACGAAAGGGAAGAGCGTTACCGCCACGCTTGTTCATGAAATATTGAAAAACGCCGGAAAGGACGTGGTGCTGTGCGGCAACATCGGAAAATCTCCGCTCGCACTTTTGGGTAAAATCAAAAAAGACACCATTGTTGTCGCCGAGCTTTCCAGTTGGCTACTGCAGGAATTTAAAACCATCAAAAAGAGTCCACAAATCGCCGTCGTCACAAATTTAATGCCGGAGCATTTGGATAAATACAAGAGTTTGCGGGAGTATTACGGCGACAAGGAAAATGTTTTCAAATTTCAAAAAGAGGGCGACTGGCTGATTCTTAACAGTAACGATACGGAGTCAAAAAAAATCGCGCCAAAAGCCAAGGCAAAAATAATTTGGTTTTCCGGAAAAAAAGGTAAATACTCCGCCGCTCTTGCGGTCGCGAAACTTCTTGGCGTTTCAAAAAGGACAATTGAAAAAACTTTAAAAAGCTTCAAAGGCGTTCCGCACCGACTAGAGCTTGTCGGCGAGAAAGGCGGCGTAAAATATATCAACGATTCCGCGGCGACGATGCCCAAAGCGACGATTTACGCTTTGAATTCATTGAAACGATACAAGGGTAAAATAATTTTAATCGCCGGAGGAGTGGATAAAAAACTGGACTACAAAAATTTTGTCAGGGAAGCGAAAAAGAGCGCGAAAGCGATGATTTTACTGCCCGGGACCGCGACGGATAAAATTCTCAAAGAAAATGTCCGTAATTTGGCGATATATGAGGCGAGTGGCATGAAAGATGCCGTCGCGGAGGCGAACAGATTGGCGAAGAAAGGAGATGTTATTTTGCTCTCGCCGGGGGCGGCAAGTTTTAATATTTTCAGAAACGAATTTGACAGAGGGAGTAGGTTTATTAAAGAAGTAAAGAAACTTGGCTTAACTAAATGAAAGATAACAATTTTCTAAAAAATATTCGCAATATCCATTTTGTCGGCATCGGCGGAATCGGGGTTTCGGCAATCGCGCGGATGATGTTGGCGGAGGGCAAGCGGGTGAGCGGTTCGGACGCTTCCTGGTCGCTTATCACGCGCGAATTGAAAAAGCTTGGGGCGGTGATTTACAAAGGGCACAACGCCCGAAACCTCGCTTCGGATACTGATTTGGTCGTCCACACGACGGCGGCGGCGAAAAACAATCCTGAATTATTAGAGGCGAAGAAGCTGAAAATCCCCGTCCTCAAGTATTCCCAAATGCTCGGGTTGGTTTCAAAAGACAAACACACGGTTGCCGTCGCCGGCACTCACGGTAAAACGACGACCACTGCCATGATTGCGAAAATTTTGATTGACGCCAAGTTGAATCCGTCCGTTATCGTGGGCAGTTTGCTAAAAAAAGAAAACAGCAATTTTATACCCGGCAAGGGAAATTTGTTTGTGTGCGAGGCGTGCGAATACAATCGGGCGTTTCTTGACTTGTCCCCGAACATTCTCGTTATTACCAACATTGAAGAAGACCATCTGGATTACTACAAAGACCTTCGCGACATACAAAGCGCTTTTTCCGAGTTGGCTGAGAAGCTTGGAAAAGATGATTTTCTTGTTTGTGATTTGAATGATAAAAATCTGGAGCCGGTCGCCAGAAAGACAAAAGCGAAAATAATTGATTATTCAAAAATCAGATTGCCGCCGGACAATTTGCGAGTTCCCGGCGCGCATAACATTAAAAACGGAAAGGCGGCATTGGGGGTGGCGAAGATTTTAAAAATCCGGCAAAGCGAAGCGATAAAGTCGTTAGGAAAATTCTCGGGCGTGTGGAGGAGGTTTGAACGCAAGGGGCGAAGCAAAGAGGGAGTTTTGATTTACGATGATTACGCCCATCATCCGACGGAAGTGAGAGCGGCGTTGCGCGGCGCGCGGGAAAAATTCAAAAACAAAAAAATCTTTTGCGTTTTTCAGCCGCATCTTTTCAGCCGAACGAGGCTTTTGATGGATGATTTCGCGAAAAGTTTCGGCGACGCCGACGAAGTGATTGTCGCGGATATTTACGCCGCGCGAGAAAAAGATGACAAAAAAGTTCATGCCAAAGATTTGGTTGATAAAATAAAGAATTACAACGCGCGCCATATTAAATCATTTGGCGAAATCAAAAAATTCCTAAAAAAGAACGCCAAAAAAGGAGATGTGATAATCACCATGGGCGCCGGCGATATTTTCAAAGTTGGAGAAAGTATGCTAGAATAACATTTAATAATATGGCGATTACCAAAGAATACATAGCGAAAATTGAGGGGCATGGGAACTTGAATATTGACTGGGGGAAAAATACCGTCCAATTGCAGGTTCACGAAGGGGAGCGGCTTTTTGAGGGTATTTTGGTCGGCAGGACGGCGGAGGAGTCGCATTGGATAACTCCCAGGATTTGCGGAGTGTGCCCGATTGCGCACAATCTGGCTTCTCTGGGGGCGATTGAGGACGCCTACGGGATAAAAGTTAACGAAACAACGGAAACGCTTCGCGACTTGATGGTGTGCGCGCAGAACATTCAGAGCCATGTTTTGCACCTGTTTTTTCTCGCGCTTCCGGATTATATCGGAATTGACCGCGGCACGGAATTGGCGCGAAAAGACCCCGTGTCCTTCGCCAAAGCGCTTGCCTTGAAAGAACTGGGCGACGAAATCG
>JAADHB010000016.1:0-25715 GCA_013152035.1 bacterium
CCGGCGACGACCCGCGGGAAGTTCTTATGCTTTTATTTGAAGCGATTCAAGGATATGTTAAGTCCGCCGGCAAGGCGAAAATCCGTCCTCATATCTTAAACCAAAAACCGGGCAAAGAATATGAAGAAATGTGGGCGGCATTGGAAGGAAAAAAGAAGCAGTCAAAAATCAAATCACCTTTGTCAATCTATACCTTCGGGCAACGGCCGCTTGCCGTCTAAATTATGCCTCGCTCGGTTTTCAATTGGACATTCAACGATGCGGCGCGTTTTTTGAAAGATAACGGTTTTCGGTTAAATCACACGGAAGGTAGCCATTTTTTCTATGTTGGGGCTTATAAGGGAGTCGTCAGGCAGGTTTGCGTTCCTTTTCACGGCAGCAAAACCATAAAACCCAGAACGCTAAAAGGTATCATCACTCAATCCGGCATACCGAAGGAAAAATGGTTCGGAAGATCATAGGCTTGATTTAATTCAACATTTTTCCTAGAATACAGAAATGGTCACACTAACACGAAAATCAATAACAGAAACAAAAATAGCAAAGCAGTCCGTGGTTGTTTTGCCTTTGGAACAGTGGGCTGAAATAGAAAGGGATTTAGAGGATGTTGAGATGATGAGGTCTTCAATTTTTACCAAAAAGATTGAAGCGGCGAGAAAGGAAAAGACTGTTTATTCAAGCAAACAAGTAAAAGAAAAACTCGGGTTATAGAAAAGATGTGTACAAAAAATAAACAAAATACACTTATTTTAAGCCACTAAATCACACCCCAAAAAATGCTTGACAGATTATTTCGTTGTGATATACTATGAGCAGTTAAAAACAACCTGCTCGAAAGGCGAATAGAGTAGGTCGGTCGCGACAGTGGTTGCGATTGGGATAAAGTCGGTCGGAGGCGTAATGTGTGTAAAAGCCCACCGCCTAATTATCAATTTCGCCAGTATAAGCCCTTCGGGGCTTTTTTTTATTTGGGAAGTTGGTATAATGGTGGGTAATATATGCAAACATTGATATTCGTCGTTTTGGTTGTTTTGTTCGGTTCGGCTCTTTTTTCCTGCGTTGAAGCGGCGCTGTTCAGTGTTTCTTTGGGAAGGGCGAGGGTGCTGGCGGAGCAGAAAAAGAAAGGGTCGGCTAATTTGGTCAAAGTAAAGGAAAACATCCGCCGCCCGATTACCATTATCGTCATTCTCAACAACATCTTTAACATCGCCGGAAGCATCATGGTTGGGGCGATGACGGGGCAAGTGTTGGGCAGCGCCTGGATAGGCGGAGTTTCCGCCATCCTTACTTTTCTTATTATTATTCTCGGCGAGATAATACCGAAAACGCTGGGCGAGAATTACGCGGAGCCGATTTCGCTCTTTGCCGCCGGCCCGCTCCTCGCCTCAACCAAATTATTTTTCCCGTTCATTTGGTTCATAGAAAAAATAACCTCGCCGTTCGCCAAAAAAAGCAAAATAGTTTCCGAAGAGGAAATAAGAATTTTGAGCCACCTCGGGCATCTGGAGGGCTCCATTGAGAAAGACGAGAAAGAAATGATTCAAAAGGTTTTTCGGCTTAACGACTTGACCGCGAGGGACATTATGACTCCGCGGACGGTGGTTGAGGCGCTTGAGTACGACAAAACGTTGGACGAGGCGGAGGACGAAATATACGCTTTGAGCCATTCGCGCCTTCCGGTGTTCAGGGAAGACTTGGATGACATAGTCGGTATCGCGCACCAGAGAAGGCTGCTCATTGCCATCGGGCGGGATCAGGGAATGAAAAAAATCGCCGATTTTGAAGAGCCGCCCATCTATGTTTCGGAAAAAATGAAGGCGGACGAGCTTCTGCCTTTCTTCCAAAAAAGAAGATGCCATCTGGCGATAGTGCGGGATGAATTCGGGGGCACGAGCGGCGTGGTTACTTTGGAGGATGTTTTGGAGCAATTGGTGGGGGAGATAGTGGACGAAACGGACGAAGAAATTGATATGAGAATTAAGGCGAAGCAAATACAAAAATGACGGTAAAACAAATCGCGTGGCACGCGCTCGGTTCAAAGGAGGTTGAAAGCCGGCTAAAGGCGGATTTCAAAAAAGGGTTAAGCTCCGGGGAGGCGGAAAAGCGGCTGAAAAAACTGGGTGCCAACGCCTTTGAACGCGAAAAGGAATTTTATTATTTAGAGCTTTTTTGGAAGCAGGTAAAAAGCCCGCTTGTTTTTATATTGATTGTCGCCGGCATCGTCACTCTTTTTCTGGAAGAATACACGAATTCCATAGTGATTTTTCTCGCCGTATTCATAAATATGGCGATAGGGATTTTTCAAGAAGGAAGGGCGTCGCGGGCGCTGGATAAACTCAAATCTTCGCAAAAAAAATACGCCACCGTCTTGCGGGACGGGCGGCAAAAAGTTGTTGAATCCTCGGAATTGGTTCCCGGCGATATTGTAATCTTAAAAATGGGGGACCAGGTCCCGGCGGATGTTCGGCTTATTGAAGAAAAAGGGCTTGAGGTCAACGAGGCGGCGCTCACTGGGGAGTGGGTGGCGGTCGGCAAGGACGCCTCGGGAAAAATCGGCGAAGAGGCGCGCCTTTCCGAAAGGCTGAATATGGCATGGATGGGGACGCTCGTTACCGAGGGGTGGGCGAAAGCGGTCGTCGTGAACACCGGCTTTAACACTGAAATCGGAAAAATCGCGGAAATGGTCAGCGAGGAAGATAAAGTGGAAAGCCCTCTGCAAAAGGGAATCGGGCAGTTGGCGCGTTTTCTTGGAATTACCGTCGCTCTCGCTCTCGCCGTGATATTCACGGTCGGGATGGCGCGGGGAGGGTCTTTTGCCGAAATGCTTCTCGTGTCGGTGGCGATAGCCGTGGCGGCGATTCCCGAGGGCCTGCCGGTGGCGGTGACCGTCGTTCTCGCTTTGGGAATGGAAAAAATACTTTCCAAGGGCGGCTTGGTGAAAAATCTCAACGCGGTGGAAACTCTCGGATCAACGACCATTATTTTAACGGACAAAACCGGAACGCTCACGAAGGCGGAAATGCGGGTGTCAAAAATAATAACCCTGCTCTCGGAAAAAAAGGAATTCCGGGAAAAAGAGCACAAAGACCGCCTTCAGATACTGGAAATGGCGATGCTCGCCTCCGGCGCGTTCATAGAAAATCCGAATGACGAACTCAAAGAATGGATAGTGAGAGGAAGTCCGGTGGACAAGGCGGTTCTCTTGGCGTCAATTGAAGCCGGCTTGAGGCAGGGAGAGATTCTCAAAAAAAATCCGCGGGTTGACTTCATTCCGTTTGATTCCGAGAGGAGATTTTCCGCCTCAATGCACAAAATCTCCGCCGAAAAAAACCGCGTATTCATATTAGGGGCGCCGGAGGTGATCTTGAGTTTTTGCGATAAAATTTACAAAGACGGAAAAGGGGTGAAAATGTCCGCGAAAGATTTGGAGTTTATGAAGCGCCGCTACGAAAAAGAAAATTCGCAGGGGACGCGGATATTGGCCGTCGCCTACAAGGACCGCGAACCCGGCGTTTTCCCGCACCATGGCGAAACGGACGGAGTGTTTGAGAAAATGGTTTTCGGAGGATTTATCGGATTCCATGATCCGTTGCGCGAGGATGTGGTTTCTTCAATTAAAAGCGCGAGGGACGCGATGGTGAGGCCCATAATGGTGACGGGAGACCATCTCATAACCGCGAAAAAAATCGCGGAGGAGGCGGGATTGCTGGGTAAAAACGGGCTTGTTATGGACGGCGGCGAGATTGAAAACTTGAGTGAAAAAGAGCTGGGAGAGATAATCGGCAAGGTTGATGTTTTCGCGCGCGTCCTTCCTCATCAAAAAATGGATATCGTCAAGGCATGGCAGGCGAAAGGGGAGGTCGTGGCGATGACCGGCGACGGGGTGAACGACGCCCCGGCGCTTAAGCGCGCCGATATAGGCATAGCGCTGGGCTCGGCAACGGAGGTGGCGAAAGAAGCGTCGGACATAATTCTCCTGAACAACAGTTTTGGCGTTATGGTGGCGGCGATTGAGGAGGGCAGAAGAATTTTGGATAATCTGAGAAAAATAATCGCCTACCTTTTTTCAACGGCCTTCAGCGAGATTATTCTGGTGGGCGTCGCGATTATCGCCGGACTGCCCCTGCCCATCCTGCCGGTCCAGATTCTTTGGACGAACATCATAGGGGAGGGCTTTATGAACTTCGCCTTCGCTTTTGAGCCCAAAGAGAAGGGTTTAATGAAACGCGACCCGAGGACGCAGTCCGCCGGAAGCATCTTGAGCCACGATTTGAAAAAATTGATTTCCATTATAACCGCCGCGACTGCCGTATCAATGATGGCGTTGTTTCTCGCGTTGCTGTGGCTTGATTATCCGATTGCAGAAACGCGAACCATTATGTTCGCCGGATTGTCCATCGGCACGATTTTCTTCGCCTTCTCCCTGAAAAACCTGAAAAAACCCATCTGGAAAATCAACATTTTTTCCAACCTTTACCTTGTTTTTTCCCTGCTGGCGGGAGTCGCGATGCTTATCGCCGCCCTGCTGCTTCCTCCGCTTCAAAAACTTTTGTCGCTCGTTCAGCTGTCGGCGATGGAGTTTTTGTTCATTCTCGGCATTGGAATTTTCAATCTCGCCATCATAGAAATCAGCAAGTATTTCATATTTGAAAGAAAACAAAAAAACGCGTAGAATTAGTGTAAAATAAAAGATATGGCGCTTTACATCACGATATTTTTAATCTCCTTCGCGTTGATGGCGAAGGCGGGCGGAATGCTCGTTAAATCAATCACGCACCTGGCGCGCTTTTTCCGGCTTTCCGAATACATAATCGCTTTCGTCATTATGAGTTTCGCCACCTCCGCGCCCGAACTTTTTATCGGAATTTCCTCCGCGATCGGAGGAGTGCCGAGTATGTCGCTGGGAAACATAATCGGCGCGAATTTTATAAACATCACGCTTGTCATCGGCTTGGTCGCCTTTTTCAGCAACGGCATAAGGGTGGAGAGCAAAATATCCCACAAAAACTTTTGGCTTATCTTTTTTATCGCTTTTCTTCCCATTTTTCTCGCCGTTGACGGAGTTATTTCCAGGGGAGACGGTATCGTGCTTATTCTTTCGTTTGTTATTTACATCATCAGTTTGGCGAGAGAAAGAGAGTATTTCACGAAAGTTTTAAGCGAGATTGAGTTCAACTCCGAAACAGTCAACAAAATTTTTAAGGATTTAAGCGGATTCTTTTTCGGGGTCTTGATTCTACTCGCCAGCTCGGCGCTTTTGGTGTGGGCGGGGAAAGGGCTGTCATCCGCCATAGACATTGGGATGCTTTCTTTCGGAATTATTTTCGTGGCGCTCGGCACGGCCTTGCCGGAATTGGCTTTCGGCGTCCGCGCCTCAATGTTAAAGCATCCCAAAATGAGCATCGGCAATTCGCTCGGAAGCATCGCTTTTAATTCCGCTTTTATTTTGGGGCTGGTAAGCGTCATTGAGCCGATTCCCCTCCAAAACGGACACGGTTTTTTTATCGCCGCCGCCTTCCTGTTCGCGGCGTTCCTGCTGTT
The DNA here is from genome assembly GCA_013152035.1 of bacterium. Classification (GTDB taxonomy): domain Bacteria; phylum Patescibacteriota; class Minisyncoccia; order UBA9983; family UBA9983; genus SZUA-82. Next base: position 5,542 of record JAADHB010000016.1, read on the forward strand.
CAACCTCTTCATCTACACCCGCTCAAACATTTCCCGCAGAGAGAGTGTCATTCTCATTTTCCTTTACGCTTTCTTTCTGGTAATTGAATATCTGATGCAGTTGGTGTAAGATAGAAGCATGGAAATGGAGAAAATGACACAATCAACGGAATCAATGAAAGGTGGTTTTGAACAAGACTCGGCAGTCGCCGAGGCGGATCCTGATTTCAGTAAGATCTATCGAGATTTTTTGGAAGATGTTCCTGATGACGGGAGATATTTATGGGAAGGGAGAGAACCCATGGCGATAAGGAATGTCGCGATTAAGGAATTGCTTCGCAATTTTGAACAAATTGCGAGAATGTCAGGGGTGATGACCCCGGACAAGCGGGAAGAAATCCTTAATAGGGTTGATTCTCTCGCCGGGGAGGTCTATTTTCTCGCGCAAAAAAACAACGACCAGAGTCTTATTGACAGGTTTGAAAACGCCAAAAACTTGCTTCCGTAAAAAACGGTGGCGGACAAATTTATCAAATGACAATCCCGCTGATTATTTTAATATTGCTCGCCGGCGCCGCTGTTGGAGGCGCGGCTTTTTGGTTTTTCGCGCGCGCGAAAAAAGGCGATGACGAGAAAAAAGAGGAGGAGAACGGGGCGATTATGATGCTTCAAGAGCAATTGAAAGAAATCAGGAATACTTTGGACACCAAACTTGACCAATCAACGAAGGTAATTCAGGAACAATTCGGGCAATCGGCGAAAATTATCCGCGATGTGACGGAAAAACTCATTAAATTGGACGAAACCAACAAACAGGTCGTGAATTTCGCCGACCAGCTGAAATCATTGCAGGATGTGCTCAAGAACCCGAAACAACGGGGAGTGCTCGGGGAATATTACCTTGAAACCGTGCTTAAAAATGTTTTGCCGCCGACCGGATTTCAAATGCAGTACAAATTTCCGGACGGGGAAATCGTTGACGCCGCGATTTTTCTGGACAAGGATAAAGTCCTTCCCATTGATTCAAAATTTTCTTTGGAAAACTACAATCGCATTGTCACGGAAAATAATCCGGTGGAGAGGGAGCGGCTGGAAAAACTGTTCAAGCAGGATTTGAAAAATCGCATTGACGAAACTTCAAAATACATAAGACCCAAGGACAACACAATGGATTTCGCCTTTATGTTTATTCCGTCCGAGGCGGTTTACTACGACCTGCTTGTCAACCAGGTCGGGGCGGTGAAAACGAGCGCCAGGGACTTGATTGAATACGCTTTCCAGCAAAAGCATGTCATTATCGTTTCTCCGACATCGTTTATGGCTTATTTGCAGACGGTGATGCAGGGATTGCGCGCTCTGCAGATTGAAGAGTCGGCGAAAGAGATACGCAAAAGGGTGGAGGAGCTCGGAAGGCATCTCGGAAATTATGATCAGTTTATGAAAAAACTGGGCACAAATCTGGGCACCACGGTAAACGCCTATAACCAATCCTACAAGGAGCTTAATAAAATAGACAAGGATGTCCTGCGAATCACCGGCGAAGCAGTCGGAATTGAAACCCAAACTCTGGACAAACCGGAGGAAATAGAGTAACATAGCGATATGGCAACAGAAAAAACAACAAATAAAACGAGTAAAGGCGAAACCAAATCGGCGGTAAAAAAAACCGCCAAGAAACCGGTGGCGAAGCCGGCTGAGAAGGTTGATAAATTCGCGGTTATTCAAACGGGCGGAAAGCAGTATCTCGTTACGGAAGGGCAGGTTTTGAAGATTGAAAAAATCAAAGACGGCAAAGAAGGAAAGGCGATAACTTTTGATGAAATTCTTCTCGTGGTTGACGGAAAAGATATTAAAATCGGCGCGCCGTTCGTAAGCGGAGCAAAAGTGACGGCAACCATTGAAGGCGACGAGAGGGGAAAGAAAATAACGGTCCTCCGATATAAATCAAAGACGCGATACTCCAAGAAAAAAGGGCACAGGCAAACATACACTAAAATAACAATCACGAGCATTAAATAAATAAAAAAAACCGCTACATGCGGTTTTTTATTTTCTGCTCTCCAGGGCGTCGGACATCGTTTCGCCGTCTATGTATTCAAGTTCGGTGCCGGTGGAAAGCCCGCGTCCAAGGCGGCTTATTTTTTTCAGTCCGTTTCCAGTCCCCAAGAGCGGCTCAAGAATTTTCTCCGCGTAACGCGCGGTATTCTCGCCCTCAACCGTGGCGCTTGTCGCCAGAATAACCTCCTCTGGCGAATTTTCTTGGACCTTGCTGAATAATTCCTTAAACCTTAAACTGTTTTGTTTCTTTAATCCGTTCACCAAAGAAAGAACCCCGCCCAAAACAAAATACCTTCCGTCGTAAACGCCGCTTTTTTCTATATTCTCCAAATCAACATCCTTTTCAACGACCATCAGCAGGGAATTGTCGCGGTTCAAATTGGCGCAGATGCCGCAAGCGCTCGCGGTCGCCGGCGCGCCGGGGCGCGCGTTATGGAAACAAAAACAGGACGGGCATTGGACCACATTTTTCTTAACCTCCAAAATCAACCTCGCCAACTCTTCGGCAAAATCCCCGTCCGCGTCAGCCAAAAAATACCCAAACCTTTTCGCTTGCCTTGGGCCTATGCCGGGGAATTTTAAAAAATGTTCAATAAGTTTTTCAAAAGCCATCGCAATTTCGCGTTAACGCTAAATCTCTCCGAAATCTCCTTTTTCAATGCTGGAAAAACTGACCTTCTGCGGATTAAAAAACAATTCAATTTTTCCGGTTGGTCCGTTCCTGTGCTTTTCTATGAGTATTTCTGCGATATTTTCCCTGTCGGTATCCTCCTTGTATCGCCCTTCGCGGTAAATAAACGCGACCACATCGGCATCCTGCTCAATTGAGCCGGAGTCGCGCAGGTCGTGCAGTTTTGGTATCGGCGGGTGCCTTGATTCCACCGACCTGTTTAACTGTGAAAGCGCCAAGACGGGCACATCAAGCTCGCGCGCCAATCCTTTCAGCGACCTTGATATTTCCGTCATCTGCTGGACGAGATTGTCCGTTCTGGTTCTCGGCACCATCAACTGGAGATAATCAACGATTAAAAGCCCGAGCCCGTGCTCCGCCTGCAAACGCCTCGCCATGGCTCTCATCTGCATAATATTGTTTGAGGATTCATCGTCAATGAAAAGGGGAGCCTGCGAAATTTTCCCCATCGCGTCGCTGATTCTCCTGAATTCGTCATCGCTTGAAAGCCGTCCCGTTCGCAATTTCCACGAATCAACATGCGCTTCCGCCGCCAGCAAGCGGTCAACCAGCTGTTGGGCGGACATTTCCAAACTGAAAATTCCAACGGGGATGTTTTGCTTGATGGCGATATTGCGCGCGATATCAAGAGCGAAAGCGGTTTTTCCCATGGAAGGCCTCGCCGCCAAAATTATCAAATCCGATTTTTGGAAGCCGGCGAGCATATTGTCCAGATCCTTAAATCCGGTGGACACGCCCCGCATTTCTTCCTTTGATTTATGAAGCCGGTCAATCCTTTCCCATGCCTCCTCAAGCGCCGTTTTTACGCTCTGGAATTTTTGCTTCAATGAGTTTCGCGCTATGGCGAAAATCTTTTTCTCCGCCTCGTCCAAAAGGTCGTCAACATCGTTTTCCTCGTCGTATCCAAGCCGCGAAATTTGAGTGGAGGATTCAATCAGATCTCTGAGTATTCTTTTCTTGTGGACGATTTCCGAATAATGCTTAACATTGGACGCCGTCGGGACGCCGTTAACCAAATCCGCGAGATAAGAGCTGTCGCCGGCTTTTTCCAGCTGTTTTTTTTCTTTGAGCCGGGAGGAGACGGACAAAACATCAATAGGGTCCTTTTTTTCGTGCAGTTCAAGCATCACGCCGTAAATGATTGAGTGCTTTTGGCTGTAAAAATCGTCCGGTGTCAAAATGTCAATGACGACATCTATGGCGGCCGTATCAAGCATCAAGGAGCCCAGCACGGATTTCTCCGCCTCAAGGTTTTGCGGAGGCATCCTCACGGAGCTGTTTTTCGGAGCTTCATTAGACATATTATTCTCATTATACCTGTGTCTCGAATTTTTAGAAAGTATTGACAAAATCTCACCAATATGTCATCCTACAGGGTAGTAATACAGGTGCATAGCACTTTTAATTAAATTTTTTTAGGAGGCAAAAATGAAATGTTATGTGGAAGAAAGAGGGGAGGACGAAATAGTCCTCCATTTAAGCGAGAAAATGAGCCTAAATCACAAGTCCGCGATATGTAGCGGACTTGTGAGGATTGAAGGGGTCGAGGCAGTCGCCTTCGACCCCGACAGGTCTTATAAGTTGGGAATAGAAAAGGGGAGGATGTTTAGTTGGGATCTGGACATCCTCCCAAAAGCGGAAGAAGTGCTCCGCGAACAATTAGATCCTGAGGGATCAATCGTTCGTATTAGTAGTCTATAAAAATTGCATTTAAGCGCCCTCGCCCCGGATTTTGATTCCGGGGCATCTTTTTTATTTTTTCCTTAACGAATAACCCTTATCCGTGTCTTCAATTTCGTAGCCGAGGGAGCGGATTTTTTCGCGGAGGGCGTCGGATTCCGCCCAGTTTTTGGCTTGGCGCGCGGCTTCTCTTTTTTCCGCCAGCGCTTTGATTTCCTCCGGAATTTCTTCCTGTTTGCCCGCCTCGGCGAGATTTAATCCGAGTACTTCGTCAAAATGCAGAATGGTCGCCAGCTTTTCCTCCGACGGAATGCCTGACTTCAATAATTCCTGCGCCGCCGCCAACGCCCGCGGCATATTCAAATCGTCGTTTGCCGCCGCCAAAAATTTTTCTTCAAACTCGCGGCACTTGGAAGCCGAGCTTCCACTTGGAAGCTCGGCTTCCAAGTGGGGAGTGAGGGCGCGAACTTGATTGCGTAAGTGGTTTAATCCCTTTTTTGCCGCTTCCAAACTTTCCCATGTGAAATTCATCTTTGAGCGGTAATGGGTTTGAAGGCACAAAAAGCGGAAGGCGAGCGGATTGACGCCCTGCCTGCCGTCAGGCATGGCCTTTTCCTCCAAATCGCGAAGGGTGTAAAAATTTCCCAGACTTTTGGACATTTTTTTATTGTCAACAAGTAAGTGCTCATTGTGCATCCAATAATTGACCGGCTTCTGGCAATCGCGCCCCGCCGCGCTTTGCGCCAGTTCGTCCTCATGGTGGGGGAATTTCAAGTCAACGCCCCCCGTGTGGATGTCAAAGGGGAGTCCGAGCTCTTTCTCGGACATCGCGGAGCATTCAATGTGCCAGCCGGGTCTCCCCCTGCCCCACGGGCTATCCCACGCCGGCTCGCCCTCTTTCGCCGCCTTCCACAGCGCGAAGTCGTTCACATCCTCTTTTTCGTATTCATCCGCGCTCACGCGAACGCCGGACTTCATTCGCGACAAATCCAGATCCGCCAGTTGGCCGTAGGAATATTTTTCGGCGTATTTTTTGATATTGAAATAAACGGAACCGTCTTTTTCGTAAGCGAAGCTCTTTTCAATCAAAGCCCCGACAAGCTCCAGCATCTCCGGAATGGTTTCCGTCGCTCTCGGAGTACGGTCCGGGCGGGGGATGTTCAGGCGCTCCAAATCCTCCCAAAAATATTTTTCGTACATTTCGGTGTATCGTTTCAGCGCCTCCATCGGCCCAAGGTCGGGAAATTTTTTCTTTGATCCGGCGATTGTCTTGTCGTCCACATCCGTGATATTCATCACCCATTTCGCCTTAAGGCCGTTGAATTTCAAAACCCGAACAAGCGTGTCCGCGAAAATATACGCGCGCAAATTTCCGATGTGCGCGAAATCGTAAACAGTCGGGCCGCAAGTGTAGATTCCGGCTTCGCCGGCTTTTATGGGGATGAATTCCTCTTTCCCTCGCGAAAGGGAGTTGTAAAGTTTTATTTTATCCATACCAAACCTTTAAATCCACCTTCTGTGCTTAAAGAAGGTGAACATTATCGTCGTTGAAAGCGCCATTATTCCCACGACAAACCAGAAATCGCCCTTCATTCCGACAATGGGGAGATAGGTGGTGTTCATTCCGAACATGCTCGTGAGAAGCATAAGAGGGAAGGTGACAAAGGCCATAATGGTAAGCACTTTCATAATGTCATTGGTTCTGTTTGAAAGAAGCGAGTCGTTCGTCTCCTGCAATGATTCTATCGTCTCCCTGCTGCTCTCCACCATGCTCCAAGTTTTATAATACTCTCCCAAAAGATTGCTTAAGTAGTGAGGAAAGTCGGCGCCGAAAAATTTTCCGCGGACATTTTCAAGGGAGGAAAAAACCTCCTTGTGCGAATTTATCGTTCTCCTGAAATCAAGAACATCCCGCCGCACATGCGAAATTTTCCTGACAAGGTTGTATTGCGACGCCTTCTTCTCAAACATTTCGTCTTCAATTCCGTTGATTTTTTCCTGAATAAAATCAATTTGCCCCATTGAAAAAGAATAAAACTGCCTGACGATGTGAAAAAAGAGGGCGCCGCTGTTTCTTGAAAGGTTGTCTTCGCCGAGTGTGGCGTCAACTTCAAAAATTCTGGTCAATTCAACAAGCGTGCCGAGTGTCCTGTAATGGGCGGTGATGAAAAAATTCTTTCCGATTATGAAATCTATCTCGCAGCTCGCGCACTGCCTTTTGTTCCTGTCAAAAATAGGGAAGTGGAGGATGAGATAAACGCTGTCCTTGTAAGCGTCAACTTTCGGGCGTATCGTCGGCTTTAGAAGCTCCTCCGCCACCAGCGGATGAACGGGATATTTTTTCATAACCGACTTGACCTCCTCCGCCGTGGGGGATTCCAGGTCAATCCATGTCATTTTTTTGTGCTTAAAAGTGGAAATCATATTGTTTTTGCCGTATAGTTCCCAATATTATTGTATCACTTTATTATAGCATAAAATTAAAATGTTCAAATTCAAAATAGAAAACAGGGTGGGGAAGGCGCGAACCGGGGTTCTGAAAACTTCGCGCGGAAAAGTCGCGACCCCGAACATCGCCACCGTCGCCACTCACGGGAAAATACGGATTCTGAATAAAACCGACCACAAAAGGGCGAATCCGGATCTGCTCATCGCGAATACTTTTCATCTGTGGGTCAACAACAAGGTCAAGGAGATTAGAAAGGCGGGAGGCATCCACAAATGGAACAGAATCAAAAAACCGACAATGACCGACAGCGGGGGATTCCAGGTTTTCAGTTTGGGCTGGGGAAAAACGCATAAGGTCGGGAAGGTCGCCAAGGGCGGCGGGCTTCCGGTCGGCGAAGAAATGGGAGGGACGGAAAATTCCGCCGTGAAGATAACGGACGGCGGCGTTGTCTTCAAATACGAAAACAGGGAATACAAGCTGGACGCGGAAAAATCAATGAAAATTCAGCGCGACATCGGCGCCGATATTATTTTCGCCTTTGACGAGTGCACTTCTCCGGCACACAGCCGGTCGTACAACGAAAAGTCGCTCATCAAAACCCACGCGTGGGCGGAGCGTTCTCTGGCGGAGCACAAAAAACTGAACGCGCGGGCGTTGAAAGGGGGAGGGGGTGGACAGGCGCTGTTCGGCATCGTCCAGGGCGGAATTTTTGAAGACCTGAGAAAGAAATCCTCAAAATTTATCGGCTCCATGGATTTTGACGGCTTCGGAATAGGCGGGTCTTTCGGGGAAAAGGAGATGGGCAAGGTGATAGGGTGGGCGCTGGACGGGCTTCCGGACGAAAAGCCGCGCCACCTTCTCGGCATAGGAAAAATCGGGGATATTTTCACGGCGGTGGAGCGGGGGATTGATTTGTTTGATTGCGTAATTCCGACGAGAGAGGCGAGACACGGAGTTTTATACACGAAGGGCGGGAGGATGTCCATCGGCAGGAGCATTTTCGGTAATGACAATAAATTAATAGAAAGGGGTTGTGGATGCTTCGCCTGCGCGAACAAAATAAAAAGAAAGGATATTCGTCAAATGTTCAAAACGGATAAGGACAAGGCGCGCCGGCTGGCGACAATCCACAACATCCATTTTTACAAAACCTTGTTCCGCGAAATCCGCGAAACAATCGCCATCGGGAAAGGATTTGAAAAACTGAAAAAAGAATACGGGGTAGGGTAGCAGCGCCCCCGAAGAGCGCCCCCGAAGTCCGACTTCGGGGGCGGGGAATGTGTGGTATAATTTGCCGCCGCCTGTCCCAGAAATTGACTGCAACCCGGCAACCTGCAATAATGGCGGTAATGAAAACTTCAAGGAAGCTCCGGATTTGGTTCTACGGGTTGGCGGGGGCGGTTGTCCTCGCCGGGGTTTTTTCCGCCGGGTTTCTTATTAAAAATTCCCAGGAAGGGCCAGTGGTTCCCGGAAAAGTGATTCCATTGTCCGAATCTCTAAAAGTGGACGGTGATTTTGTTGTTAAAGATGGAAAGATTGTTCCTATTAAGAAAAAAACGGCTCCCGAACCGGCAAAAAGGAAACCGGTTGTCATAGATATTTCGCCGGAAGCCATCGCTAATTGGGACACCTGCAGAAACGAAAAGTATGGGTACGAGTTCAAGTATCCGAAGGGGTGGTATGTGTATAAGAGAATACCAACAACCGACGGGCATCCATACACCATCCAAACTTCATCCTGCGAAGGAAAGTTTATAACTCTTTCACGAAATCCGATGTTTAGGGAAGGGTTTGGTCCCCCTACTATAAGCATATGGGTTGTGGCTCAAGATTGGACAAAATCGGCGGAAGAATATTTTAATGAAAATATTAGTAGAAAACTTTCTCCTGATACAATAGATTATTACCCTGCCGGTATCCTTAAAAAGGAAACCCTAGGCGAAGCGGAAGTTATATATTATTATCACCAAGATCCCTATAAAATATTAATTCACCACAAAACAGATGTACTCATTTTAAAAGCATACACAAGAAACAAAAATCAATCTGACTTTCTTGATGCCGTTTTCTCCACCTTCAAATTTATTAAATAAAAAAAGTCTTAATTTGCACTATGACAAACGCGAACTGTTTTTTGAAAAATGTACACCAAAAGACAGGCTAACAAGTAGTACACCGAAAGATCTAAAATAAAATAAAATATTCCATAAACCCAGGTGGTGCATACTGGTCCAGAAATAATCGCCGAGCAAGTATCTTTTATTAGATTGGAAACAACGATGACGGGATTAAATAGCACGGCATCTAATTTAAAAAAGATTGTTTGGGGAGGAAATTTTGAAACAGCTGTTGCTCTTCTGCTTAAAATAAAGGTTAATACCAAAACTGCAGATGTGGCGAGTTTTGGAAACGTGAATCTAAGGAAATCTTTCATAATTCTGTTTTTGGGGTTCTCTAGATTAATTATTAAATAAACATGCAAAAGGAAGGGGTTGGTATTAAACCAACCCCTTTATTATACTTGCGATTTTTATCTTATGCAAGCATTATTCAATTGACACGCGAATGCCAAGAGTAACGGCTGTCCATTGTTTAAATACAAACTTATACTCAATGTTATGAGTTGCACTATACAAGGATTGTTCGACTTTGGGCCACAAAAAACCAACGGATGCATCCCTCCAACTATGCCAAGGGTCATCAGGAATCGAAGAATCTCTCCAGTAAAAAGTCATAGCGGCAACCTTATTCCAGTAAAGCGCCGACTCATGCCACGAGGTAAACCACCTTGTGCCCTGTTCACATGGAGAATAATAGACGATGGCAGTATCGTTTTTATAAAGCATTATCACAAGGGTTTCATCTGTTTGTATTGTATACTCAGATGTTTCCGCCCATACTGCTGGTGCAGACAATGCACTAATCATCAAAACCATAACAACGGTCATGCCAAAAATTTTTACTTTTTCCATGCCATTTCTCCTTTTCCGGTATTTCAGTTTCCTGATCCAAAGAATCAAGCACAACAGTAAAATAAAAAAATCAGTCCGTCGTGGCAGATTGATTTTGAAGACTGCAGATTAAACCTCCTTTTATATTTTTAAAGTGCCTGCGACTGGAAACCAGCCGACCGACTAGATATTAACACGGGTATGTTTTGTTTGCAAATCTTACTGTTGCAGTTCAATAATTAATTTTAAAACTCATCTCCAAAATTTGACCATGGCGGGGGAATTTGCGATAATGTAAGCAATGAAAATTTCCAAGGAATTCAGGGTGGTTTTTTACGGGCTGGCGGCGGTGATTGTCCTTGCCGGAGTGTTTTCCGCGGGGGCTTTTTGGAGTTATTCAAATAGGCCCGCCGTTGAAAAAATCGCGAACTTAACGAACAAAAACGCCGGCAAGCCGGCTGAGGTGGATTTTTCGCCCTTCTGGAAGGCGTGGAACGCCGTGGATGAAAAGTTTGTCGCCAACGGCGATTTGGACACGCAAAAACGGGTGTGGGGCGCGATTGAGGGAATGATGGCTTCGCTTGACGATCCCTACTCCGTATTTTTCCCTCCCCAAGAGTCAAAAACATTTCAGGATGACATAAGGGGCGATTTCAGCGGGGTTGGAATGGAAATCGGCTCACGCAAAGGAGTTTTGACGGTCATAGCTCCTTTAAAGGGAACTCCCGCCTACAATACCGGAATAAAACCAGGAGATAAAATAATTAAAATAGACGATAAAATGTCCGCCGATATGGCGGCGGACGAGGCGGCTATGCTCATACGAGGAAAAAGAGGAACGGCGGTAAAATTGACAATCATAAGAGAAGGGGAGGACAAACCGTTGGAAATAAAAATCACAAGAGATACAATTCAAATCCCGGTTTTGGACACGGAAGTGAAGCCGAACGGAATCTTTGTCATAAAACTGTATAATTTTTCCGCAAAATCGGTGAACGCTTTCAGGGGGGCGTTGCGCGAATTCGCCTCCTCCGGAAGCGATAAAATGATATTGGACTTGCGGGGGAATCCGGGCGGCTATCTTGAAGCGGCGGTTGATATGGCAAGCTGGTTTTTGCCGGCGGGCAAGGTTGTCGCGAGGGAAAAATTCAGCGACGGAAGCGAAACACTCTCCAGAAGCAAGGGCTACGATGTTTTCAAAAAAATGCCTATGGTCATTCTCGTGGACGGAGGAAGCGCCTCCGCTTCGGAAATTTTGGCGGGCGCGCTGAACGAGCACGGCGTTGCCACACTGGTTGGCGAGAAAACTTACGGCAAGGGCTCGGTTCAGGAATTGATTCAAATAACCCCGGAGACATCGCTAAAGCTCACGATAGCCAGATGGCTCACTCCTAATGGGAAATCAATATCAAAAGAGGGGCTGGAGCCGGATGTTAAAGTGGAGTTTACGAAAGAGGACTTTGAAGCCGGAAAAGATCCTCAAATGGAAAAAGCGATTGAGATATTGAACGGGAAATAAAAGGTTTTTGCCCGCCGGGCGGGCAAATTTTGCAATTTTTTTTCCGCCGTGTTAACATTAAGGCAATGAAAATTATCTTAACTCAAGATGTGTCCGGATTGGGCAGAAAATACGATGTGAAAGATGTGAGCGACGGGTACGCCCGCAATTTTCTTATCGCGCGCGGGTTGGCGGAATTGGCGACCGAAAAAAGGATTAAGGCGGCGGAAGCGAAAAAGAAACAGACTGAGCAGTTGAAAGAAATTGACAAGGATATTCTTGAAAAAAATCTCACAGAGCTTGAAGGAATTAAGGTTTCAGTTGAAGAAAAAGCGAATGAAAAAGGGCACCTGTTCGCCGGAATCCATAAAGAGGAAATCAGTAAAATTCTGAAAGAGCAAAAACGTCTTGATATTCCGGCAGACCTCATAGAGCTGGAGCATCCGATAAAGGAAACGGGGGAGCATAAAATAAAAGCGAGTGGCAAAGAATTTATATTGGAAATAAACGCGAAAAAACAATGATGTCTAGATATATTTTTATCGTTGGTGGGGTTATGTCGGGGGTGGGGAAGGGCATCGCGTCCTCCTCAATCGGCAAAATCCTTCAGGACCACGGCTACAAAGTGGCGGCGATAAAAATAGACCCCTATATAAATGTTGACGCCGGAACGATGAACCCCGTTGAACACGGGGAAGTTTTTGTCACCGAAGACGGGCTTGAATCGGACCAAGACCTCGGGAACTACGAGAGGTTCCTTGATATTGATATGTATCGATTCAATTACATGACCACCGGCGCGGTTTACGAATCGGTCATCCACAAGGAGCGCAATCTTGAGTACGGCGGAAAATGCGTTGAGGTGGTTCCCCACATACCGGAAGAGGTTATTTCGCGAATTGAGCTCGCGGGAAGAAAAACGAAGGCGGACTTTACGCTCATAGAAATAGGCGGCACGGTGGGGGAATACCAAAATATGCTTTTTCTGGAGGCGGCGAGAATGATGAAGCTGAAAAACCCCGCCGGCGTGATGTTCGTGATGGTGAGTTATCTTCCCATACCGGACAAGGTGGGGGAGATGAAGACAAAGCCGACCCAGTACGCCGCCAGAACGCTTAACACCGCCGGTATCCAGCCGGATTTCATAATAGCGCGTTCCCGCAAGCCGATAGACGAGCCGAGAAAAAAGAAGATTGCCGTATTTTGCAACATCAAAGAAGAAGATGTGATTTCGGCTCCCGACATAGAAACGATTTACGAAGTGCCGATAAATTTTGAGAAACAGGAGCTCGCGGGGAAAATTATCAAGAAATTTGAAAAATTCAAAAACGGCTCAAGGCAGAAGATCAAGAAACCGGTCAAGGGCAAGGATAGGATATTGAAGTGGAAAAATTTCGTGGGGAAAATAAAACGGCTCGCGGATCCGTCCAATAAAAAAACGGTTAATATCGGAATTGTCGGAAAATATTTCGCCACCGGAAAATTTGTTTTGTCGGATTCTTACATTTCCGTGATTGAGGCGATAAAGCACGCCGCGTGGGAGAGCGGGTATTCGCCGAACATAGAATGGATTGATTCGGAGCAATACGAAAAGGACCCGAAAAAATTGAAGGAATTGAAGCGGTACGGCGGACTTATAGTCCCGGGTGGATTCGGCTCTCGGGGGGTGGAGGGAAAAATCAAGGCAATCGGCTTCGCCAGAAAGGAAAAAATACCGTATTTTGGGCTGTGCTACGGGATGCAGTTGGCGGTTATTGAAACGGCGAGAAATCTCGCGCGATTGAAGGGCGCCAACTCAACGGAGATAGACGCGAACACAGAATATCCCGTAATACATATCTCCGAGGACCAGAAAATCAACATCAAAAACCAGCGGTACGGAGGGTCAATGCGCCTGGGCGCCTACCCGTGCGAGCTTAAAAAGGGGAGTATCAGCGGGAAAGCGTATGGCGATAAAACCATACTTGAACGGCACAGGCACCGATACGAGTTTAACAACGAATTCCGCGATAAATTGGAGAAAGTCGGAATGACCGTCGCCGGGGTGAATCGCGAGCGCGACCTTGTGGAAATAGTGGAGCTGAAAGATCATCCGTTTTTCGTAGGCGTTCAGTTCCACCCGGAATTCAAATCGCGTCCGTTAAGTCCGCATCCTTTGTTCAGAGAGTTCATTAAGAGCGCGATTAAAAACGGCGGCAACTAAAAAACGCCCCGAAACGGCGTTTTTTAGTTGCTAGTTTTGGTTTTAGAGTTAGAGAGCGACATTCACAACCTTATATCGCTTCACCTTTCCGTCAAACCTTGTTTTTCTTTTTTCCGAAAATTTAACGGTTCCGGGTTTAAGGGCGTAAAGCGTGTGATCTTTTCCGACACCCACATTCTCGCCGGCGAGAATTTTTGTTCCGCGCTGGCGAACCAAAATAGAACCGACTTTGGTTTTCTGTCCGTCAGACAATTTAACGCCAAGATATTTGGGTTTTGAATCCGTTAGATTTCTGGCCGTACCGCCGGCTTTTACTTTCGACATACCACCATGTTATCAAAAATCATAAAATTTTGCAAGTCAAACGAGAGGGATATTTTTTTGGCGGCGATTATAATACTTGTTTCGTTCGCGAGTTTTGGACTCGGAAGATTGTCAAAAATAAGGGAGAACAAAACGCCCATTACGATAGAAAATTTGGGCGTGACAACAGGGAAGGCCGCTCCTTTGGGAATTGCCGCCGGAGGCGGCAAGGAAAAAGGCGCGACCTTGAGTGGGGAGAGTGGCGGTATTGTCGCCTCAAAAAAGGGCTCAAAATACCACTTTCCGTGGTGTTCCGGCGCTTTGAGAATCAAGGACTCAAACAAAATATGGTTTTCCTCGGCACAGGAGGCCAGAAAAGCCGGCTACACCCCCGCCCAAAACTGCAAAGGACTGAAATAGGTTTTTTTATTCTTTCACTTTCTTTTTTGAGGCGGTGAGGGTTGTGATTTGTTTGGTGGAGCGGAGGGTGAGGAGCTTTTGGCGGGCGTCTTCCGGCAAGTCCGCCAAAAGTTTTTCCAGCTTTTTCTCGTCGGCGGAGAGAACCTCACTCCATTTGTTTATCGGCTCAAGGATTTCCTTCGCTTTTTCTGTATCATAAGAAACGCTTTCGCGCGTCGTTCTGGTGACATATCCTTCCTCGCCAAAAACCCTTTCTATCTTTTGGTCGTCCATAAATCCGTAAATAACGGTTTTTAGCTCATCAAGGCGTTCTTTGTTTTGCTGGCTTTGCTCTTTTATGTCAAAATATTCCCTAACTACCGGTTCAATATCCTCTTGCGTTTTGTGTTCGGCGTCGGGAGTTTTATATAAATGCTTCCACATGGGGCACATCTGCCTGTATCCGCACCAATCACACAGCGCGGAGGGGTGGGGAGGAAAATCGTTGTGATTCGCCGCCCTTTCATTTATTTCATTTATCGTTTCAAGGATAAGCTGTTTCGTTTCTTCAAGCTGTTTTGCGGAGCGGGAGGTTGATATTTTTTCCCCGTGCTTGACGAAGTACAAACTTAATTTTATTTTTTGCGGATCCAAATGCGGCCATCGCTTCAAAAGCCCCATATGATAAATTGAGAGCTGAAGGTCTTGGTCAACGATATCTTGCGACGGCATTTTCTTGGATGTCTTATAATCAATAATTTCATAGGACTCGTCATCCATATTCTTGTCAACGCGGTCAATTATGCCGGTCAGTGAGTGTTTTTCTTTTGTTTTTGGGTCTTCCAATTCAACTTCAAAACGCGTTTCCAGATCAATCGCGTTAAAATTCCACGGCTGATTTTTTTTGTAAAAATTTTTGAGCAGTTTGACGCCTTCTTCGCGGTAAACTTTCTTTTTTTCGGCAAACTCTTCGTCACTGAAAATTTGCGTTTTTTCGTCCCAGTTGACGCAGAAAAAATCAATTATCTCATCAAGAGTAGGGTATAGGGGCGTGCGTTCAAACATAAAATTCAAGGCGGAATGGACGGCCGTTCCGAACACCATTTCAATGTTTTTTGGCGCGCGAATTTTATCAAGTGTTTGAAACTTGAATTGCAATGGGCAGGTTTTATAAGTGTTTAACGCTGAGTATGATATTCGCATAAAGAGGAGGGGGTCGCTCTGCTCCCAAGGAAACAATGTTGCACCACGTCACACCACGAGAGCACTTCTTGGGTTCTAATTCGCTTTGCTCATAAGAACCCAATGTCGCACAATATACCTTTTGCGACATTGTATTGTTCTTATTACTTAAAATTCGCGGCGGGGGCGCTTTCAGTCAATGTCGTATCATCTCCATTTTTAATCTTTTCAAGGTTGTCAGTGAACGAATCCCAAATTAAATCAATAAAAATGTCATTCCATAAATAGTCCGCCGGCCCCACGAGATACTTATTCCACCCGGACTTAACCGAATTCCAAACAAACGAGAAATTGTCTTGAAAGGCATTGCCGTCAATAATGGCCCTTAAACTGATGTTAAAATAACTCAGAATGATTATAACCGCGATAGTGAAAATAATAAGTTTTATCATAGTACTATTATAAACGATATTCTCCGATAAGCCAACAACTATATTTTCTCAATGGCGCGCTTCAACCTTGCCATTGTTTCTTCTTTACCCAAAATTTCAGCCACGGAAAACGGGTCCGGCGACCTCTCCAGTCCCGTTAACGCCACTCTGAACGGCCACAGCACATTGCCCCTGCCCTGCTCTTCCGCGTAATCCCAGACGGCATTCTTGATATTTTGCGACATAAAATTATTCTCATCCAAATTCTTCAGCAGTTCGCTGATTTTTTCCAGATGTTTTTTGGTCGCGTTCAAGTCTTTTTCATTCTTCCAGAGTAGTTTTTCTTTCTCGTATTCCGGCTGTTCAAAGAAATACCCTATCTCCTCCCCCGCCTCCGCCAGCGTGTTCATCCTCTCCCGCTTAAGTTCTATAATTTTTTTAAGTTTTTCCCTCTGACTGCCGGCTGCCGGATACCGGCTGCTGACATATGGTAAACAAAGCTCCGTCAACTTATCAATATCCATATTTTTAATGTATTGAGAATTAAGCCAATTAAGCCGGTCCGTATTGAAAACAGCCCCACCTTTTTGGATTTTTTTCAGGGAGAATTCTTTGATAAGCTCGTCCATACTGAAAATTTCCCTTTCATCTCCCGGATTCCATCCTAAAAACGCCATAAAATTGACGAGCGCTTCCGGAAGGTAGCCATTTTCGCGATATTCGTTCACGGAGGCCGCTCCATGCCGTTTGGACAGTTTGGACCGGTCGGCGCCCAGAATGAGCGGTATATGCGCGTATACCGGCCGTGGCGAGCCGATTGCGTCCTGGATGAGCATTTGCCTTGGCGTGTTGGAAATGTGGTCCTCGCCCCTTATGATGTGCGTAATTCCCATCTCAAAATCGTCCACGACGACCGCCAGATGGTACAGCGGCGTTTCCTCGTCTTTGGCGATGACGAAGTCCCCCAACTCGGTTGTATCAAACTCAATTTCTCCGCGGATTTCGTCGTTGAATTTGACTTTCAAATTCGGGTTTTTGAAACGAATGACGGATTTGCTTTTGCCTTCTTTTTCTTCTGAAACATACGCCTTCCCTTCGCTCAGCAATTTTTGGATATATTTTTTGTAGATCTCTCCCCTTTCGCTCTGCCTGTAAAGTTCGTCCCATTCAATGCCCAGCCATTTCAGCCCGTTCAAGATGTCGTCCTCGTATTCTTTTTTTGAACGCTCCTTGTCCGTGTCCTCAATCCGCAAAACAAACTTGCCGCCGTTTTGCCTGGCGAATAAATAATTAAACAACGCCGTCCTCGCCCCGCCCACATGCAAAACTCCCGTCGGCGACGGCGCAAAACGGGTGCGAACCTGCGCCACTTGACTTTTAGCGCTTATTATGCCAATATTGTTCGTAGATTGGGCTTTGCTCATATAGTTATTTTAACATAAAAAACCGAAAGAGAGGAGGTGAGAGAAATGACAAAAGCCGCCAATGTTTTTTACCGGGAGGAGGATGGCGTTTTTAAGTTTGATGTCATCCTATCTGATGATGGCGACGCAAACGCCATCGATTTTTTGAAAAAGATGATGAGTGGCGTCGGTCTTAAGACCAATGTCAAAATAAACTATCGCACCACACCCTTTGATGTGGTGGCAGTCACCCTTGAATTAAAGTCTCACAAATCCTAAAGCCCCTACCCGGGGGCTCTTCTTTTTATGAATACTAAAGAATTTTTTGGGTTATTTTTGAGCGTAAGGAAATCATGGTAGTTTGTTACTATGATTATAGTAATTTAAAACTATAATTGCAGACCTTAGTAAACAATGCCGTTCTCGCTCCGCCCACATGCAAAACTCCCGTTGGCGACGGCGCAAAACGGGTGCGAACCTGCGCCACTTGACTTTTCGCGCTTATTGTGCCAATATTGTTTGTAGATTGGGCTTTGCTCATATAGTTATTTTAACATATTTTATAAAAGAAAGGAGGTGAGAGAAAATGAAAATAACCCGAACCATAAGTTTTGTGGAGATTAAGAGTGTCTCCATAGAGCTAAATGACGGGAGAATCATGTCTTCAAACATGGAGCAGATTAGAATAATGGATGCATTGGGAGATGTATTGCCCGATGCAAGTTTTTTATACTTAGAGGAAACAGAATAGAGATGAGTTTTACCCCCCCCCCGCTTCGTTGCGGGGGGCTTTTTTATGAATGCTCCAGCGCCAAGTTTATTATTTCGCGGGCGATTTTTTCGGCGGCGTCGGGACGGGAGAACTTTTTCGCCGCCTCCCCCATCGCCTTCATTTTTTCCTTATCACTCATCAGGCGATCTATCTCCGACAGCAGAACATGCGGCGTCAGGTTCATTTCCTCAACCACATCCGCCGCCCCCACCTTAGCGTAGGAATAAGCGTTTTCCCGCTGGTGGTCCTGGGCGGCGGTGGAAAGCGGCACAATTATGCTCGGCAGTCCGGACGCCGCTATTTCAAAGATGTTCGCCGCCCCGGCGCGGGAGATGACCAAATCCGACGCGCCGTACGCCATTCGCAATCCGTTTAAATCAAGATAATCAAAAAGGTGGTATCGGGACTTATGGGGCGAATCCGCCAGCACTATTGAATTTCTTTCTTCTATTTCTTTCAAATTATTTTTTCCGCACTGGTGAATCACCTGATATTTTTTGAGTAATTCCGGAAGAATATCAACGATATTGTCATTGATTTTTTTCGCCCCCTGCGAACCGCCGGTGATAAACAAAGTCGGAGCGCCGTCCTCAAGCCCGAAAAAATCCTTCGCTCCGGTTTTCGCGAGAATGAAAAACTCCCTTCGTGTCGGATTGCCGGTCAAGGCGACCCTGTCTTTCGGAAAATATTTCACCGCCCCCGGAAACGAAATGGCGATTCTTTTGGCGAATTTTCCGGACCACCGGTTGACCTTTCCGGGAACGGCGTCTGATTCGTGGATAATGAGCGGGATGCGGAAAACACGCGCGGCGAAGACCGCCGGAAACGCGGCGTAGCCGCCCTTACTGAAAACGACATCCGGGAAATCAAAGAACACCGCCACGAGCGCCTTTGCCGCCCCCAAAACCGTCTTCACGGAGTCCGTTACATTCAAAAAAGAAAAATACCTCCTCACCTTTCCCGACGGCGCTTTCTTGAAACGAATTCCTTTTTCAATCAGCAAAAAGGAATCATATGGAGAGTCCGACATAAAAACCAACTCCGCTTTTATTATTTTTTCCTGCTGAACGATGGCGTTGATGGCGTCCGCGACCGCGATCATCGGATAAAAATGCCCGCCCGTTCCTCCTCCCGCGAATAATATCTTCATAATTCTACTAAAAACTAACAACTAATAACTACCTACTAACTACTGTACTTCGATATATTAAGAAGTATCCCTATTTCCGCCAGTGTTACGACAAGCGCCGACCCTCCTTGGCTCACGAAAATCAACGGAAGCCCGGTAAGCGGCAAAATGCCTATCATTGACCCGATATTAATAAACGATTGCGTCACTATAAGTATAACAATTCCAAAGGCAAACAGTCCAGAGAAAGAATCCGGCGCGCGCGAAGCGATAAAAAGCCCTCTGTACAAAAAAAGAAGGAACAGCCCTATCAAAAACAAACTTCCGGCAAAGCCGAACTCCTCCGCAAAAACGGCGAACACCGAATCCCCTATCGGCTCCGGCAGATAATTGAATTTCTGGACGCTCATTCCGAATCCCCTTCCGGAAATTCCGCCCGAACCGATGGCGATCATTGATTGCCTGAGCTGATACCCTATGCCTTGGGGGTCGTACGAAGGGTCCATAAACACCATAACCCTGGACATAGCGTGCGGTTTTATCAAAACCAACCCCCCCAGCAGGGCCATTCCGAGAAAAACGGCAATGGCGACCTGGCTGAACTTCCCGCCCCCGACGAAAAACATCGCCAAACTGGTTATCGCGATGACCCCCAGCGTTCCCAGGTCCGGCTCCAAAACGAGCAATACCCCGACAAATCCGGTGATTATGAGAAACGGAATAAAGCCGAATTTGAAAGAATTGATTTCTTTTTTGCGCGAACTTATCCACGAGGCGAGATACAAAATAAAGCCGAATTTCAAAAATTCGGACGGCTGGAAGGAAACGGGGCCGAACACCAGCCACCGCTTCGCTCCCCCGTGTTCAAATCCGACCATGGGAACGAAAACAAGCGCGGTCAGCAAAAAAGAAAAAATAAAAATCGGGACGGCGAACTTTTTCCATTTCGTATAATGTATTTTGTACGCCAAAAAAAGAAAAATCAGCCCGAGCCCGATACCAACTCCGATTTGCTTTAAAATTACGGAAGAAAAATTCGCGTTGTT
>JAADHB010000016.1:25749-39430 GCA_013152035.1 bacterium
GACGCCGAGGCGAGAATAAAAATCCCGACCACCAGCAAAACGGCGGTAATCCAAAAAAAAGTTTTATCGTAGCTGTTCGCCCTTCTCATTACCAATTATTCTAGCATTATTTTTTCCTTAATACCTGCCCCGAGAATTTTCCGGCGGGCTTACCGTTGTCCAGAGCGACAGAGCCGTTGATTAAAACCTGCTCAATTCCCTTTGAGTACTGAAAAGGGTCTTCGTATGTCGCGTAGTCCGAAACGGTTTCCGGGTCAAACACGACCACATCCGCTTTTTTCCCTTCGGAAAGCGTCCCTCTGTCCTTTATTTTGAAAATCTCCGCCGGCAGTCCGGTCATCTTGTTAATCATTTGCTCCCAACTCAAAATGCTGTCTTCTTTGACGAGCATTCTCATCGCGCGCGGGAAGGCGCCGAAAGATCGCGGGTGGGGCAGGTCGTTTTTCGGTTTGAAAATTTTATTGTCGTAACCCACTCCGTCGGACGCCATAATGGAATAGTCCTCCTTCGCCAATTCTTTGATGTGCCCGAATGAAATAACTTCGCTGAATATGGAAACGCGCAGATCATTAACGGACAACAGGTTAAGGATGAGTTCTTCCGGTTCGGTCTCCATCAAGGCGCTCAGTTCCATCAAGCTTTTTCCGGCGTTCGCCGCCGCCGAGGACGAGGACGCCACGATAATTTTGTCGTAATGAAGAGTGATGTCTTTCAAATGTTTGATGACCTCATCCCTTTTCTCGCTTCCGGCGGAATTCAAAATTTCCAGCACGCTCTCCTTGCCCATTTTTCTGAGCCAGTTCGGCAGAAGCATAAAAAGGTCCGAGCCGGTTCTGCTGTACGGGAAAAAATCAAGGGTTAAATTGACTCCCTCGCCGCGCGCGTTCCGCATTATGTTTACCGCCGACGAAAAAAGCGGCCAGGATCCCTTGCCCAACACCTTAAAGTGCGACAAGTGCAAATCGGCTCCGGATTTTCTCGCCATTTGAATCAATCGCGAGATTGCCGGAAGAATATCTTTTCCCTCGTCCTCCAAATGATGTTTCGTTATTCCTTCATGTTTGGCGGTAATTTTAAACAGGCTTTCCAGTTTTTTGTCGTTCAGAGTGTTCGCGCGGGACACGCCCAAACTTGTTGAAATGCCGAGGGCGCCGCTGTTCAGCGACTCGTCCAGCAGAAATTCAACTTGGGAAAAATCCTCTCCCGCCGAATCAATCAAGGTGTCAACGCCGACCAGTGTGGCGAAATTAAGCCCGAGTTTGCGTTTTTCCAGAACGGAAAACAGCTCCTCCATCGTTTGCCAGTTTATGTTGTTTTTTGAGACATCGGTCCATCTTTCAATGCCCCTCGTTCCTTTTTCGCCGACAAATGGCGCGATAGACGATCCGCAATTTCCTCCGATTATCGTCGTAATCCCCTGCCTGACTAAACTCTCCTGCGCCGGATCCGAAAAAAGCGTCCAATGAGTGTCGGAATGGTTCGTGGCGTCAATAAAACCGGGGCAAACATATTTCCCTTCCGCGTCAATGATCTTGTCGGCATCGTATTCGCCGTCCTTGAGGATTTCCACTTTTTTGATTTCCTCCCCCTTAACGGCGACATCGGCTTTCACGGGTTTGCTCCCTTTTCCGTCAAAGACTGTCCCGTTTTTAATTATTGTGTCGTAATGGGCCATAGATTCATTATACAGGAATTATTCCCCTGTTGGAAATATCTTCTCAAAATTTCTTTTTATAAACTCTTCAACCGGGAGTTTTTCCTCTAATATTCTTTCCGTCAACGGAAGCTTTTTGTAAACCTCCGTTATTTTTTCCTGCAATCCGGAAAATTCGTCGTGGTCGTAATCAACCCACGGAGGCGACCACGGTTCGCTGACATCGTAAAAACCCCCGTCTTTTAACGCCATAAAATCGTCCATTTTCATGTCTGAAAACTCCGGGTATGTCCAAGAGGGGACATTAAAGTATTTATCAACGCTCTGGGAAACCAATTCGCCCGGGATTTCAGTCTGCGGAATTTCGGTTTGCGGGATTTCCGAATGATTCGCCCCGCCCGCCAATTCATGAACTTCATGTCCCACCGGTTCCGGGTAATTCATTCCCCCCTCGCCTCTCCGCGCGTCCATCAAATGCTCTTGGGCGAAAAAAGAGGGAGTGTCTTCCGGCGCCGCCACCGCCGGCTGAAAGTTTTTTATGTTTTCCATCTGCTCCGGGGTCAGGCCTTTCGCCCCATGAATCGCTTTATTAACGTCCTCCAAAGAAAACTTATTTCCAAAACCGATTTTTTCGCCGGGCTTTATCATATCGGGATTTTGCATTCCCTTAACAAGTTTGTCTTTTAGCGAGTCAATAACATAAGTTTGTTGCTCCTTGTTCAGCCCATCCAATTTTCCGTTGCCCTTGAGCCATGTTTCCGCGGCTTTCCATACGGATTCGCCCGGCTTCACGGTAATTTCTTTCGGAATTTCCGCCATGGGGGGAATATGGTCTTGCGAGCCCAATAATTCATTTGTTCTCTGTTGCGTGTCTTCAAAATGTTTGGAAAAGTCAAAATGCCCCCCAGGATGTTCAGCTCCCGGGTGATCCAACGGCGGATTGTCCGCCCCGGAACCCGCCATCTCCACCCCGCCATGCCCCGCCGCGTCAACCTTAAGGTTTTGCGCGCCGGTTGCCGCCGTATCATGATGCTCCGCGCCGCCAAGCGACCCTAGAATTGATCCCAGGTCTGACCTTAATAATTTTTCAACCGACAAGGCGAATGTTTCCGCCATCATTCCGGCAACCACCGCTTTGGCCCCCGTTTCGGCGTATTGGGCGCCCATCGCCAAAGAGTCAACTGTCCCGTATCGGCTGACAATCCTGTCAAAATTCTTTAGCTGCTTGGAATATTTGCCGATGATTTTTTCTTTTTGCGACTCTTTTTCGCTATCCGACAAACTTGCGTCCTCCTCAATCTTCTTAATCTTCCCGTCAATTCTTTTGACTGACATTTCTATGTCTTTTTTTATGATTTTTTGAAGTATTCCGCTCGCCAAACCGGGGACGGGTTTTTCTTTCAGTCTTCTCATCAAATCCCGCGGGATGTTTTTCTTGTACGCCTCATTCAGCTCCTCTTTTGAAACATCATCCCTTCCGCCTTTTGCTTCTTCGTAAATTTTCCACGCCTCTTCCGCGGCTTCGTCAATGTCAAATATTCTTGTTTTCTCAATCACCTCTTCGTTTTTTAAGCGCGCCTCCTTGGCAGCCTCGGCTCCTCTGGCAAAAAACATTCCGCTCGCCATCACATAGCGGAGAGGAGAGGCGACGGTATAACCGACAACATCGGCCAGCACCCTTCCGTATTTCAAAGTATTGCCAACCAAATATCCCATATTTAGAAGCCGTTTTTTATCGCCTTTCTCCGTTTCTTCCATTTTTTTTCGCGCCCTCTCAGCGTCCCTGCCGAAAGTCTCGCTTAAAGAAGACAGAAACCTGCCCATCGTTCCTTTTTTCTCAACTTTCCCGAATGCGGTTTCCAGCGCCAGAGAAAAAAATCTGTTCTTTTTTTCCTCAACGAAAAACCCGAGATTTCTTAATCCCAAACCCACCTTCTCCCTCTCTTTTTCCGGCATTTTATTCAGCTCCTCAATAACTTTTTGTTCCGATTCTTCTTTGTTTTCTTCCTTCGGCGTTCTATTCAATTCTTTTTCCAACTCCTCTTCCGCGTGTTTCTCCCAGAGGTTCTGGATTTTTTCGTCTTTCTCGTCTTTTTTCCATAAATCTTGCATGAAGTCTTGTATGCTTTTTTCGGAGCCTTCTTTGTCTTCGCTGGTTTTTTCTTTTTCGCCTGTTTTCTCCAAAGCTTCCTCCTCTTTTTCGTCTGTTTTTTCGCCCGTAACCGCCTCGTTTTTGAGCCTGTCTCTTGCCGCTTTCGCCTTCTCCAGCTCCAGACCAAAGCGGTTTTCTTCTTTGCGGTACTCCTCCGCCCGCTCTTTGTCCCCGCTTTCTTCGTATTCCTGCGCCAACTTTCTGTTTTCTATCATCAACTCGCCCAAGCGGTCAATTTCGCTCCGCGCGAGCCTCTCAGCCGGAGAATATACCCGTTTTGGGGGTTTTATTTCCTCTTTTTCTGTTTCCATGTGTTTAAATTCCTCCATGTTACTCCAACGACTTTTTTAGTCTGCTAATTGATTCCTTTATTTCGTTTTTAAATTCAACAACAGTTTCCTTAATCATTTGCTCGTAATCGCCGATTTTTGACCTCAAAAAAGCGTCAATCTCTTCCGGGGAGGCGTTTTCTTGGAGTTTTTCAAATTCCTCCCGCTCTTCGTCCGACAATTTTTCAAGCGCGTTAATGGCAATCCTTTTGAGGACGGATTCCGTCATTTTAGTCACCATCTCCATTTGCCCCTCTTCCGACAATTCCTCCAATCCAAGTTCTTTGATGATATTCTCTTTTATTGCATTCATATTTTTTATATTATTCCAAATTTAACCCGTTAAACCTCTTTTCATTTATCATACCTCCTGCTTATCTCGTTTTCAACCTCTTCGCGGGGGCGGCCGAATTTGAGCGAGGAGAGTTTGGCGACCTCCGCGCCGAACGCCGGATCACCCTTTTTGAACGGCAAAGTCGTTATGTTGAACGGCCTGGTGGTGTGCCCGTCAATCAAGAGCTTCAGATAGGCGTTGTAGTTGTCAATGTTGACCAAATCATGCGCGCTGAAAACGGGTTCAAATTGCTTTTCCAAAAATTCCGCGTCTTCCGCGCCCACGCGAAAAGACGCCATTGATCCGGCGTTTCCGAAAACGGCTCTCTTGATGCCGTCCTCAAGCTGTCCGATGAACTGGTGGGCTATTATTAAGTTGAGCCGGTATTTCCTCGCCTCCGAAAGAATCGTGGAAATTGAATCCGTCGTGACATTCTGGAATTCGTCTATGTAAAGATAAAAATCTTTGCGTTCTTCCTCCGGCACATCGGCGCGCGACAAAGACGCCATCAAAAGCTTTCCCACCAGAAGCAGCCCAAGCAGGTTGGCGTTCAAATCCCCCAGCCGCCCTTTGGAAAGGTTTATCAAAAGAATTTTTTCCTCGTCCATTATCTGCCTGAAATTGAAGGAGGACCGCTCCTGCCCGATGATGGGCCTCATTATGTCGTTGCCCAGGAAGTTGTCAAATTTGCTCGTGATGTAGGGAACCATATTCGCCAAAGACGCCTCCCCGCCCGCCTTCTCGGCGACCTCCTTCCAAAAAGTTTTCACAATCGGATTTCGCGATTTGGAAAGTTTGTAATCGCGGAATTCCTTGTCGCTCAAAATCCTGCTCACTTCAAAAAGCGTGTTTCCCGAGGCGGGATCGTCCATAACCAGCATAACCGAATTCCTGAAATACTGCTCAAACATCGGTCCACCCGCGGTTTTCATATCAAAAAGCTTGTTGAATATCCCCAGAAGCTCATTGACTATAAAGGTCTTTTGTTCCGGATATCGCGGGTCGTATTCAAGCATATTCAAGCCCATCGGCCGCGCGACATCCCCGGGATTAAAATAAATGACATCCTCGGCGCGCTCCTTCGGCACTCGGGCGAGAATGTCCTGCAGGTCGGAGCCGTGTGGGTCTATGAAGCACACGCCTTTCCCGTCCTCAATGTCTTGAATAATCATATTTTTAAGCAAAACGGATTTACCGGTTCCGGTTTGCCCAATGACATAAAAGTGCCGCCTCCTGTCTTCGTCTTTCATATAAACTTTTTTCGGCTCTCCGCGATAAATATTTTCTCCGAGGAGAACGCCCGATTCCGGCAAGTTGAGCGGGGGCGCCGACTCCTTCGTTTTCGCGTATTTCAGCTGCGGCGCCGCGGAAGAAGAAATGCCGACCGGAAAATGGAAAACGGTCGCAAGCTCCGCGGTATTAAGAGAAATAAAGTTCTTTTTCTCCGGAATTCTGTATGAAAATTTTTGAAAAAGTTTTTTGAGTTTTCGCCCTTTTGGCCTGACAAACCCGAAAGCGTTTCCTTGCGACTCTTCAAACTGCGAAAAGGCGCTTTCCATCTCGGCAAGAATTTTTTTCGCCTTGTCCTCGCTTTCCGACGCCGAAACGAAAAGGCGAATGTTGGCGGACATCGTCGGGCGCGCCGCTTTTTCTTCAAGGAGTTTTACCGTCTCCTCGTTTACCGGTTTCGGCCTGTCCTCAATCTTGTCTTTCTTGTCCGTTGACCCGAAAATCATCTTGCCAATCTCTTCAATAAACATCCATGCAATACCCTTATCCGAACCGGCGGCCTCGGAAAAAGATTTGCCTTCCCTCATTTTTAGCGCGACTTTTTTCGCCTCGCCGGCAAGTCCGCCCCCTTCGGGAGAAACGATAATCTGAAGAGCCGCCCCCTCACCCTCTTTCTGCAGTTTGGAAAAAGCGTTTATGATAACCTGAATCGGGTCCGACTCAAATTTGTCATAGGTTTTAATTGGCAGAACGGCGTTTCTTTTGAGTTTGAGAATTGAGCCGAGCGAATATCCCTCCGGCCTGAAAATGTTGTAATCGTCTTTTTTCAGAGCTATTTTCGCGGCGGGGAAAAGCCCGTTCGCCTGTTTTTCAAAAAGCTGCGCCTTGTCTTTTGGAACCGAACAATAAAAAACCAGTTCGTTTTCCAGAACCGGCAGACCGACTTCCATAACGAAATAAGAGCCGGCGGCGAGCATCCCGCTGTAAAACTGCTCCATAACGGCAATCAATTCTTTTGAATGTTTTTTGTTTTCCTCTTCGCGGTCGTCTTGAGGGAGCGTAATTTCATACAAAACAAACTCAAGCGCGCGCCCAAGCGGTTTTTTTGAGTTTTTTTTGCCGGCGATTTCCGGATGGCTGGCGAGATATTTCACCAGCGCGTCGTGAAAATCGTCCTCTAGGTGAGGGTCGCCTATCTCCTTGGCGACCGAGATTGCGTTCAAAACGCCCTTATCGTTAGCCAACTGAATTAATTCCAATATCTGCTCTTGGTGGATTTTTTCTTGGGACCTGAGCTCGGATTCCTCTTCGGAAATGCGTTCCGTATGCGCGCGGATTTCTTCCCGCGGGAGGCGGTACTGCTTGGTCAGCGTTTCTTCCGGAATTTTGTCCGCGTGCTCTCGGACAGTTTCCTTAATCGCGTAATTTCCCTCCCCGCCCCCATCGGAGGATTCCAACTCGGCGATTCTTCGCTTCAGTTTATAAATCTCCTCTTCCGGAGTTCCAATTTTGTCTCCTGTTTCCATACCCCGTATTATAGCATATCGCCTGATATAAATGTTAGGCGGCTTATTTGACCAAGTGCGGAGGCATTCCCCCTTCCAAAGCCGCTATTATGTTTTCCGCCGCCAAATCTGACATTTTGGAGCGGGTTTCTTCCGTCGCCGAAGCGATGTGGGGGGTAATGATGACATTGTCCAACTCCGCCAATCCCGGCGCCAATTCGGGTTCGTTTTCGTAAACGTCTATGGCGGCGCCCTTTATTGTTTTATTTTTCAACGCCTCCACCAGCGCTTTTTCGTCAACAACCTGTCCGCGCGAGGTGTTCACGAAGAAAGCGGTCGGCTTCATCGCGGCAAAGCGTTCCTTGTTAATGAGCCCTTTGGTGCTTTCCAAAAGAGGAACATGAACGGAAACGAAATCGGCGTCTTTCATCAGATCATCAACGCTCTCTCGGAATTCCGCCCCGTACTCTTTTTCAAATTCCTCGTTTCGCTTTACATCGTAATAAAGAACCCTCATTCCGAAACCCTTCACGGCGTGGGAAGCCACCTTTGAGCCGATTCTGCCCAGCCCGACAACGCCAAGAGTCTTGTTTGACAAGTCCGTTCCAAGCAAAAGCATCGGCGCCCACCCTTTGTATTTTCCGGCTCTCGTAAATCTGTCCGCCTCGGGAATTCTGTGAGCAATACTGAGCATGAGCGCGAAAGTGTATTCCGCCACGGTTTCCGTAAGCACTCCGGGCGTGTTGCCTATCATCACTCCCCTCTCTCTCGCCGCGTCCAAATCTATGTTGTTGTATCCGACCGCGTAATTCGCGAATATTTTCGCGTTCGGCGCGGCGTCAAAAACTTCTCCGTCAATTTTGTCCGTCAGTAAGCACAAAACAGCGTCATACGGCTTCTGCTTCAACGCTTCAAGTAACTCCTCCCTTGAAAGAACCTTATCCTCCGGGTTAATGTCAATTTCATAACCCTTTTCCCTTAACTTGTTTATCCCCGATTCGGGAATTTTCCTCGTAACATATATTTTTGCCATAATTTTTAATTTCCAATTTTTAATTTCCAAACAATTTCCAATGTTCAAAAACTAAAAATTATTTATTACTAAATAATTTTAACTTTTCTTCAACCTTTTGTTTGACCGCCTCAATGACCGGCGGGAAAATCTTGTAAGGAACGACCTGTTCGGGATCTTCCGCCAACGCTTTTCTCAGCGCCTCCGTGTAAGCAACCCGGATTTCCGTGTTGATGTGAATGTTGGCGATACCGGCGTCAATCGCTTTTCTCATATCCTCGTCGGAGATTCCCGACCCGCCGTGCAAAACCATAAAAACATTCTCCGGCAAAATTTTTCTGATTTCTTTAATTCTCTCAATGTCAATTTTCGGCTCGTTGGCGGCGATGCCGTGGATATTTCCGTACGCGCCGGAAAACCTGTCCACGCCGGTTTTTTCAACGAACTCCGCCGCCTCCTCCGGCTTTGTCAAATCTTCCGGCTTTATTTCAATGGCTTCCTTTTGGATTATTGAGCTGCCTCGCAGATACCCCAGCTCTCCTTCCACCGAAACATCCGGATTTTTTGACTTCACATAATCAACCACCTCTTTCGTCCCCGCCACATTTTCCTCAAACGGCAGTTTGGACAGGTCAATATGCACCGAATTAAAACCGGCGTCAAACGCCGCCTTGGCGGACTCCACGGAGTGCGAATGGTCCGGATTTATGAAAACCGGCATCTCGTATTCTTCCTCAAAGGCGCGGCCGAGCGCCACCGCCTGTTTTAATCCGATAAACTTTCTCTCACCCTCCGAAAGTCCTATCATCGCCATCGGGAAGTCAAATCCTTTGGACGCTTCCATAATCGCCCGAAATTGCTCCAAATTGGAGATGTTAAAATGCCCCGTTGACCAATGCCCGCTCGTCGCTTCCGCCAAAATCTCGTTTAAACTATTTTTCATACGCGTTTGTTTTATATTAACTTCGGCTGGTAATCCTCCGGCGCTTTCGCGAGATTTTCTTCAAGCTGCTCTCTCGTGAGCAATCCCGCGCGCGCGCCAATTTGCTGAACCACCGACATTGAGTTTATCGGCCCCCATCTCAATGCTTCGGGAATGCTTTTGCCGAGCGCTATCGCCGCCGTGAAGGCGGAAGAAAAAGAATCGCCGGCGCCCGTCCTATCCACCGGCGGCTTCGGGTCCGGATACATCGGCATTTGCCAAAATTCCTTGCCGTCGTAAACAAAAGCGCCGTTCCTTCCGTCGGTGATAACGGGAATTTTCACTCCGAGCGCGAAAACCCCTTTCAACAGTTCCTTGATGTCGTTTTCTTTCGTTTCCAGTATTTTTTGGGATTCTTCTTTATTGCAGAAAAACAAATCCGACCTCTCGTAAATTCCCGCCAAGGCGTCCTTGCCGAATTTAATTTGGTAAGTTCCCGGCTGAAAGGCGAGTTTAATTTCCGGATTTTCGTTCAGATATCTTTCCAAAACCGAATGGAACGGCAGAGAATTGGCGCCGAATGACGAAAGGTATATCCATTTCGGTTTGCCGATATCCGGCCCGCCTGCCGGCGAGGCGGGCAGCTTGTAATCATACTCTTCGTGTTTAATCAAGATTGTCCTCTCGCTCTTAAACAAAAGAACATAATGGTAGTTTGTTTTCTTGCCCTCGTTTATTTTTATAAATTCCGTTCCCAGCCCCTCTTTTTTGAGAGCGTTAAGGCACTCCTCCCCGAAATAATCGTCTCCGACATTCGCCACCAGGGCGCTCTTGAGCCCGAGGCGCGCGGCGCTGACGGCGGCATTGGCGCTGTTGCCGACCCCGGCGACAACATGCACATCCTTGTACGGAATCTTGTCGCCGAAACGCATGCAGATTTTGGTCAACCCGTCGTCGCGTTCAACCTCCGCGTCCTCAAGCTCAATAAAAGCGTCCGTCACCGTATCCCCTATCGCAATAAAATCATAATTATTTTCCATAGTGTTATTTTATATCTTTTTGGATTTAACTTCAACTTTCGGATAATCGCCCCATTCGCCCTTTTTGAGCAGCCCTTTTTTGGAGCCGAAGTATCGCACCACCGAGGTGGCGTTGGCGGTGCCGAGCCGGATGGCGTATTCTATGTCCCCGCCCGATTGGATGTATCCGGAAACAAATCCGCTTCCGAAAGAATCGCCGGCGCCCGTCCTGTCCACCACCGGCGAGTCCGGAACCCCGGCGGTGTAATGATTTTCCCCGCTTGAAACCTCAACACCCCTCGATCCCTTTGACATTACGGAAATTCCTTTCACGATTTCGCCTATTTTCGCGAAAATTTCAGCTTCATTTTCCTGTTTGTATTCCGCCCCGGCGATGCGGGCAAACTCGTCTTCGTTGGCGATAAAAATATCAATGTCGGCAAGAAACGGCCACAAACCCTCCCCGAGCTCTATGAGCCGCTTGCCCGGATTGAACGCCACCTTCGCGCCGTTTCCCTTCGCCCATTCAAGAATACGGCGAAGCAAGTCCTCGTCCCCCGCCAAAGAATCTATATACACCCATTCGCTTTTCAAATTATCCCAGTCGGTTTCTTCTTTTTTGAAATGGTCGTTGGCGCCGCGATATTCCAAAATCGTCCTCTCCCCGTCCACCGCCACCAAAATGGTTGAGTAGGCGGTGTCATGCTCGCCGTCAATCTGAAAGAGCGGGTCCACTCCTTCTTTTTTCAACTCTTCCGCGATTTCTTTTCCGGTGCCGTCATCCCCTACTCTGGCGACGCAGGCGCTTTTCAGCCCTTGGCGCGCGAAACCGACGGCGGTGTTGGTCCCTCCGCCCCCGCTGGCGATCGCGACCTCCGGC
This sequence comes from bacterium, assembly GCA_013152035.1. Classification (GTDB taxonomy): domain Bacteria; phylum Patescibacteriota; class Minisyncoccia; order UBA9983; family UBA9983; genus SZUA-82. The sequence goes on from JAADHB010000016.1 coordinate 36,787, forward strand.
ACTTCAAGCTTTGTTCCGAGCATAAAGCATCCGGCCTTCCCCGTCCTGTAGCTTCGCTCCCCGTCCGGCAAATCCGAATTTTTGACAACATGAAAATCCCCGCTTTTCAGAAAAACATCGCGCGTCACGGAACCGATTGTAATAATGTCATACATAAAATGATGCCCTCCCACGCGTCCATTATAACAGACAATTCCAAACGCGCAAAACTCCATTTGTCCCCACTTGGAAGCTTAGCTTCCAAGTGGGGTTACCGGAAAAGCAGGGCTTGTTTTCGCAGTTCTTTTCGGAGCTCGGAATGGTTCGGGAGCGCCTTCGCGACGAGCGTCCAGAATTTTTGGGAATGGTTGAGTTCTTTCAGATGGCATATCTCGTGGACGATGATGTAATCCCGCAAAATTTCCGGCAGGAAAATGATTTTGTAATTAAAATTGAGATTTCCTTTTTTGGAGCAGCTGCCCCAGCGGGTCCTCTGGTTTTTTACGCAAATTCTGTTGAACGAGCAACGGTAGATTTCGCCGTAAAACGCGGCTCTCTCGTTTATAATCTCAAGCGCTCTCCCCTTGTGCTTCAAATAGTCTTCGCGGGAAAAAGTCCGAATCGCCTTGGCGTCCACGCCGTCAAAAAGCTTGAGCTTGTCCAAAATCCACCGCTTTTTTCCGGAAACGAATTTCTCAACGACGGACGGATTCACGCCCAACGGCGCTGTAACAACCACACTTCCGTCACAACGCACCGCCAGACGCACCCGCCTCGCCCGCCCACTCCTCCGCAATGTGTATTCGGGAATTTCACTCATAAAAACAACCGCTAAAACTTCCCAACACTAACCTCATTCGCCAATTTTATTTCTTTTTTCTTATCCACAAACTGCTTGACTTTTGCCAAGTATGATATATATTATACATATCACGACGAAAAGGGGCCCGAACGGTTAATTACCTAAGGCCCCCTTTTCTTTTACCTATTTTCTTCTTTATACTGCTCCTGCTCAAATCGTCAAAGTATTTTCTCGTTATTTTTTTATACAGAGAAGACGCCTGCTTTTGGTTTGGGAAAAGAATTTTTTCAAATTTTCCCTCCTCAATTAAGAAATCCACCAACATCTTGTAATCTCCATCGCCGGACACCAGTACTATTTTACCCGGAATTTCTTTTCTATATATTTTCTTCATTGCGTTGAAAACAATATCCGCGTCAACATTGCCTTTTTTCTTTCCAAGCATGGCGCTGTTGTGTTCTCTGAATTTCAAAATAAATCCCGCCTCTTGGATTTTGTCGTACAAGTCCTGATTCTCTTCCTGCATAAAACCCAAAAAATAATACGCCTTTTCAACTTTATACTTCTGCCTTAAATACACCCGAAATCTCGCCAAATCAATATCCCATGACTTATCGGCAGTTCTGGTGCTCATATAAACATTTTGCCCGTCCACAAAAGCGATGTTATTTTGCTGATTATTTTCTTTATTCTTCATAATTGTTCCCGATGAAATTAACGCGTGGCAATAAAGTTATTTTAACACAAAAACTATGCCCTCGTCCTCAATGGCTCAACGCGTTGAGCCATTGAGACATTCAACATTCTCGAGAATGTTGAATGTTATTTTAGAGTATAAAAAACACCTTGGCCTATTTCTCCATGCTGTGAAATTTTTCCTTCTTTTTCCAACTCATCCAAATACCGCTCCGCTGTGGCATCAGACACTTCAGCCAGCTTCTCCACATCATTATTTTGGATTTTTTCATTCTCGCGCAAAAACTCCAAAATCTTCTCTTTATTCTCCGCTTTCTTTTCGCTTTGCTCCGCAATCAAACCACCACTCCTCCTCCGCGCAAAATACGCCCCCATCCAAATCCCAACCGCCCCAATAACTATAAATAAAAAAATGTTTCCCATAAATTCAATTATATCACAACCCCATTAAACCGTTACCCCATAAGGCCCAACCATGTCAAGGGATACCTCTGACGCATGTCTAGTAAAAACACCGCAAACCTTACTAAGTTTTTTTGTTTGCCGGTTATTCATAAAAATAAAAATATGCCCGCAACTATTGCACTTGCAATAATTCCAAGCATTAAAATGCCCCACCATTTTTCAAACCACTTGATTGGATTTAATGATTTTCCTCCTTTAGCTGAAATTTCTCCACTAAATTGATTGTCTTCTGAAATGATTGTTATCTTCCCACCTTTCCCGCCAGGACTGCCGTCACCCCCTTTGGCTGTTATTTTTCCACCTCCAACGATTTTCCTAGCGGCGATGAAAATTTCTCCCGCATCTCCGCCAGAACTTATTTCCGATCCTCCTTTTTTTATTGAATGTTTTTTCATATTATTACCGCAAAAACTTCTCAAGAAAAATAGCAATCGCTGATGTAATAAGCGCTGTGAGCACGGAAATTACAATGATACGAATATCACCTTTTATCCAATGCCATATTTTTTTATGCCACGATGAAAACACTAAATGACCCTTTGCGGTTGCTTGATAAAATTTTGATAAATTTCTCACACCAAGCATAACTCCTTCTGTTTCTTGCGTTTTCTCCTCGAGATAACCCCACGCAACCAAGTTTCCCACAGATTTATTGTCCCCACAGGCAATATCCCTCATAAAAAAATCTAACTGGAAAGGACC
>JAADHB010000019.1 GCA_013152035.1 bacterium
TTCGCCGCCTCCCACGGCGACCCTATCTTGTCGGGGGAGATTCCAAAGCCGTCAAGAATGATTAAAAGCGTCGGCTTCCGCCGCTCCGTTCGGTCCGCCCCCCTTCGCAAGCGGCTTTTCGCGAAAGAAATTATTTTTTTTGCGATTGATTTCATTTTCAAGTCCGCTTTTTCGCGGCTCGCCCTAATTTTAGCACAGAAAGCCCCAAAATATTATTTTTTACATAAAATTAAACAAAGAAGGATATTCCGCAAACACAGAGATGCTAAACGCCCTAAATACAAAGCTGACTATTTATAACTTTCAATAATCAAATATGACGGCAATTTGTCCGTCTTGGAGAGTAATTCCGGGTATTTTTTCATTTCCGCTTCGGTTGATTGAGGTTCGTATATTTTGGCGATTTTAAATCCGGCATCCACCAGAGAATTGACGACAAAATTCAAAGGGTGATTATAATAAGTGGTAGTGGTAGTGGTATGAGATTTTGACAGAAGTTTTGTTTGCCATCTTTGAGTCTTAAAATAGTTTAATTTCTCCCTTTTTCCAACCAACTTGGCGCCCTTCATTTGCTCGCTCAATAAAATACGGCACGGGTGTATGTTGGCGTAAATAAACTTTCCGTTCTCGGCAAGCCTGCCGTGTATTGTCTTTAAGCTTTTTTTGAATTCCTTTTCGTTGAAATATAAGTGAAGCATCAGCGCCAAAACAATGTCAAATTTTTTATATGGCAGATTCAGTTTTTCATCCAACGCGCTTCCGAGGAAATATTCTATTCCCTGCCTCCTTTCTTTTTCAATTTCCTTTGCCATCTCAATAAGATTGCCGGTCAAGTCAACGCCGACTACGCGAGCACCCCTTTTTGCTAGCCATCTGGAAACTTTGCCGTTAGCGCACCCCAAATCAAGAATTTTTTTGGCGTTAATATTGCCCAACAACTTTAAGACTCTTTTGGAGACAAGCAAATCTGACCGAATATGAATTCCGTCAACATCCTCCCGCCATAGTTTATCTTTTTTGTATTCCTCTAAAAAATCCATAATATTACTTTATGATTTTCATAATTATGTACGGAGGAATTCTTATGTCTTCTTGAGTGAATAAAACAGGGTATTTTTTAAGGTCGCTTTCTTGCGGAACGGGTTCGTATAATTTATCAATTTTAAGCCCACTTTCACTCAAAACATTCACCAAAAAAGACATCGGGTAACGATTGTATTCACTCAGCAAACTGTCGCCATTGCTTGCCCTGAGTTTGGCTTTCAGTGGGGAAAATTGCAGATAGTTGGCGTGGAAAGGATTATGCAGCGCTATTACTCCTCGTTCAACTTTGCTTTTAACGATGGCTCTGAATGGTTGAATGTCACTATAAATGAAAACACCGCCATCCTTCATTACCTCTTTCGTTTTTTTGGTTGCGTCAACGAATTTGTCTTTTGGCAAATAGAGATTAAACATATAAGAAATAACGATGTCGTATTTTCCTTTTTCTTCTTTTTTGTCCAAGAATTCATTCAACTCCATGTACGTTATGCTGTCAGGCCTTTTAATTTTTTTAAAGGCGTTTTTCTGCGACTCCAAATCAACTTTCGTCACGATCGCCCCTCTTCGCGCCAAATCATTCGCTAACCGTCCCGGTCCCCACTCCATAATTAAAACCTCTTTCCCTTTTACGTCTTTGAGTAAATCGTCCAAAATGGGGTCAAGTATGACATCCGCTCGGAGAGAAACCTTTTTTTGAATGTATTTTTCCCAAAAATTCGCAAGCTCCTTTTCTTTCATCAGCACCTTTAGTGTTTTTGACTGGAAAAGCGGCAGTTCGTCGGCGAGCAACGGCATCAAATTGGCTCCGCCGCCCTTAACGAAAAGAAACATCCCGTGGTCTATTTCAAGCATATATGTAGCCGCGTCTTCTATCGTCGTGGTTTGCTTTAAAAATTCCTCCATATGTTCCGGATAGTCGCCGACATTATCAACAACGATTATCGCGTGGTCGCTGAGCAATGGATACATCAGTTTCAGATACTCCCCGTAATTTTGCTTGTCGGCGTCCATAAAAACAAAATCTATTTTTCTGTCTTTGGGCCAAGTTTCCAAAACTTCAAAAATGGGTTTTTCATACAATGTGATATTGTCCTCAACACCGGCTTTTTTAAAATTCTTTTTCGCTATTTCCGCTTTGTCTTTCAAAATTTCCGTTGTGTAAACATGCCCGTCATTTTCTTTCGCTGCCAAACCGAGCCATATCGTTGAGTACCCGACGCTCGCCCCGAGTTCCAAAACAATTTTTGATTTCGTCGCAAGCATAAAAAAACGCAGCAGCATCGCCGAGCTTGGCGGAATTTGCCACGAACGAATATCTTCGTCTTCCGGCAACAAGCCGTAGTCTCCCTTGTATTTGCTCGCTCCTTTGGGAATCGGCCAAACAAATTTTTCACCGGACTCGTAAATTTCCTTGGAATTTTTTACAAAATCTTCAATAAATTTTTTATCCATATATTTTTTTTATGTTAGTTTTTAAAATTTTCAAATCTTTTTGCGATGATGGTATTGTAATTCTTACGGCATTTTTAAGCAAATTCGAACTGAACGGGTAATTATCAATTCCCGTGATGAGGATATTCACGGATTTTAATTGTTCTATGAGTTTTTTGCCGTTTTTTGGCTTAACTATTAAAAAATTGGCGCGGCTGTCGTAAACCTGCATATTATTTTTTTCCAAAAATTCTTTTAGGGACGCTTTTAGCCGGAGAAAAGATTTCATTTTGCTTGAAAAATATTTTTTATCGCCCAAAACCGTTTCCCCGGCAAAAACCGCAAAATGGTTTACATCCCACGGGCCACGCAATTTTAAAATCTGCTCTATGACGGTATTGTCGGCCAAAATGTAACCGAGACGCAACCCCGCTAAACCAAATGCTTTGGAAAAAGTTCGGATAATTATAATGTTTTTGTATTTTTTGATTATGTTCGCGCTTGTTTTTCCGTAAAATTCAAAATACGCTTCGTCTATAATACAAGGTATGTTAAGCCGGTTACTTTCCTTTATCAACAAAAGCAACTGATCTTTTTCAATGGGCGAACCGAGAGGATTGTTTGGATTGCAAAGTATCAAGCCGTTGGATTTTTTAAGCTCGGCAAAGGTTTTTTCAAAGGGGAATTCAAAATATTGCTCCCGGTCTTCGTAAAGAATATGAGAAACTTTAACATTTAAAATATTCAGAACATGGTCATATATTGAAAAAATAGGAGAGGGCATCACAACCTTGTCATTTTTACTGAAAAACAACCTTAAGACGAGTTCTATTCCTTGGTCCGCTCCGTTCGTTAAAGCAATGTTGTGGGCCGGCTGTTTCGTGTATTTGGATAACGCCTTCAATAGGTTTTCGTATTCCGGATAGGAACTTAGCGTAAAAGCGTCAAAATTTTTGAATTTATTTAGAAATTTTTTATCAAACAATCCGTAATTTTCATTTAAGTCCAATTTAATATAGTCCCTCCGTCCGGAAGGGGCAACCCATCGCTCGGAACTCAATATCGTTTTTTTGAAGTTTAGTGCCATAAATTTGTTTGTTGGCCACTTGCAGCCATGCTTACAAAATAATTATAACATATTTTTAAGAATATCGAACAAATGTCTGAGTGAAACGGTTTGGCTGGCAGAAAGCCCCAAAATCTTAATTTTTGACAAAAAGAGTTTTGTTTGTTAGTATAAAAATGAAGGTTTTTATTGTTAATTTTAGCATCTGTTTGAAATTCTTTAAATTTTAAACGCGAACCTATAATATGGGAATAACGAACAAAATGCTTTACGCTTATGAACTTAACCAAGATTGTGATTTTGGCGGGCTTTTCCGGTTTGGGCGGAATGGTCATCGGCTATTTTCTCCACAAACTGATTACTCTGCAGAGGAGAAGCTCCGCCGAACTGAAGATAAAACAGCTCCTTTTGGACGCCAAGGATAAGGCGCAAAAGGCCGTTGAAGATGCCGTCAAAAAGGCGGAAACGATGCTTGAGGAGGCGAAGCGGGAGGAGAAATCCGCCATACTCCAGGTCCGCAAGATTGAGGAAAGGGTCCTGCTGAAAGAGGAGAATGTTGAGAAGCGGAGGACCGAAGTTGAAAACGAAGCGCAAGATATTAAAAGGAAAATTTCCCTCATCAAGAAAAAGAAAGAGGAGCTTGAGGCGATGGAGGAAAACAAAAGGGCGGAGCTTGAAAGAGTGGCTTCGCTTTCAGAGGAGGACGCGAAGGAAGAACTGCTCAAATCCACTGAGAAGAAATACGAGGAGGACTTGATGGTGCGAATGCAGAAAATTGAGCTTACGGGAAGGGACGAACTTGAGAAAAAGGCGCGGGAAATTCTCGTTTCCGCCATTCAACGGCTTGCCTCCTCCACCGCGTCCGAGGTGACGACAAGCGCGGTTTCCATTCCGTCGGACGACATTAAAGGGAAAATTATCGGCAAGGAAGGGAGAAACATTCGGGCGCTGGAGCGCGCCGCGGGGGTGGAGATTATCGTTGACGACACTCCGGGCTCAATCGTTGTTTCCGCTTTTGATCCGATTCGCAGGTATGTGGCGAAAATCGCCCTTGAGAATTTGATTTTGGACGGAAGAATTCAGCCGGCGCGAATTGAGGAGATGGTGGAAAAAGCGAAAGTGGAAGTTGATAAATTGGTGAAACAAAAGGGAGAGGCGGCCGCCTACGAGGCGGGAGTCATTGACCTTGACCCGCGGCTGATGTCCATTCTGGGGCGGCTTTATTTCAGGACCAGTTACGGGCAGAATGTCCTACAGCACTCAATTGAGGTGGCGCACATCGCGGGTATTCTCGCCGCCGAGCTGGGCGCGGATGTGGCGGTGGCTAAAAAGGCGGCGCTTCTCCATGACATAGGAAAGGCGATGGACCACGAGGTTCAAGGAACCCATGTGGAGATAGGAAAAAGAATCCTGCAGAAATTCAACGCCGACGAGAAAATTATTACCGCGATGCAGGCGCACCACGAAGAGTATCCGTATGAAACGATTGAATCGGTAATTGTTCAGGTTGCCGACGCCGTCTCCGGGGCAAGGCCGGGCGCGCGCAGGGACACCCTTGAAAATTATCTGAAACGGCTTGAAGATCTTGAGGCGATTGCCAATTCCTTTGAAGGGGTTGAAAAGTCCTACGCGATTCAGGCGGGGCGGGAAATAAGGGTTTTCGTCTCTCCGGAGCAAATCTCCGACCTTGAAGCGAAAAAACTGGCGAGGGAAATCGTCGCGACCAAAATTGAACAGGAGCTGAAATACCCGGGCGAGATCAAGGTTCATGTGATACGCGAGGCGAGAATCATAGAGTACGCGCGATAGGGCGATTCGCGCCTTTTGCCCGCTTGTGTTGCATTAAAGGGCGCGGCATTGGTATAATGCAGTTAGAGAACAAACGACAAGGTCGAAGCATTATTGGAGCAATAAGTGACCAGTGTGTCAGCAGGCAGTTTATCTGACTACTGATAACTGATTACTCACACTTACCTATGAATAAAGCAGATCTTGCGGAGGTCATAAACGGAGTGGTTGGAGGAACAAAGGCCGACTCGGAAAGAGCCATAGAGGCCATCATCAAGGCCATCACGGACAGCTTGAAAAAAGGCGAGGATGTTTCAATCTCCGGATTGGGAATTTTCTCCGCCAAAATGAGAGCGGCGAGAACGGCGCGAAACCCGCGAACGGGCGAGCCCATTCAGGTTCCGGCGATGAAGGTTCC
>JAADHB010000022.1 GCA_013152035.1 bacterium
AGAATACCCGCCATATGCTGTTCGTCGGAAAATTCCCTGAAGCCGTCCGGCCCTCCTTCCGACTCGCCATGCCCCCTCAAATCAATCGCCAAACACTGAAATCCGGCTTTATTCAAACCGGCGGCGAATTCCCTCCAACTTTCTTTGGTTGAGGGCATCATATGCGTCAAAACAACCGCCGGCGCGCCCGTCGGCGAGGCAGGGTAATAATCCCCGGCAATTTCCACCCCGTCGTCTGTTTTTAATTTTATTTGCTCAATCACATTTTAATTTTACCACATCCAGCCATAAAAACTCAAATTTCGGCAAAACGAAAGGGGGCGTTTGCCCCCCCTAATATTTACTCATGTAATATATATTCCTCTCTATTTTTTTCTTCCGCCGCAAAAAGGCGATGGAAAAGACGACTGCGGCAAAGACAAAGATTAAGAAATCAAAAAAACCAACAGCATCAATGATAATAGCAACATCAACTATCGCTATTATCAGGATAAAAAAAAGACCAGTCTTTCTTTGCCACTTTTTGGAAAAAACATGGCGCCGGTGACCATGTTTTCTTGCTATAAAGTACGCTCCTCCTTTTTTCCTTCTCATTTTAACCTCCTTCAAGAATTTTCTATTTCCATACTGGCATAAAACGAGGGGAAAAATCAACCCCCCGCGTTATTTTGGGCAATTGCCGGATTTATTGCCGTTGTTTGAAAATTTCTTTGTCAATCTCAAAACAATCCAAAACACCACCGACAAAATCAGCAGGATTTCAATGGCGTGGTAGATTTTCAAGATCCCGCCAATCAAACCCGATATGTCGTAAGACAATCTGTAGCCGAAAAAGAGCATAAGCGGAATATAGACAAGGGCGGCAAGCGCGTCAATGGCAATAAAAGTGGACGACTTTATTCCCGACAAGCCGGCGGCAAAAAATACAATCGGGCGAAGTCCGGACACGAACCTGCCCATAAAAACGACTTTCTTTTTATGGCCGTCAAAAAACTTGAGCATTCTTTCAACTTTTTTGCGCGGAATAAAAAAGGCGACGAACTTAAAATTCAAAATTTTCATTCCGAATTCTTTACTGACCCAAAAAATCAAAAAATCGCTCGCGAGAAGTCCAAGATAAATAACTCCCGCGACTACAAACATATTTCCAAGCCCCTGCTGGATGCCGGCGCCGGCGCTCAAAACGATTATATCCTCCGGGACGGGGAAAAGTCCGATGCCCGTCCCAAAAAGCGCCAAGATAAGAAAAACATAAAACATTTATTTGAGATTATATAACAATTTTCCGCGTTATACAAAAAAGCAACCCCGATGATTTGGGGTTGCGGTAGTCAAAAAGATCATTCAAAGACCATAGGGAGATGGTCCTTGAAGGATTTGAAATACATATTCCAGTCCTTTGCTTCATAAGAGAAAGTAGGATCGCTTTCTCTTATGAATAAAAAATCCATTTCTTTTTCGGGAGAGGGAGGAACAAAAAAGCCGTTCTCCCCGCTTTTTTCGTCTATTTTAAACCTGACTCCCAGCATTGCCAGCCAAAAATCAGACTTATCCTCCCCTCTTTCATATAAGAACAAGTTCTTATACTTTTTGTAGAGAGCAAGAGATCTCGCCACCACTGTCGTGGCAACCTCCGTCCCTCTTTTATTTTCTGTCTCCCTTCCTATAAAATAAGCAAGGCATTCTTTGCTTATTTCATCTTTTTTGTTTTCCAAAAAAATTCTGTAATACGGAAATGATAATTCCATATTACAACAGCACTCCCGAACACAATAATCGTCCGGGAGTTTTCCTTGCAAGTTTTTCATAATGGCTGGGCTCCCATTCCCGTTCTTTTTATTGTTCAACGCCTCTAGGAAAGACTTGCGCAATCTCCCTGACAAGGAGCCGTAAACCTCTACTCTAATCTTCATTCTTTCCCTCCTTATTTTTGTTTATCTATATTAAATTTTTAAGGTTGATTTATGTTCCAGAATATACCTATTCTAGGAAAAAGCAAATAGGGGGCTGTGGATATCAAATTACCTGGGAGAGCAAGAGGTTCGTGGTCGTTGATTTCCCGAAGGGAATGCCGGCGGCGATTACTATTTTGTCGCCTTTATTCGCGAATTTGTTTTTGACGACAACGTCTTTTACCGTTTTCACCGCGTCCTCCAGGTTGTCAAACTGTTTTATCATTCGCGGGTAGCACCCAAAAGAAAGCGCCAGCCGATTATATGTTTTTTTGTTGGGGGTCAGCGCGATAATGGGCTGCTCCGGCTTGTATCTTGAAATTATCCTCGCCGTGAATCCGGACTCCGTCAAGGCGACAATCGCTTTCGCCTCAATGTTGTGCGCCGCGTTGGCGATCGCGAAACTTATTGAGTCGGCAACCGGCTTGGGAAGCAGGTTCTTTCGCTTCAAAACTTTTTCGTAATTGAAATTCGCTTCCGTGTGCTTCGCCACGCGGTCCATCATCTCAACGGCTTCAACCGGAAAGTCGCCGAGTGTGCTTTCTTCGGAAAGCATCACCGCGTCTGTGCCGTCAAAAATGGCGTTCGCAATGTCGCTCACCTCCGCCCTAGTCGGAATCGGGCTCTTTATCATTGACTCAAGGACCTGGGTCGCGGTAATCACCGGCTTTCCGAGGTCGTTGCACTTTTTTATTATCATTTTTTGGAGAACCGGCACTTTTTCAGCTGAAACCTCAACCGCCAAATCCCCCCGCGCGACCATAATTCCGTCAGCGGCCTGAATAATTTTATCAATGTTTTCTATCGCCTCTTTCGTTTCTATTTTGGCTATGATTTTAATGTCCGCCTTCGCCTTTTCCAGAATATCCCTTAATTTCAGGATGTCGGCGGCGGTCCTCACGAAAGAAATCGCCATAAAATCAACATCGTTTTTCACGCCGAATTCAATGTCGCGTTTATCCTTCGCGGTCAAAGCGGAGATCTTCAAATAAGCCCCGGGGATGTTCACACCTCTCCTGCCCTTAATAGCCCCTCCAATCAAAACCTTGCAGTGAATATCGTCGCCGGACACCTTCTTCACTTCCAACTTGTTCTTCCCGTCATTAAGCATAATGACGGACCCTTTGCCGACTTCCTTGGGAAGATTTTTGTAATTTACGAAGACTTTTTTCTCGTCGCCCGGACATTTTTTAATCGTCAAAATAAAAGGCGCGCCCTCCTTCAAAATAATACTTCCGCTTTCAAAATCGCCGATTCTTATTTTGGGTCCGGCGAGGTCCTGTAAAACGGCTATCGGCTTTCCAAACTTTTCGGACGCCGCCCTCGCGAGTTTGACGCGATTAAGGTGCTCGTTATAATCTCCGTGCGAAAAATTAAGCCGAACGACATTCATTCCGGCTTTTACCAATTTCTCCATAGATGCTTTGTTTTCCGTCACGGGCCCGATGGTCGCCACTATTTTTGTTTTCTTTGTCATATTTTGTTTTTTATTTTTAATTTTAATTTATTTTTAATTTGATAACCCCAAACAACCCCGCCTACCCCGCCGCGGGCTCAATCTTCAAAGGTCATTCTTTTAAAAATGTCGCGAGTCGTTTCAACATCGGCGTTGCAGTAATCGTAAATTTCCTGCGTCCTTCCTTCCTTAAAATATTGATGCACTTTTGATCCGTCAACCCCTCCGTCCTTTGAGGATTTTACGCCCAACGCTTTCGCCAGTGTATCCAGCGCGATTTTGTTCTGCATACTCCACTTGGACCACTCGTACATAATATCGTAAATCGGGTAATTTCTGTATCTGGCGAAGCTCAAATCCTTTGAATTTCTGCTCGGCTTCACTTTGAGAATAATTGACCGCTGAAAAATGAACTTCAGATCAAAGTCAAAGATATTGTGCCCTATGAACAAGTTGGTGTCTTCGGCGATATCCCAAAATTCCCTCAGAATGTCCGCTTCGTCCCCGCTCAAACACTGCGGCGGCTCATCGTTGACGGCAACGGAAATGCACAGAATCCTGCCGAAAGCTCCGTCAAAATTCGTTTTCTCCGCGTACTCCTCAAAAGATTCCTCCACCTTTTTCCCTTTGGAAACTTTGTAGTCGTAAATCTCTTTCAAGACTCCGAGCTTGGATTCGTCCGCCGGCAATGTCTCTATGTCCAAAAAAAGTTTTTTCACTCCCCCATTATGCGCTATTTAATCCTTTTTTGCAAATTTAATCTTAAAAACAAAGGAGTTTTGTATCCCGCAAATTTAATCTTAAAAATGTGCGCTACCGAGTGGCGCATATTTTATCAATTTGTTTTCTGTCTCATTGCTTGCTTCCTAAGACTGGCGGGCATTTTTTCAATAGAGTATCGCAGGGCGGTTCTGGGCATAACGGCCTTGTGCTTCATGACAAAGTCAAATACCTGTTTTGGGTTGTGAACAGAGGCGGCTTTCAGCATCCAGCCATACCCCTTTTGCACTAAATCTTCCTCATCACGCAAAAGCGTTTCCGCAATTTCAAAAATATCTTTTAAATTATGTTTAATGGCGTAAAAATTACCAACTGTGGTGATAAAGCTCACTGCTGAGGCTCTTCTTAGCCACATATTTTCAGAATGCGACCATAGTTTCACTTTGCCAACCAGTTCTGGGTACTTATCCATTATCGGGTGGATAACATGCAGGCAAAAATCATCATCTTTCGCCCAGTTGTCTATGTATACTTCCATCCAACCTTCAAAAAGCTTAAAATCATCTTTTTCGAATTGCTTTAAAAGTTTACTCGCCCATTGGATGGCGACGGTAGCTTCTTCGTTGTATTTATTTTTTAAAAGCCTCTCGCACAAAGTGAAAATTTGTTTTTTATCAAGACGTTTAATTTGCTTGAAATATCTTCCGGCAATTTTGCGGACAACGGGAGTCCTCACGCCGTAACAAAATATTTTTTCTTTGAAATATCTTTGATTGCCGATTTTGTATTTTTCTTCAACATTCGCCTTAAGCTCCCGGCGAACTTCTTTTAAAATATTCATAATCCCCACTGTTTCCAACTTTTTGGAAACTTTAAACCCAATATTCTTATATAAACAATCAACTCGCCCTGATGAAGAATTTCATGTTCAATCACTGCCTTAGTGTGCTGTTTTAAATTCCATTTTTCGCCAAACCAATCAATTTCCGCTTTTGGATTTTCTTTAATAAGCTTCAACATTTCTCTGTTTACCTCCTGCAAAAATGTTTTGAGTTTTTCTTGAGAAGATTCCAGCGAATAATCCTTCTTGTATTTACTAAAATCAATTTTTCCCGTTTTGATCGCGTCTGTATAACAAATTTGGACATCTCCAATGTGCCGATACTGCTTCCCAATCGTCCCCATATTTCTACCAACAGTAAAACTGAGGTACTTCTCAGGCAACTCATCAAGCAAATCAAGGGTCAATTGGCGTATCGCCTGCCAGTCCTGCAATAATTGTTTGAATTCTTGCTCCATTATGTTTGATTATATTAGGATATTTATACTATAAATGATAACTCAAATTTAAACTACCCTTCTTTCTCAAAATCAAAATGACACACTAAACTGGGTTGGCAAGGGTAGTGTGCGCCACCGAGTGGCGCACACACGACGTTCCGCAAATTTGGCAAAAAAGTAGGCAGGTCCGAGTTTTAATCGTCCTGCCTTTGTAATTAAAGTGTCATCCCAGCGGTTCAATGCGAACCGGAATGACACCTTTTTTAACTGCTCCAAGCGCCCTAGCGGCGCCCAGCGATAAGTCAATCTCGCGATCGTACTTGCCGTCCTTGACCACGTATGGACCCCTGTCCAGCACGGGAGCCACCACCGTCCTTCCGTTGAGCAGATTCGTAACACGAACCTTCATCCCTAACGGAAAAACTCTGTGGGCGACTAAAACTTCGTTCTGGTCATAAATTCTCCCATCGGCCCGCTTTCTCCCATGGAAGCGAGGACCATACCAAGAGGCTTTCCCTTCGTAAGATTTCCATCCGATGACGGGGATTTTCAAAACCTGACCCGGATGAATAATTCCTCCGGGTACCATCTTGTTCGCCCCCCGAATCTGGTATTGCAAAACCTTAAATTTTTGGGCGATTCCGTAAATGGAATCGCCCGGCTTTACTGTGTGGTAAAGCCACTCTGTTTTTTGAGGTTTTACCTCGGAAAATTCGGATGCGATGAGAGGAAAGCTGTAACTTCTGGTTGAAACCTTTTTTTGATTTGAAATTTTTTGGACTACGAAAAACAAGCACACGAACAAGAAAATAACAACAATGATGAAATAAAACACGACCACTTTGGTCTTCCAAATCACCTCGTCCACATCTTTTTCTTCCAAAATCCTATTTTCTTTCATCTTTGCCTCCCCTGCATTTCAAATGCATTTCAAAAAAATTTTATTCTCAAGGTCCAAAGAACCCTTTCTGTCTGCGTAAAATATACATCAAAATACCCGTTCTGTCAACCCATGAAAATCGGCGGGTTTTATTCGTACCTCAGGGCTTCAATGGGGTTCTTTTTGGCGGCTTGGTGGGCGGGGTAAATGCCGAAGACAAGCCCCACGAAAGCGGAAACCGCCAGCCCCATAATCATCGCCACCGCCGGAAAAGAAAAAGACCAATCAAGGCCCACGAAACGCGTAAGAACAAAAGAGGTCAGAAACGAAAAGAATGTTCCAAGCGCGACGCCTATAAATCCGCCCAAAGCGGTAAGAATGACGGACTCAATCAAGAATTGCTTCAAAATGTCCCCGTCCGTGGCGCCTATCGCCTTCCGCAAACCGATCTCCCTCGTCCTTTCCGTCACGGAAACCAGCATTATGTTCATTACGCCGATACCCCCGACCACAAGCGAAATCGCCACCACCGCCGACAAAAAAGCGGTGAGGACTCCCATAATATTTTTAATTTGATTAACCACCCCCTCTTGAGTGACGACGAAAAAATCGTCATCGCTCGGATCGGTTATGCCGTGAGTCTCCCTTATTGTCGCCTCAATATCTTTGACGGTCCTCGCCACCGCGGACGGGCTTGCCGCCCTCGTCACTATCTCATTAAAATAATTAATTCCCAAAAGATAAGTTTGGGCGGTGGTGTACGGAATAATCACCACCTCGTCAACATTAAAAAAAGCGACCTGCCCTCTCGGCGGATAAACGCCCACCACTCTGAATTTTTTGTTTCTGATTTTAATTCTTTTGCCGACGGCGTCCGAGGCGCCGAACAATTCTTTTTTGACTTTTGAGCCGATAATCGCCACACTCGCCTTGTCGCGAATGGCGTTTTCCCCGAAATTAACCCCTTCCGCCGGGTAGATGTTGAGCATTTCCGACATCATTTTCGCCGTCCATCCGAAAATCGTCGGAATATATGTTTCGCCTCCGTAAGAAACGCTTCCGGGAACGATCAACGCCGGCGCCACATCAATCAGATACGGGACATTGCTTTTCTTTTTCAGCGCCGCCACGTCCCGCGCCTTCAAAGAGTCGGAGTAAAGGGTTCCCGCCATATCACTCGGACCCTTCGGCTCCTTGCCCGGCCTGACGACGATTGTCTGCGCCCCCATCCCGCTGACCTCGCCGAGAATAAGCCCCTCCGCGCCGTTGCCGACGGAGACGATAACCATAATCGCCGTAATGCCGATGACGATCCCCAATATCGTCAACGACGAACGGGATTTGTTCGCTTTTAAGGAAGTAAACGCTGTTTTGAATGTGTAACGAAAATTCATACTATTTTTTACTTTATAAAATCTCTCGCGTCACGGCGGTTGGCGACTTTTTCGTCGCTCACGATTCTGCCGTCCAAAAGGCGGATTGTCCTTTTGGCGTATTCGGCGGTGCTGTTTTCGTGGGTGATTAAAATAATCGTCCTCTTTTCCTCTTCGCTCAATTTTTGGATAATCTCCATCACCGTTCTACCTGACTTTGAATCAAGATTGCCGGTCGGCTCATCCAAAAAAATGACGCTGGGATTGTTGACCAAAGCGCGGGCGATGGCGACCCTCTGCCTCTCCCCGCCGGAAAGCTGGGACGGTTCGTGTTTTATTCTTTTCGTGAGCCCCATTGATTCAATCACTTCCATCGCCATCGCGTCCCATTCCGTCTGCTTGATTCCCGAATAAACCAAAGGGAGCTTCACGTTTTCCAAAACCGAAGTTCTCGCCAAAAGGTTAAACGCCTGGAACACGAATCCCATTTTTTTGTTTCGCGTCCGCGCTATCTCATCCTTTGAATAATCGTCAATCGTTTTCCCTTCAAAACGATAAATGCCGGAAGTTTGCCTGTCCAAAAAGCCGAGGATGTGCAGGAGGGTTGATTTTCCGGAGCCGGACGGGCCCATCACGGCGATAAATTCTCCCGGCTCAACGATGAAAGAGATGTCGCGCAGGGCGGGAGTGGTGACCTCGCCGTCGCCGTAAATTTTTTCCAGATTTTTTACTTCTATCAAAGCCATTAAAAAATGTGATTATTGT
This sequence comes from bacterium, assembly GCA_013152035.1. GTDB lineage: Bacteria > Patescibacteriota > Minisyncoccia > UBA9983 > UBA9983 > SZUA-82. The sequence goes on from JAADHB010000022.1 coordinate 8,428, forward strand.
TCCTTCATAAAAATAATCACTTTGTCGCCCTCTTTAATCCCCTCCAATATCTCCACTTCGCCAAAAGAGCCCCTTAAGCCGGTTTTGACTTTTATTTCTTTGATTGTTCCATTTTCCCCAACCACCCTGACTATTTTTTCTCCATCGCTTTTTTCGGCAACGGCGCGCTGGGGAATCTTCACGACACCCTTTCGGCTGCCGGTGGCGATTTCAAGATTGGCGGTCATACCCGGCTTTATTCTTTTATCTCCATCAAGAAACCGCAGGGTCGTTTTGTAAGTGGGCACGCCTTCAATGATCGTCGCCGCCGGGTCAATTAAAATCACTTTCGCCATGAAAACGACTTCGTCTCCGTACGCGTCAAGAGTCAATTTCGCCGTCTGTCCGATTTTAACCTTGGCGATATCCGCCTCCGGAATGTTGGCTTCAATTTTCCGTCCTGATGAAATGACGGAAAAGACGGGAGTGTTCGGGGCGGCGATTTCTCCGACTTTGGCGTCCACGACGGTAATAATTCCGCTTATCGGCGAAACAAGAACTGTTTTCGTGATCTGCGCCGCGATGTCGGAGACATTCGCCTCGGCGCCTTCCACCATCGCCTCCCGCGCCGCGATTTGCTCGGCAGTGGCGCCTGCTTTTTCAAGAGCAAGTTCGTTTTTTTCAAGCGAAAGATTGTTTCGGGCGGATTTAAACCCATCCAGCGCGGACAAAAAATTGGCGGTGGCGGTGTTCACGCCCGTCCGCGCCGTTGAAACATCCGTTTTCTGCCCATCGCTGGAGGACACCGCCAGCGAGTTGACCGCCAAAGCAATCTTGTCCAAAATGGACCTTATCTCACCGAGGTTTTGCTTTGCCTCATCAGCGTAGGAATTCAGGTCGGACGAAACGGAAAGAGAATTAATCGCCGTTTTCCACGAAGTGAGGACTCCCTCAATTTTTGCCCTGTCGTTCTCAATACCCACCTTTAATTTTGAATCGGAAATCGCCAAGTCAAACTGCGGTCTGGAGCCGCGAGGGTCGCTGAAAAATTGATCCACCTTATTTCTTATGGCGTCATCCGACCTTATGTAAGCGTCCCATATTTTATTGATTAAATCTTTTTTTGATTCGTTGAACGCGGTTTCCGCTTTCGCGACTTTCGCCTCCTGGATTTTTATCTTTTCCGGTCTTGTTCCCTTTTTTAATTCTTCAAGCTTCGCCCTCTCCGCCCGGACATTCGCCTTCGCTTGGGATAATTTGGCGTCCAAGTCTTCGCTGTAACGGCGGGCGAGGGCTTGTCCGCTTAAGACCCTGTCACCCACCTTAACGCCGACCCAAACAGTCCTGCCGCCCCTTTCAAAGGCGAGATCAACGCTCTTTGCCGGCTTCACTTTCCCGGTCACGCTCACCTCCTGGACGACATCCCCTCTCTTGGCGAGAACAAACTCATAAGCCGGCGCCTCGCTCCGCGAAAAATAAAAATAGCCGCCCGCGAAAATCGCCAGAAGACCAAGAACGCCAACCATCGCGTATTTTTTCATTAACTCGCTCATTTTATTTACTGCCCCTCCATTATAACAAAATCCCGCCGCAAATGCCCAACCACCCGATCATGTAATTTTCATTCTCATTTTTAATCCTCCCAAATCATATTTAACAAGCCGCAGACGGACCACGCCTGGAGAGAATTGGCTTTAATGGCGTTGTTTAATTTTCTTTCATATTGCCTGGCGCCACCGGCAAGGGAAGAAATTTCTCCATTTTTAACTCCGAACAACTCAGGTACGCACCCCAGCTCGCGATAAGCGGACAGCATAGATTGCTTTATTTGTTCCGCTTCTTTTGAAAATCCCGATTGCTTGAGGCCGTAATAAATCATCCAATTGTCGTGCGGCCAAACAGACCCCAGATGGTAGCTTGAGTAGTCAAAATCCGGATCGTTTTCGGAAACCGTGCGGATGCCGAAAGGCGTAAGCATATCTTTTTGAAAAAGCCGTTTTACTATTTTCCGCGCGGCCTTTTTTGGAATAATGCCGGAAAAAAGAAGATGACCCGGGTTTGAAGAAACGCTTTTCTTCGGTTTTTTATTTTTATTGAGAGCCAAGTAATAATATTGCTCCTCTTCCCACCAAAAAGCTTTTTGAAACGCGGCGGCGAGTGCGTCCGCTTTTTCCGCCCACAAATTCTTTAAAAAATCACCTCGGCCAAAACGCTCGGATAATCTAACGCCGGCCATATATGCCGCGTAAGCGTACCCTTGCGCTTCCACAATGGCTACCGGCGGATTAATTTTTAAATGGTTTTCAAAATTATCGCGCCATCCCTGATGAAAAAGCCCGTAAGGATTTTTTCTTTCGTATTCAATGAAATTATCGTTATCTCTGTCGCCATAAGCCGAAAGCCAATTAATCGCCATTATAATATTGTCCCAAATCCGCGAAATAAATTCTTCGTCATTGGTTTGTTCAAAATATTTTTCCGCCACGATAACAAAGAGCGGCGTGGAATCAACGCTGCCGAAATAAGGAAATTCCCACTGAGGCAAAGCCAATCGGTCTTTGCGTTTAAACCGGTATTCATGCAAAATCTTGCCCGGCTCTTCTTCCCGCTTATTGTTAATAGTCTTGCCTTGGTATTTCGCCAAAATCTTCAAAGTATTTTTCGCGATTGCCGGATCTGTTTCAAGTATCTGCCAAGCGCTTATCAGGGAATCCCTGCCAAAAAGAGAAAAATAGTTCGGATAGCCCGCCATCAGATAACCTTCGGACGTTTTTAATTTATCAACCCCCGAAAGCAATTCATTTTTAATTTCTTTTTCCATGTAATCGTATTATACCAGAACCCAACCGCAAATGTTTAGACGCCCTCACCGCACCAAGAGCGCCTCAGGCGCTCCAAAAAACGCCGGTTAGCGGCGTTTTTTGGCGGCTTTTTTCGCGAGCATCTCCTTCTTTACCGCAAGCCGTTTTTTTGTCTTTTTGCAGCGGGTCGTTTTCATATTACCCACTCCCGTTTTTCTTTTTGCCATAAAAATATAACTAATTACGCGCTGTTAAACTTAGGTTCGAGTCCTACCACTTCGCAATCGCTTCGCTCTTGCTCTGGTGGTAGGACTCGAACCTACAACCAACTCCTTAACAGGGAGCTGCTCTGCCATTGAGCTACACCAGAAAATTTTCAACTCTCTCCACCGCTCCATTATAGCCAACTGTCTAATAATTTTCAAGGCGGCTGACTTTTTCGTGGCCGCGGATTTTTTCAATCGCTTTTGACTCAATCTGCCTGATTCGCTCCCTTGTCACTCCGAATTTGCTCCCGACTTCCTCCAGCGTGTGCTGTATGCCGTCGCTGAGCCCGTATCTCATAACAAGAATTTTCTGCTCCTTCGGAGAAAGATCGTTCAGTATTTCCTGAATCTGATCGGACAAGAGCTTTCTGGACGCCTGCTGGTCCGGGGAAAGAATTTTCTCCTCCTTGACGAATTCTCCCAAAGTGGACCCTTCATCATCGTCGCCAACCGGAAGTTCAAGTGAAAGGGTGTCCTGATTGATTTTTTGGATGTGGTGTATTTTTTCCACGGGAAGATTCATCTCAGCCGCGATTTCTTCGGGCAAAGGATCGCGCCCCAAGTCCTGCGACATTCTCCTCATCACCTGTTTGTATTTTGAAATTGTCTCCACCATATGCACGGGAATCCTGATAGTGCGCGCCTGGTCGGCAATCGCCCTCGTAATCGCCTGTCTTATCCACCAAGTGGCGTAAGTGGAAAACTTGTATCCCCTCCTCCAGTCAAACTTTTCCGAAGCCCTGAACAGCCCGAAATTTCCCTCCTGAATCAAATCAAGAATGGTCAGCTCGGGAGTTCTGCCGATGTATTTTTTCGCGATGGAAACAACCAATCTGAGGTTTGCCTTGATTAGTTTCTGTTTCGCCTCTTCGTCGCCTTCTTCAATCCTCTTCGCCAGCTCCCTTTCCTCCTGCGCGTTGATAAGGGGAATTTTTCCGATTTCCTTGAGATACATTTGGACCGCGTCCCCGGACGCCGCGTCCATCGCCTCCGCCGCTCTTTTTTCCGCCTTTGTCTTTCCGGCGTCCAGAAGCTCTTTGCCTTCCAACACGTCAACTCCGGCTTCCTGAAACCTGGCGTAAAGGTCATCCAAGAAAAGAATGTCATCCTCAATATGCGGAAACTCGTTCAGTATTTCCGCGTAAGTGATAAAGCCCCTCAACTGCCCCTTTTTGACGAGAGCGTCAATTTTCTCGTTTATGATTTGGGCTTTCGTTTTTTTCGCTCGCGCGGGAGTTTTTTTCGCCGGCTTTTTGGCGGCGCGAGTTCCGCCTTTGGCGGCCGCCTTTTTTACCGCCTTCTTTTTGGGAGCAGTTTTTTTCACCGTTTTTTTAACCACTTTCTTTTTTGCCTCTTTTTTGGGAGCGGCCGCTTTCTTCACGGGTTTAGCGGTTGTTTTCCTTGCTTTGGGCTGTTTTTTTTGAGTTGTTTTTTTCTTTTGTTTTGCCATTTTTAACGGTCGGACCTTGATAGATCCGTTAATTTTTTCGTAAGAATGTGGAATTCGTCCATATAATCCTTAAGCTTTTCCTCATTTTGAGAGCTTTCGGTTCCGCGAATCCTCTCACCGAGCTCCTCAAGCCGGTTTCTTGTCTTCTCCTTTTTGAATTCCAAATTAAGCTTGTCCAGTTCGCCCTTTAAGTCTTCGGTCTCATTATAAAACAATTCCGCCTCAAAAACAAGCTTTTCTTCCGCGCCTCCGGAGGATGCGGAAACTTTGTCCGGGTCAAAATTATGCTCCTTGGAAATTTTTTCAATCTCCTCTTTTAATTCCCCGTCTTCGGAATCTTTTTGCCACAAGATAAAACCGAGGAGCCGGTCTTCAAGGAGCCGCATTCTGGTTTTTCCCGCCTTCGCCGCCGGGGGTTGGGGCGAAGGCATTCCCGCCGCCGGCGATAATTTTATTTTTTTAACCTCGCCCCATATCGGTTCTTCCGAAATGGACAGTTTTTCGGCGGTCTTTTTCACCCAATGCGCTTTTTCCATATCGCTCGGCAAAAGGGCGATGTACGGCAAAATCATTCTTTCAATTTCTTTTCTGTCGCTCAAATTCCGCAAATAAAAACTTATGATGTGCTCGGAATTTTCGACCGCCTTTTTCCATTCGTCCGGATTTTCTTTGATTATGTCCGCCGGATCTTTTCCCGACCCGCCCAACGGAACTTCCGCCGCCTTGACCTCAAACCCCTCCGCCAGCGCCATATCAATCCCTCTCTTTGACGCGCGGAATCCCGCCTCGTCCGAATCAAACGCCATTATTAAATTATTGGTCAGCCGCTTTATGATTCTCAAATGCTCCTCGGTGAGCGCGGTTCCGGAAATGGCGACCGTGTTCGCGAATCCCGCCTGATGCGCCATTATCACATCCATCTGCCCCTCCATCAAAACGCAAGCGTCCTTTTTTCTGATCTCCATTTTCGCCTTGTCAAACCCGTAAAGCGTTCGCGACTTGTCATAAAGGATTGTTTGGGGCGTGTTGATATACTTCGCCACCACCGGCTTGGAGATTGAGTCTCCAAGTCCACTTGGAGACTCAATCTCCAAGTTGTTCGCAATGGAAAAAATCCTGCCGGAAAATCCTACAATCTGCCCGGAAGAGTTGTTCAGCGGAAACATTATCCGCGAGCGGAATCTGTCGTAGTATTTTTGAGATTTGTCCGCCGCGGCGGATGAGGTTTGAGGTTGCAGCGCCATCCCCGCCTTTTCCATTTCCTCCCCCGAAAACCCTTTCGCCTTTAAAAAATCGTGGAGATTTCTCCAGCCGTCGGGGGCGAATCCTATCCCGAACGCCTTCGCCGTTTCCCCTTTCAGTCCGCGGCTTTTCAGGTACGAAATGACGGTATCGTTATTTTTCAAATTGCTTTCGTAAAACATCTTGGCGTTTTCAAGTAAGCTGAGCAGGCGGCTTCTTTCGCTTCTGTATTGGGAGCTGACGGGTTTCAATTCCACTCCAGCGCGGGAAGCGAGAATTTTCAGCGCTTCCGGAAATTCCAAACCCTCAATCTCCATCACGAAAGAAAAAATATCGCCACCGCGGTTGCAGCCGAAACAATGCCACGATTCCCTTCCCGGAGACACGAAAAACGACGGAGTTTTCTCGTTATGAAAAGGGCACAGCGCCCGAAAATTCGCTCCGGCTTTTTGAAGCTTCAAATAACCTTGAACGACATCGGCAATCCCAAGCCGGGACTTAATTTGCTCAACATGCGAAGACATAAAATGATTATAGCATTTTTACTTAAACCAACCGACCAAAAACTAAATTTCCAAATTCGTTTTTTATCCACAATTGCTTGACTTTTGTTTTTGGGCAGTATAGCATAGGAGTATAAGTGCCTTCGGGCCCACCCCTCTTTTTGAGGGGAGAAAAACAAAGACGAAAAGCCATTAAAGTATTTCTTTAATGGCTTTTCTCGTGTTCGCAAGAATTTCCGTATTCCATATGTTAAAATCTTTTTTCATTTTTGTTCTTACTCGCGCGGTGCTTCTTTTAACATTTTGCGCGCCGTGGGCAAAATTAAAATCAACAAGATAGACAAGCCAACCGCCACAGCGTTGGACATATTGGGGAAGTAAGCCGGTTTTACGATTGCTGTCATAAAAAACAGCAAGGCTCCAAACGAAGAAATTGCCAGAAACGCTTCTTTTGTTTTCACGGTATAGATTTTTTTAATACCAATGATAAGGATCGTCAAAAACCACAATCTTATCAGCAGAAAAATTATCGGTATCGCCAAAATAAGATAAAACCATCCGGAAGTTACATTCACTGCTTTATCCAAATAATCCCCAAGAACTATTAACGCGGCACCAATCGGCTCAAGAATTCCTAAAATGGATACAAACGCGACAACTTTGTAAGAATCAGCGTATTTTCCCGCGCCTCCAAAAGCCATAGTAAATATATGAATTACCAACGCTCCGACAAGGACGCCTATGAATCCCAAGACAAATATCTCGGCAATCGCCAAAAGAGACAAAATTAAGAATGGCAAGCCACCTAAACCGAGAGCGCTTATGACTCGGCTAAATTCAAGAATAAAATTTGTTTTTAGGTCATTCGGCAAAATAACCAGAAAGAATAGGAATAAAATTGATATAAGGAATAAGGTGATAAAAAGGAACTTTGTTGGCTCCTTGTATCCCTCTTCATCTTTGATATCGCCAAAAAACGCGGTGGGGCTGAACATCAACTTCTTAAGTTTTGAAAAATAGTCCGTTAAAATTTTCATAATGTTTAATTTAATCGTCTTATCCAATAAACAAAGCCGACCTTTATTTTACTACTCCTCGTCTTCGTGGGTTGTGTCGGAAATTTCCTCCGATTCTTTTTTGATGTATTCCTTTCTAAAGCCGGTGCCGGCGGGAATGAGCCGTCCAATCAGGACATTTTCCTTCAAGCCGAGGAGCCTGTCTTCTCCGCCTTCAATCGCCGTTTTAACCAACACCTTAACCGTATTTTGGAAAGAGGCGGCGGACAAAAAGCTCGGGCTGGTGAGCGCCACTTCCTTGATTCCCATAACCAGCGGTTTCACCTTCGCCTCGTCGCGGCCGTCCATCCTCGCCATTTCATTCGCCTTTTCAACCTCAAAGTTCGCGGTAATCTCACCCTTGTTGAATTTCGTTGAACCCGAGTCAAGTATTTTCACCCGGGAAAACATCTGCCTTATTATCGTTTCTATGTGCTTGCTGTTTATCGGCGCGCCCTGCAAAGTGTACACCTTGTCAATTTCGTTAAGAATATAATTTCTGGTCGCCTCGCGCCCCGCAATCTCAAACAGCTTCTTGATGTCAAACGAGCCGTCGGTAATCGGATCTCCTTTTTTCACTTTCTCTCCGGACGCGACAATCACATACCTGCCAAAAGGAATCTTGAATTCTTTTGTTTCTTTTTTCGCCTTGGATCCTTCCTTGTCAATGAGAACAACAACCGACTTTTCGTTGTTTTCATCCTTTATTTCCATAACCGCGCCGCTGACATCCGAAAGAACCGCCGGATTTCGCGGCGTAGTCAATTCAAAAACCTCCTCAATTCTGGGGAGACCCATAGTGATATCGCTTCCCGCCGCCACACCACCGGTGTGAAAAGTCCTCATTGTGAGCTGGGTGCCCGGCTCGCCGATCGCCTGAGCCGCCACGATTCCAACCGCCTCGCCGAGTTTGACCGGCTTGTTGGTTCCGAGATCATAACCGTAGCACTTCTTGCACACTCCGCGGAAAGACTTGCAGGAGGTTGGAGAATATACGGAAACCTCCTCAACACCGTCCGCCTCAATCTTTTTCGCCTCGTCCACACTCAGCAAATGCCCTTTCTTAAATTCTCCCGCGTCAGCCGCCAAAACCCTGCCGCCAATCCTCGAGGCGAATTTCTTCTCGCGCCCTTCGGCGTCTTTTCCGGAAACAAGAATTCCTTTCTTCTCGCCGCAATCATCTTCCCTGATAACGACATCCTGCGCGACATCAACCAGCCGCCTGGTGAGATAACCCGCCTTCGCCGTCTTCAGCGCCGTGTCCGCCGTTCCTTTTCTTGTTCCGTGAGTGGTGATGAAATACTCCAAAACGCTGAGCCCTTCTTTATAACTTGAAAGCACGGGGAACTCAATAATCCTGCCTGCCGGGTTGACCACCAGCCCTTTGAGCGCCGCCATCTGCGCTATCTGAATCCACGAACCCCTCGCCTTGGAGGTGACCATCATTGAGACGGACCCTTCTTTTTCAAGCGTGCCCGGAACCAAGTCCTTGATTTTATTTTCTGCGTTCTGCCATATTTCAATCACTTTGTTGTATCGCTCGCCGTCCGTCAAAAGCCCCTCCTCGTACTGCGCGCGCACTTCCTGCGCTTTTTTGTCCGCCTCTTTTATCATTTCCGGCTTCTCTTTGGGAATCAGGATGTCCCCTTCCCCCAAACTTATTCCGGACTTCGTTGAATATTCAAACCCGAATTTTTTAATCTTGTCCAGAATATCCGGCGTAATTTCAACTCCGTATTTTTCAATGAGCCGGAAGACGATGCTCGCCAGCTTGCCGCTGCTCAATTCCTCGTTGATGAACGGGAAATCGGAAGGCAAAACGCTGTTGAACAAAAGCCGTCCAACCGTGGTTTCAAAAAGCTTTTTTTCAAAAGCCGCGTATTTCTCCGTGTCCGTCGCCAAAACTTTTATTTTCGCCCTGAAGTCAACTTGCCCGAATTCGTAAGCTATAATCGCCTCGTTCGGACTGGAAAAAATCTTTTCCTCTCCATTCGCCCCGTCTTTCACTTTCGTCATCCAATAACAGCCGAGGACTATGTCCTGGGAAGGATTAACAATGGGGTCTCCGGTTCCCGGCCTCAAAAGGTTTCTTGAAGACCGCATTATGTCGTTCGCCTCTTTTTGCGCCTCGTCGCCCAATGGAACATGAACCGCCATTTGGTCGCCGTCAAAGTCGGCGTTGAAAGCCGAGCAGACAAGCGGATGAACCTGAATGGCGTTCCCTTCAATCAGCACGGGCTGAAACGCCTGAATTCCCAGGCGGTGCAAGGTCGGGGCGCGGTTTAGCAAAACATATTTATCCTTAATCACCTCCTCCAAAATTCCCCAAACCTCCGGGGTTTTTTCGTCAACAAGATGCCCCGCCCCGCGAACATTGTACGCTATCTCCCTTTTAAGAAGTTTCGCGATAACGAACGGGCGGAAAAGCTCAAGCGCCATATGCTTCGGCAATCCGCACTGGTGCATCTTCAATTCGGGACCCACGACAATAACCGAACGCCCCGAATAATCAACGCGTTTTCCGAGAAGGTTTTGCCTGAATCTCCCCTGCTTCCCCTTGAGCATATCCGCCAGCGACTTGAGCGGGCGGCGCTGGGCCTGGGAGAGCGCGACATTCTGCCCTCGCCTGATTGAATTGTCCAGCAAGGCGTCCACCGCCTCCTGCAAAATTCTTTTTTCGTTCCTTTGAATTACTTCCGGGGAGTTAATCTCAATAAGCCGTTTCAATCGGTTGTTTCTGTTTATCACCCTGCGGTAAAGGTCGTTGAGATCCGAGGTGGCGTGCCTTCCTCCTTCCAGCGCGACCATCGGGCGGAGGGCGGGAGGTATCACCGGAATGACGGTTAAAAACATCCAGTCCGGACGAATGCCCGACCTCAGCATTGAATTAACCAGGTTTAATCTGGCGAACAGTTTTTTCTGAGCTTCCGATTTTGAGCTTTCTATTTCTTTTTCAAGGGTTTTTTTCAGCGACTCCATATTCAGGTTTTTGAAAATCTCATGCACGCTTTCGGAGCCGATTCCGGCCTCAAAAACCTCCCCGTATTTCATACTCCTTGAGTAGTAATCGGATTGGCTCAAAACTTTGTGCAGGCGAAGGGAGTCCAATTCCGTCTTCGCCTCATTGTATGATTCTTTTAAGTCCTCCTTTTCCTGCTCGGAGGCCGCGTTCTTCAGTTTTGTTTTATATTCCAAATTGAGGTTCTTGAGCGCCTCCGCCTTCGCCTGTTCGTTTATCTTTGTTATTATGTATCCCGAAAAATAAATCACTCTTTCAAGCTCCGACACCTGAAGTCCGAGCAAAAGCCCCATTTTTGAAGGAATGCCCCTCAAAAACCAAATGTGGGAAACGGGGACCGCCAGGGCGATATGCCCCATTCTCTCGCGGCGAACCACGGAACGGGTGACTTCCACGCCGCATTTTTCGCATATGACCCCCTTGTATCTTATGCGGCGGTATTTCCCGCAATAACATTCATAATCTTTGTCCGGACCGAAAATTCGTTCGCAAAACAGCCCGTTTCTCTCCGGCCGCTGAGTGCGGTAGTTGATGGTTTCCGGCTTCGTCACCTCTCCCCGGGACCATGACAAAATCTTGTCCGGCGAAGCCAGTTTGAGAACGATTGAATTAAATTTTATTTCTTTTTCGTGATTGTCCATAAAAATATTTTATATTATATGGCCGATTGCCGGCCGTTATTCTTTAAGCTCAATGTCAAGCGCCAAGCCCCTCAGCTCGTTCAACAGCACATGGAACGACGCCGGCAAATGCGGAGTCTTGAATTTCTCGCCCCTGATAATAGCATCGTAAGCCGCCGCCCTTCCGACGATGTCGTCCGACTTTATCGTCAGCATTTCCTGAAGCGTGTGCGCGGCTCCGTAACCCTCAAGCGCCCACACTTCCATTTCTCCGAACCTTTGGCCTCCCCCTTGCGCCTTTCCCCCCAACGGCTGCTGGGTAATCATTGAGTATGGCCCAATCGACCTCATATGAATTTTATCCTCAACCATATGTCCGAGTTTCAGCATATAAATCTTTCCGACGGTCACTTTTTGGTCAAATTTTTCTCCCGTCCTGCCGTCATAAAGATCCGTCTTTCCCGATTCCGGCAAGCCCGCCTTTTTCAACTCTCCTTTTATTTCTTCTTCGGTCGCCCCGGAAAAAGCCGACGCGATCGCCTGGTATCCGAGTTTGTCAGCCGCCCACCCCAGATGCGTCTCCAAAATCTGCCCCAAGTTCATTCTTGAAATGACTCCGAGGGGGTTCAAAATAATATCAACGGGGGTTCCGTCCTCAAGATACGGCATTTCCTCAACGGGCAGAATTTTTGAAATAACACCCTTGTTTCCGTGGCGTCCCGCCAGTTTGTCCCCCACCGAAATTTTCCTGAGCTGGGCGACCTCAACGGAAATCTGCTTTATTATTCCCGGTTCAAGCTTGTCGCCGTTTTCCCTTGAAAAAACTTTGACGCCGACAATCCTCCCCTCTTTGCCGTGATCCATTCTCTTGGAGGTGTCTTTTACATCCCTGGATTTCTCGCCGAAAATTGACCTGAGCAGCCGCTCCTCCGGAGTCAAGTCCGCCTCGCCCTTCGGAGAAATTTTCCCCACCAAAATGTCTCCCGGCTTAACTTCCGCGCCGATTCTCACGATTCCCTCCTCGTCAAGATCTTTAAGTTTCTCTTCCCCGACATTCGGAATGTCGCAGGTGTTCGTTTCCGGCCCAAGTTTCGTGTCGCGGACATTGACGGTGAACCTCTCAATGTGCACCGAGGAAAACATATCTTTCATAACGAGACGGTCGGAAATTATAATGGCGTCCTCAAAGTTTGACCCGCTCCACGAAAGAAACGAGACAAGGACATTCTGCCCCAACGCGAGCTGCCCGTTGTCGCTGGAGTAATTATCAGCCAAAACATCGCCTTTGGAGACTTTGTCCCCGACATCAACCGACGGGCGATGGTGAAGCGCGGTGAAATCGTTGGAGCGCACGAAACTCAAAAGGCGGTATTCTTTCTTTTTTCCGTCTTTTTGCTTCACTATGACCTTGGTGGAGTCAACCGCCTCAACAACTCCGTCGCTTTCGCAAACAACCAAACGGCCGGAGTCGCGCGCCGCCCTTTCCTCCATACCGGTCGCGACCAAAGGCGCCTGAGGAACAACGCACGGCACGGACTGCCTCTGCATGTTGGAGCCCATGAGCGCGCGAGCGGCGTCGTCATGCTCCAAAAAAGGAATGAGGCTGGTCGCCACGCTGAGCGCCTGCCCAGGAGTCACATCAATCAGGTCAACATCTTTTTTGGCGACAAGCCCGGGGACCGAGTGGACCCTCGCTTCAACATCCTCGTCCAAAATCTCGCCCGTCTTCGGATTGTAATTTATTCCGGCGTGCGCGATGTTGTGTTTGGACTCGTCAAGAGCGTTCAAGTAAACTATTTCGTTGGTGATTTTTCCGTTTTTGACTTTGCGGTACGGGGTTTCCAATATTCCGTACTCGTTAAGCCGACTGTGCGCGGCAAGATAAACAACCAGTCCGATATTCGGACCTTCGGGAGTTTGAATCGGGCAAATCCTTCCGTAATGGGAGGGGTGGACATCGCGAACCTCAAACCCGGCTCTTTCCTTCGTTAAACCGCCGGGGCCGAGGGCGGAAAGCCGCCTCAAATGCTCCAGCTCGTCAAGTATGTTTTTCTGGCTCATAAACTGGGAAAGCTGGTTGGTCGCGAAAAATTCTTTCACCACCGCCATAAAAGGCCTGCTGTTGATAAGTTGGGCGGGCGTAAGGGTGCTCGGATCAATCGTGGACATTCTGTCCTGGATATTTTTCTTCATTCTCGCCATTCCAACCCTCAATCTCTGTTGAATCAATTCTCCGATTCCTCTTATTCTCCTGACGCCCAAATGGTCAATGTCGTCCGCCTGGGCGTTCGGAGTGTTGTTCAGTTCAATAACTTTTGAAATGATGGCGACAAGATCGCTGAGAGTGATGACGCGCGGAGCGGAATCAATGTTATCCAAAGGAAGCCCCAGGCGATGGTTCAGCCGATACCTTCCGACTCTTGAAAGATCGTATCTCGCCGGATCAAACAAAGACTCCAAGTAGGACTTGGCGCTTTCAAAGTTTGGCGGTTCTCCCGGTCTGAGCCGGCTGTAAATTTCAATACACGCCTCTTCCAGTGTTTTGGCGGGATCTTTTTCCAGTGTTCTTTTTATAAAAGGTGTTTCCCCGTTGTCAATCTTGCCGAAGGCGTCCTCCATTTCCTCGGCCGACTCCGCCCCGAAAACGCGCAGAAAAGAAGTGACCGGAACTTTTCGCTGGCGGTCAACGCGCGCGTAAATGACTCCGTCCGGCTCCGTCTCAATTTCAATCCAGGCGCCGCGGCCCGGGATTATTTTCGCCCCGAAATACTGTTTTCCTTTGATGATGTTCACCGTAAAGAAAACGCCGAAAGAACGCGCGAGCTGGGGAACAACCACTCGCTCAACTCCGTTGATGATGAAAGTTCCGTGCCCCGTCATCAAAGGAAAGTCCGTCAAAAATATCTCCTGTTCTTTTATCTGGTCCAGCTCCTTATTGGTGAGCTTCGCTTTAATTTTAAGCGGCGCTTCGTAGGTAAGGTTGTTCAGTTTTGAATAATGCTCGTCATACTTTGGCTCCCCGAGCGAGAAACCCTTAAACTCAAGAATAAATTCCTTTTCGGCGTAATCGTAAATGGGAGAAAATTCCTTGAAAATTTCCTTCAATCCGTCCTCCATCAGCCACTTGAAAGAATCAAGCTGGACTTCAACCAGATTCGGAAATTCAACAGATGGCTCTTTGTACGCCGCGAAATATTTTTTCTTCAATTGTTTTTTTTGCATAATAAAAGAATGTCGCCTGTCGCGGATCGCCTCGCGATTTTGAAAACGCGCGCAATACGCAAAAATATCCCCTTTTGGCGATTTTAAGGAGATTAAATATGAACTAGTTATTTAATAAAGATATACGGCACAAATTAAAACTTATATAGGATCTTATAATACCACCATGTCTACCGTAACTCAATCTTTACCTGTTGATAACTATCATACATTTATTCAAAAATATGTCAACAGCGCCCGTGGATAACCCCCCTTGGAGACTCAATCTCCAAGGGGGAATGGGAGTTATCTGAGATTACCTCCCCGCCACCTTTGCCCGGAGCATTGCCGCCAGTTGGGTGAGGAGGGTGAGGAGCTGCTGTTGGAGTTGTTTGATGGTTTCCTTGATCTTGGAGATGAGGGCCTGCCTGGTTTGGCCGGTTTGGTTGGTCGGGGTTGTTTGGTTGGCGAAGGCTCCGCCGGCCGCGGCTGTCGTTCGGGTTCCGAGGATTTCATTCATCTTCTGCCTTGTCTTGGGGCCGGCAAGGCCGTAGCCGTTGGTGTCGGGTGTTCCCTGGCAGAGGTTGAGGTGCTTGCATTGGAATCTCTGTACCGCCTTGACGGTGAGGGAGCCGTAGTAGCCGGTGGTTACGGCCTCGGGGTAGAGTTCCTTGTCTTGGGCGAGCATCTGTTGGA
>JAADHB010000035.1 GCA_013152035.1 bacterium
GCCATAAACGAATCCATTGAGCTTGCCAAAACTTTTGGCGGCGATTCGTCCGGAAAATTCGTTAACGGAGTTTTGGGGACGGTTTACCGCGAAATCGGCGGAGAGAAGAACGAAAAAATGCCGGAAGAAAAACTGGGCGGGGCGGTTATTCACAGAAAAAACGGAAAAGATATTTTGTTCGCCATGGTGCATGATGTTTTCGGCTACTGGACTCTTTCCAAGGGGCACATCAAAGACGGCGAGAGCTTGAAAGACGGCGTCGCGAGAGAGGTGAAAGAAGAAATCGGCATTGATGTTAAGATAGAGGACGAGCTCGGCGCCAACGAGTATGTCGCCTCCGATCCGGAGAAGGGCAAGATAAAAAAATCGGTCGCCTATTTCATCGCGTCAACCTCCGACGAAGAATTAAAACTCAAAGAAACCGGCGGGCTTGACGGCGTGAAATGGTTTAAGCTCGGCGAATTGCCGGACTTGAGAATGTATGACGACATCAAGCCGATTGTGGCGAAGGCGATTAAGGCGATAACCGGCAGGCAGGCGTTAAATTAATTTATGAAAGATTTTTCAAAATTTGAAAAAAAAATAGGCGTTGAGTTCAAAAATAAGGCGTTGCTGAAAATGGCTTTTACGCACAGGTCTTATTTGAACGAAAATCCGTCCAAGGGGCTTGAGCACAACGAACGGCTTGAGTTTTTGGGGGATGCCGTTTTGGAGCTCGCGACCACCGAGTATCTTTACAAAAAATATCCGGAGAAGCCGGAGGGGGAAATGACCGCTTTGCGCGCGGCGCTCGTGAACACGATTATCCTTTCGGAAACGGCGAGGGAGCTCGGGATGAACGACTATTTGCTCTTGTCAAAAGGCGAGGCGAAGGACACGGGAAAGGCGAGGCAATATATTCTGGCGAATACTTTTGAGGCGCTCGTCGGAGCGATTTATCTTGACCAAGGGTATAAGGCGATATCCGCTTTTTTGGAGAAGGTTCTTTTCCCGAAGATTGAGAAAATAATTGAAGAAAAACTCTGGATAGACGCCAAAAGCTTTTTTCAGGAAAGGGCGCAGGACGCCGCCGGGGTCACTCCGATTTACAAAACCATAAAGGAGTGGGGTCCCGACCACAACAAAGTTTTTTTGGTCGGCGTTTATCTCGGGGACGAATTGGCGGCGGAGGGGGAGGGCCGCTCCAAGCAGGAAGCCGAGCAGTCCGCCGCCCGCGCCGCCCTGAAAGCGAAAGGGTGGGAGGAGTAAAAAATAAAATGCGCGAGATTCAGTCTCGCGCGCGTAAATTATGCGTTTAAAATGTTTGGAATTGTCCGGTTTTAAGTCGTTCGCGAAGCCGGTTAAAATGGAATTTCCGGCGCCCATTTCCGGGGTCGGGGTTGTCGGCCCGAACGGCTCCGGAAAGTCAAATGTCGTTGAAGCGATTCGCTGGGTGTTGGGCGAGCAGTCCCTGAAAAGTCTGCGCGGGAAAAAAGGCGAGGACCTGATTTTTAACGGCTCTCAAACCGCCCCCCGCCTCGGCAAGGCGTCCGTCTCTTTGATTTTTGACAACAAGGGAAAATTTTTTCCGGTTGATTTTGACGAGGTGAAAATTACAAGAAAGGTTTTTCGCGACGGCGCGAACGAGTATTTTTTGAACGGTTCACAAGTTCGGCTCAAGGACATTATCGAAATTTTGAGCAAGGTGGGGCTCGGGACTTCAAGCCATCACATTATCAGCCAAGGGGAGGCGGACAGGATACTGAGCGCTTCCCCGAAAGAAAGGCGGCAAATGATTGAGGACGCTCTGGGGCTGAAAATTTATCAGTTGAGAAAACAGGAATCGGAACGCAAACTCGCGAGGACGGAGGAAAATATTTCTCAAGTTGAGGCGCTGCGAAAAGAAATTCAACCCCACCTTCGTTTTTTGAATAAGCAGGTTGAGAAGGCGCGGGAGGAGCTGTCGCTGAGGGACGAGTTAAAGGCGCTTTACGCGCTGTATTTCGCCGCGGAGGAAAAGTATTTGAACGAGGAAAAAGAAAAAATCTCGGAAAGGCGGGCGGCGCCGAAGGCGGAGCTTGAAAAAATTGAAAGAGATTTGGCGGAGCTGTCCGAGGATTCGCGCCCCGCGTCCGACGAGGCGAAAAATGAAATCGGCGAGCTGAAAGGCGAGCTGTCAAAAATTGAAACCGAAATAAGCGCGCTGGGCGCCGAGCGAAATTCTCTTGAAAGAGAGATGGGCAGGTTTGAGGGAATGATTGAGATGGAGGAGAAAAAAGAAAAGAGGACTGTCAAAGAAGAAATTTCCACGGACGCGGTGTATAAATTCACCAACAAGCTTAGCGAGAGCATAGACGCCGGACTTCGGAGCGAAGGCCTCAAAGAAACGAAAGCGGCGTTGGCGGACATAAGGGAGGCGATAAAAAGTTTTCTGTCCGGACTCGGCGTTGAAGTTGCCGTTAAGTCTTCGGATTTGGAAAATTTGAAAAAGAAAAAAGAGGCGGTGGCGGTTTTAATCGCCGGCGTGGGGGAGAGGGAGAAGCGGGCGTTTGAAGAGCGGGCGGAATTGGAGAGAAAAATCTCCGAGAGGCGGGAAGCGCTTCGCGCCGTGGAGAGGGAAAGGTACGAAATGGAGGCGAGGGTGAAAGAGTTGAGGGCGATTTTGTCCAATATGGACATTCGGGAGGAAAGCTTAAACGCCCAAGTGCTTGAATTTGAGCGGGAAAAACGGGAGGCGGTCGCGTTGGTGGGCGAGGAAGCGCTGTCCGGGCGGGGCGATGGCGATACCGCGCCGCCGGCGGATTTTGACCGCCTTGACGCGCGCAGAAAAATTGAAAGGATGAAAATAAAACTTGAGGATTCGGGCGCGATCGGGGAAGACGCCGTAAAGGAATACGAGGAAGTCAAAAACAGGGATGAATTTTTTGAAAAAGAATTGACGGACCTGACGGGCGCCGCCGACTCTCTGAGGGAGCTTCTAAAGGATCTTGAGGAGAAAATAAATTCGGATTTCAAAGAGGGGATTGATAAAATAAACAAGGAATTCTATTCTTTTTTCGTTTTAATGTTCGGGGGCGGGGCGGCGGAATTAAAGGTGGTCGCCTCAAAGCCGCGCAGAAAAAAAGAGGACGAGGAGCTCGCGGAGCTTGAAGCCGGGGGTGAAGATGGCGAGGAAAATAACGAGGAGGGAGTGGATGTTTCGGTAAGTCTGCCCAAGAAACGCATAAATTCCTTGGACATGCTGTCCGGGGGGGAGCGGGCTTTGACATCAATCGCTTTGCTGTTCGCGATGTCGCAGGTGAACCCGCCCCCGTTCCTTATCTTGGACGAGACGGACGCCGCTTTGGACGAGGCGAATTCCCAGAGATACGGCAATATGCTTATGAACTTGAGCGAACAAACCCAGCTTATCGTTATCACGCACAATCGCGAAACAATGAAGCAGGCGGGGGTTTTGTACGGCGTGACGATGGGTTCGGACAGTATCTCAAAACTTCTTTCAATAAAATTCACGGAGGCGGAGCGTATGGTGAAATAAAGAAACCCCGCTGAACATTGAGCGTTCAGCGGGGGCACAAGGGGTGGTTTTCGTTAATTCGCGAAAACCACCCCACAGAGGCAAAGGAGGCAAATATCCTTGCTTGCCTCACTTGCCTCTTCTGCGAGAGGGTCATCTACGACCCTCCCACAGAAACGGCAACGGGTTTTTTCTTCCATAACACACCCCCCTTTTCTCCCCACATACTCCCACCATTTTCACTTTTTGTCAAGGTCAAAAATGCGGTCCCAAAGTTTCCCAAGGTAAGACCTTGGGAAACTAAAATTTGACTGGCGGATTTAATTTTGCTAGTATGCGTATAACACAATCAGGATGTTAAAGATAAGATTACAAAGAGTTGGGAAAAAGCACGATCCGAGTTTTCGGGTTGTTTTGGTTGATTCCAGAAAAGGCCCGCAGAGCGGAGGTTTTCTGGAGGTCCTGGGAAGTTACAACGCGCAAAAAGGAGAGCCGCAACTGAAAGGAGATAAAATCAAAGAATGGATCGCGAAAGGAGCTCAGGTGTCCGACACCGTCCATAATCTCTTGGTGAAAACCGAAATAATAAAAGGCAAAAAGAGGGATGTCTTGCATCAAGACAAAATAAGAAAAGAAAGGGAGAAAAAAGAAGCCGAGGCGAAGCCGGCGGAGGAGAAAGAGAAAAAGGAGGAATCCGCGGCGCCAGCCGCGGAAGAACCGGCCACGGAGGAACCGGCCGCCGAAGAGCCAAAAGCCGAAGAAGTGAAGGAAGAAGAAAAACCGGCGGAAGCGGAAGCTGAGAAAAAAGAAGAAACAAAAGCGGAAGAGCCGGCGAAAGAAGACAAAGGGGAAGTTGGCGCGGAATAAAGAAATGATATATAATGAGTGTCACAGCAATGCTGCAGTGCGGAACGGTCGAGGTACTGCGATTATAGGATAAAGTTTAATGACTTGAAATAATGGAACAGGATAAAGAATTTCTTGAATATGTTGTTAAGGCCTTGGTTGACAAGCCGGAAGCGGTGGAAGTTGACCGCAAGGTTGACGAAATGGGAGTCTTGATAACTCTTAAAGTTGATCCGGTCGATATGGGAAAAATCATCGGCAGGAGCGGAAACACCGCCAAGGCGATCAGAACTCTTTTGAGGGTCGTGGGAATGAAGAACAACGCCCGCGTCAATCTCAAAATTGAAGAGCCGGAAGGAAGCGAAAGGCCGGCGCCTTCGGCTCCCGCCCCGGAAACGGCTTCAAAAACCGTTGACGAAGCGATGGAGGACTTGAACATATAAGTATATATAGTTTCAAAAACGGAAAAACCGCGCTACAATAATAGGGCGGTTTTTCTTTTGCCGTCCCGACGAGCTGAGCGTGGTTTGACTTATCGTTTTTGGGGATATATATTGTAAATATGAAGAAATTAAACTTAAAAAACGCGGTCTGGAAAGAGGATAAGTACTATGTCGCCCTGAATTTCAATACTCAGGTTTCCAGCTTTGGCGAAACAAGAAAAGAAGCGCTGGATAGTTTAGAGGAGGCATTGGAATTGTATTTTGAGGATGAGCCGGTTCCCGAAATGACAAAGGTTGAGAGACTGGGTATCGTCCCTTTTACTTTGCAGTATGCCTAAGCCGATTCCACTCAAACTCGTCATTAAAGTTCTTGAAAGGAACGGTTTCTTTATTGTTTCTCAAAAAGGAAGTCACGCAAAATTCAGGAAAATCGCCAGCCAGACGCATACGGTTATTGTAAAAATGAGCAAGAAAGAGATTCCGCACGGCACATTTTATCAGTCCATACTGCCAAAATCAGGACTGTCCGAAAGCGATTTCAAAAAGACCAAAAAGAAATGACAAGTTTTCACATTATTACAATTTTTCCGGAGGCGTTGGAGGGCTATTTTGACAGCTCCATTTTGAAGCGCGCGCGGGAAAGCAAATTGATAAAAATAAAATTTCACAATCCGCGCGATTTCGCGAAAGACAAGCACAGGACGACGGACGACAAGCCGTTCGGCGGCGGACCGGGAATGGTGATGAAAGTTGAACCGATTGTGAAAACGATTGAGTCAATCCTGAAAGCAAAAAGGAGTTTGAATCCCAAGAATACGAAAATAATTTTCTTTTCTCCGGCGGGAAAACAATTTACCCAAAAGCTCGCCAAGAATTTCGCGAAGAAATACGACAATCTGATTTTGGTGTGCGGCCGCTACGAAGGCATTGACGCGAGGGTGGAAAAGGTAATTAAAAATTTAAAATTTAAAATTGAAAATTTGTCCGTTGGCCCTTTCGTTCTCACCGGCGGGGAATTGCCCGCCGCGATTATCATTGACGCCGTTTCCCGGCATATTCCCGGAGTGCTCGGAAAAAAAGAATCGCTTGAGGACGAAAGGGGAATCGGAATACCGGTTTACACCCGACCGGAGGTTTTTGAATACCCTCCGCCGAGACGGGGCAAGAAGTCAAAAAAATACCGCGTTCCCAAAACGCTAATGACCGGGCACCACAAAAAGATAGAAGAGTGGCGAAAAAACCGCGCGAAATAAAAATAATAAAAACAAAACAAAAATTATACTAAAATAAAAATGGGAAAGAGGTAGGGTTGTAGTCAATTTGAACATACGGTGGAATTGACTACAGTCAAATGTGCGCCACCGAATGGCGCACAGTCAGTGGCGCACATTCACTTAGGTGCAAGGCACCTAAGTGGTTATGAATGGAAAAAAGTTATCCACATATCGGCGGGGGATTGTGTTTGGAGTTTCGGAACAGGGTGGGGTATAATCAAGGCAGTCGATGAACGGCGGTTTC
>JAADHB010000003.1 GCA_013152035.1 bacterium
ATTTATTTCCTGATGCTTTCAATAGCGCTTCCTTTGGCGATAGTCGCCCTGATTTACGGCGGATTTATGTGGATAACGGCGGGCGGCAACCCCGGAAAAATTGACAAAGGCAGAAAGGCGATAGAATACGCCATTTACGGGATGATTTTCGCGTTCGGGGCGTGGCTGATTGTTGACACGGTGCTGAAGGGGTTATTAAGCGGAGGGCTTGGAGAAATTAAAGGATGGGGACCGTGGAACAAAATTCCGGCATGTTAGGAGAATAAAGTTATTCACAGCGGGCGTTGTGGCGTTGAGGGTTTTTAAGGTAAAATGACGGTAAGAAGGTTAAAAAACAAAAGGTCGTAATTATTATTGGCGTTCATTAAATTTATTTTATGCAAAAAATTAAAAAAATCATTCCTGTCGCGCTGGTGTTCGGTCCTATGGTGGCGATGGCGGCTAGTTTTGAAACCATTCTCTCTAAGGTTGGTGATTTGGTTCAAATGATTATTCCGCTTCTCATTTCCATTGCCCTGCTCGTTTTTATATGGGGTATAATTCAGTATGTTACCGCAGGTGATGATGAAGAGAAGAGGAAAAAATCAACAAACAAGATTCTCTATGGGATAATTGGCTTGTTTGCCATTGTTTCTGTGTGGGGTCTTGTGAAGGTAATACAAAACACATTTGGCATAGAGAATACAACCATTGACATACCTGGGGATTTTACCGATCAGATGACTTACTAATCCACGGGATATCTTGGAGATAAATTTTAGATTATGGATACCAATGAACTGCTGGCGAAAATTACGGATCAGATTTTAAATCCCCTCATCGGGCTTGTTATCGCTGTCGCCCTTATGATTTTCATATGGGGCGTGATTGAGTTTATCGCCGGCGCGGCGAACGACGAAAAGCGAAGCAAAGGTAAACAGCATATGGTGTGGGGGGTTATCGGGCTGTTCATAATGGTTTCCGTGTTCGGAATTATGCAGATATTGGTAAACTTCTGGGCGGACATAAGGTAGGTCCGTCGCGGAAACAATATCGGAGTTTAGAAACCCCCGCCGTTCGCGAACGGCAGGGCCTGCCCCGTCGCTCGAGAGCGACGGGGTTTGTGTTATCCACTTCCCGCCGGTTTGTTCTCGTTTTGCCGGTGTGGTAGTATGTGAGTATGAAGAAAGGCAAAAACAAACTTAAAAAAATATTTTTCTCCGGCAAGACGGCTTTTTGGGCGGTTGTATCCGGCGCGCTGATGCTTCCGGGGTTAACTTTCGCGCTGCAGGGCGAGACGACCTTAAAGAACCCGCTAAAAGTTGACAGTGTTGCTGCGCTTATGAAAGCAATCGCGGATATTATTTTCCAGATAGGTTTTGTGGTGGCGGCGATATTCATAATCCTTTCCGGCTTCAAATTTGTCACGGCGCGCGGGAAGCCGGAGGAGCTCGCGAAGGCGAGGTCAATGTTTATGTGGACGATTCTCGGAACGGCGATTTTACTGGGAGCCGTTATTATCGCGGATGTTATTCAAACTACCGTTCAGGGGCTGAAGTAAGGACTATTTTTGAAAATAAAGAGGGCAGGCCGCGTCGTAGCGGTCTGCCCTTTGAGTTCATTTTTTTGCGAGGACGTTGGGCTGTTTATAGCCCCGCCCCTTGTCGTCTGACCAGCCAAAGGCCGTGTCAGGCGACACAAAACGGAGGTGGAATTTTCCCCAACCGGTGGAGTCCTTCCACTTTCCGTCATAGTTGATTCCGTCTATTGAGGTGCCCTCCTGGACACCCCTTCCTCCTGGGAAGGAGTAAGAGATGATAATATACCCCTCACTCCTCCTTAGGATTTTTGCCGGCAAACATCTTGTCCGGATACCGCTTTCACCGCGGTATTCCGGTTTTTTCTCCCAGCATATCTGCCACTGGGGTTTGGTGGTAGCCACTCCTTGCTTTGTCGGGGCGGTGTATGTGTTGTAATACATCACCCCGACAATTAACAGTACTGCCACAAGACTAAGTGGTAGTACCAACCAGCCCAACCCCCCTTTCTTTTTTTTCTGGGCAAGGACTGTTTTTTCTTCTTTTTCTGTTTTTTCCCTTTTGATAGTCATTATAACTCCATACACAATGGCTATCGTTAAGGGGACTGCGAGGAAACCCGCCATAATAAGGAATATGTTATTCATTTATTGCCCCCTTTCTTGCCTGTCAGGCCCTCCAATAACTGCTGGATAGAGCCAAAGGGGATAATCCAATTCCCCTCTCCTTTTCCGGCTTTGTCTATGCTCTCTAGGGCTCGGATTTGCATACCCGCGGGTCCGTGCTCTTTGATTTTTGAGTATACTTTTTCCACCCTTTCAACTTCGGCATCCGCAAGGGTGGTGATACTCTTTTTTTCCTGCTCAGCCAAATATTCTTTTGTGGATGCTTCTATAAATTGCTTGGCGAGCTCACTTGCGGGATCTATGGTGCCAATTCCTACAGAAAGCAAGTCGACACCGTAATCATTTTTCAGTTGCTCCCTGATCTGACTAAGATACTCGAACAGGGCGGCAAGTATGCCCGTGTCGTTTGACGTCAACTCCTTATAAGTCTTCGTACCAACCCACAGTCTTGCTGCGGGTTTTACAAGGTTAATCATGGCTTCGTACCAGTTCTGAACTCGAAATCTCGCTTTTTTTGGGTTAGTGATTTTTGCCCTTAAAAGCAATGCAACGTTGAGCGGAACCATATTGGCGCATTCAACTTTATCTAGCATTGCGTAGTAGATGTCATCTTGGAGTAGGATGTAATCCATGTTTTTTACTTTTTTTGGTATTGGACGGTCTTCTATTTTACCGTCCTTTTCCATCTGCTCCCACGCCATCCAATTGAAGTCTCGTCTGTCAATAGTGTGGATAAAACGTATACCCACGAATTTCAAGCCGCCCAGAAATGCGCCACCTTTTCCTTTTTCTGGAACAATGTTATCATCCACGTCTTTTGCGTGATCGTTGTATGAGTAAATTATCTTGTAAAATTGGCCGAACTTTTTTATCGCCTTTGCCGTACCTTCTTTTACGAAGGTGAAAACGAAGACGAAAAAAAATAAACCCATGACCCCGGAAAAAATTAGACCATATTTTACTCCTTCCAAGAAATTCAAAAAATTCTCCACAACAACCTCCTTACTCCGCCAAGCGGAGCATAATCTAAAATTTATTTTATCCGCCGAGGGCGAATATTTTTCAAAGAACGGGATTTTGTAATCCCGCCAGAGGCAAGCAACCGGCGGCTGCCAAAGGGTTTTTCAGGACCCTGCCCCTAACGGAATTATGTCCCAATTATAGCAGATAGGGGAGTGGATGTCAAGGTCGCAAAATTGTGTTTTTACGCCTTTGTTTTGTTGTGGTGCGGTCAGGGAGAATCGGTCAGGAGTCCATTAAAACTATAATCGCTCCGCTCTGTAGTTTTATATGGCTCACGACCCTGGCTCCCTCGCTTCGCTCAGTCCGCCTTTCGATTCTCCTTGACCACTAGAAAATATAGTCGCCAAATGCTTCGCATTCGTCTCCTTATTTTTATGCGGTCAGGGAGAATCGAACTCCCATCTCCTGCTTGGCAAGCAAGTGTCCTACCACTAAACGATGACCGCAAAATTGCTATTTTAATTCAAGCCTTGATAATTTTATCCACTCAAGTATTTTTTCTTTTAAACACTTGTTGCTAATTATAATATTTCCGACCCCATAAGGCAACCTTTTGGTTTTATGCTTACCTTTTATAACCTGGGTTTTATAAAAATTTTCCGCCGGGATTTTTGTTTTCTTAATCCATTTTTGTTTACATTCTTGTTCATCGAGGTTTGGGTATAGCAATAACCATATTCTTATTTTTTTCTTGTCTACATCACAAAATTTCACCAGGAAATCAGAAAATATTTTTATTACCGCAAAATCAGTATTACTTATCCGCACAATCCCCGTGCTTCTTGAGTTGTCGCCCTCGCCCCAATAAAGAGCGATAGCGGTGGCGAAAAGAAATGACTTTTTAAACAAAACAAATTCTCTTTGCGCCTCCATTCTCATTTCTTTGTACAAGACCTCCAGTTTCCTTTTTCTTGTTAAATTTATTTTACGAAGCCTTTTTGAGTTCACTCTTTTTGTCTCGGCAATTTTTTGCTCCTTGATGATGCGAGACCATTCTTCTTTTTTAAACCATTCTGAAAGTGTCCCAAGCGAAATTTTTAAAAGCCTATTAATTTCCTTGTAGCTTTTACCATTTTTTCTCAATTGAAATGCTTTATGTTTATCTTTGCGCATACAACAAAACCCCTGTTAATGTTGTTTTTATTATATATACAGGGGTTCTATTTCTCAAGTTTTTTATTTTTCCGGCGACGCGTTTGCCCGTTTTTCCTTGTGCCTTAGAGGGGACTTGCCTCTCGCAAGAAACTTGCTGCGAAACGCACTATTTTTAAGGTCGCTCCGCTTCCTAAAAATAGGCGCCTACGGTTCAAGTCCTCTCCCTGACACTCACTCACTTTGTTCACTTGTGCTGGGGAGAGGACTTGAACCTCCACGGGATTGCTCCCACCGGCTCCTAAGGCCGGCGTGTCTGCCATTTCACCACCCCAGCTTAGGTTTTTCACTTCGTTCCGCTCTTGTCCGCCCACCAGCATGCCTGCCTCCGGCAGGGACTCGGTCACAAGTTACTAAGTCTTTTGTTCGCGCTTTGCGCTCCAAAATCCCAAGTACTTGCCGACCCCGGCTCGTCTGTCGCCTGCGGCGACATGTCTGCGCCTTTCGAGTCCTGACGCAAGCAAAGCAGTTTGCTTGCTGTGGGCGAAAATTCGCTCCACTTCGTTCCGCTCTTGTCCGCCCACCAGGACTCGAACCTGGGACACTCGGCTTAAGAGGCCGCTGCTCTACCAACTGAGCTTGGGCGGATATGCCCGGGGCCGGACTTGAACCGGCACGGCCTCGCGGCCAAGGGATTTTAAGTCCCTCGTGTCTACCATTCCACCACCCGGGCTGGAGGTCTGGGGGGGAATTGAACCCCCGCATAAGGGTTTTGCAGACCCTTGCCTTACCACTTGGCTACCAGACCGTATTAAAATGTGAAGGATCATTCGCGTTTCGTCCGTATTTTTTATTCCTCCTCGTTCAAAATAACCTGCATTCTCTGCCTGGCCTTCTCTCCTTTATCCAGCTCAAATCTAAAAGAGGGGAGAAATTTAATTTTCAATCTGCCCTTGGCGTAATTTCTCAACTCCCAGCCCTTTCCCAGCAAATCGCCGAGAACCTCCTCCTCCGCCTTTTCGGGAAAAACGGTGACAAAGACCGTCGCGTTTTTAAAGTCCTTGGACATATCAACTCGCGTCGCTGAAATCAAAATACCAGGCTTGCTCTTTGATTTTAAAAAAGAAGCCGCGACATCCTTCACCAACGCGGTCATCCTTTCTTTTCTGAATTCCATTTTACTTATACTATCCGATTTTCTCAATTATTTCAATCGTATCTCCTTTCGCGATTTCAATTTTTGATTCCACCATGGCGCCGAATTCTTTCCCTTGCTCAACTTCCTTGGTTTCCTTTTTGCCGTGCTGAAGCCCGACAATCTTTCCTTCGCCGATTTCAAAATCTTTCCTTTTGATTTTTATGTTTTTTCCAGAGACAATTTTACCTTCCGCCACCGCTCCGCCGACAACTTGTTTGTTTTTGGTCTTGTTGAAGATTTTCAGAATTTCCGCCTTGCCCAAAACTTCCTCCCTTGGAATCAAGCTCTTCCGCCTTTTTATTTCCTCCTCAAGCCATTCGCTGATTTTGTAAATAATGTCCGCCGTTTTCACTTTCACTCCGAATTTTTCTGCGAGATCCTTGGCCTGAGCGTCAATCCCGACATTAAACCCGAGCGCGATCGGCTCCTCCGCCCCGTAAGACAGCTTCATGTCTTCTTCGGAAATGTCACCGACGCCTTTCCGCAAAACCGCGATGCCGGCCTCCTCGTCCGCCAGCTTCATAATTTCTTTTTCAACGGCTTCAATTGAACCCGCCGTGTCCGCCTTTATGACGACCGGAACCGTGATTTTAACCTCCGCGGGTTCGGCAGCCGCCTCCAAGGTCTTACCTTGAGAGACCGAAGGTAAGACCTTGGAGGCCTCCTCCTCCGCCTCTT
This sequence comes from bacterium, assembly GCA_013152035.1. Taxonomy (GTDB): domain Bacteria; phylum Patescibacteriota; class Minisyncoccia; order UBA9983; family UBA9983; genus SZUA-82. The sequence continues at coordinate 6,135 of JAADHB010000003.1, forward strand.
TTTTTGAATTGAATGTTTTGAAGCTCGCCCCCACCTCCGGCGCCTCATTGAACCCCACTATTTTTACGGGCGACGAGAAAGTGGCTTCCTCTATCGGGTTTCCTTGAAAATCCTCAAAGATTCTGACCGGAGCGATGGCCTTTCCGGACACCACAAACATTCCTTTTTTCATCGTTCCGTTTTGGATTAAGAGCGTTGCCGAGATCCCTCTTTTTGTGTCCAGTCTGGATTCAATAACCGTTCCGGAGGCGTTCTCGCTCGGGTTCGCTTTGAGTTCTTCCATCTCCGCCAGCAGGAGAACCATATCCAGCAGTTCGTCGACTCCTTGCCCGGTTTTCGCCGAAATGTTGGCGACGGGAATGTCTCCCCCGTAATTCTCAACAAAAATTTGCTTTTCCGCCAACTGCGCTTTTACCTGCTCCGGATTAGCTTCCGGCTTGTCCATTTTGTTGAGGGCGATAATAAAAGGTATGCCCGCCTGTTTTATCGCCTCGTAGGCTTCCATGGTCTGGGGCTTTACGCCTTCGTCGGCGGCGATTACAAGAATGGCGATGTCCGCGATTTTCGCCCCTCGGGCCCTCATCTTTGAGAACGCCTCATGCCCAGGAGTGTCAAGAAAAGTTATTTTCTGCGTTTTGTGCGAATGCTCCCCGGAGTCGCATTTCACTTCGGCTTCGTAAGCGCCGATATGCTGAGTGATTCCACCCGCCTCGGCTTCCACCACGCCGCTTTTCCTTATGTAATCAAGGAGCTGGGATTTCCCATGATCAATGTGCCCCATAACGACAACGACGGGGGGGCGGAGAGCGTTATTTACTTTTTGATTATTCTTGTCCATTTTTGTTTACCGCGATGTTTATCGCTTCTTTTTCTTCTTTTGATAAAGCGTACTCGGATTGCCGGTTGTTTATCGGTTTGGCGTACACATTAACTTTTTCTCTTGAATACAAACTTGAAATCACCACCCCGTTTCCTTTTTCGTCCAGAAGGGCGATGGCGAAACTTTGGTTTGAGCCGGAATTTTCAAAGGGATTGAAGCGAACCATCCCGACTTTCTGGATACTGTTTTGAAGGCGCTCCTCAACCGTTTTCAGGTATTTTTTCGTTTCCTCGTTTAGAGCATTGATTTTTCCAAGCTCTTCGCTTATTCCAGCCATCACCCCTTCAAGATCTTTCGCTTTTTTGCCCGCGAAAAATTTTCTCAGGCGAACTTCCAGTGTTATCACCCGAAACGCCAGCAGCAGGATAGCGGCGGCGAAAGCGATGTAAACATAAAGCGTGTAATTCTCAAGCATAACGCTTAAAATTATACATCATTTTTCTTTATTTTGCAAAACGCGCGCGATTCGGATACAATTAAAGGCAATATGAACGGAATTGAGGACGCGGCAATTTATGCGCTTTTGTTTGTATCTCTTTATTTTGAGGTGTTTTTGCTGTTCACTTTTTTGGAGAATCGCGGGCGGTTGAAGTTTCAGGAACGGGAAAAAGAGAATCCCGCCGGCGGTTTTCCCTCCGCGACCATTATCGTGCCGTGCTGGAACGAGGAAAACACCGTTGAAGCGACAGTTGAATCTTTGCTGAATTTGGATTATCCGAAAGACAAACTGAAAATTTTTGTCGTGGATGACGGCAGCGCCGACGGAACATGGGGAAAAATCCAGCGCTTCAAGGGCGACGATCAAATAAAAATTTTCCACAAAGAAAACGGAGGCAAGCACACGGCGGTGAACCTGGGCATTGAAAACGCCGAAACGGAATTCGTGGGATGCTTGGACGCCGACTCTTTCGTTGACCCGAAGGCGCTGAAAAGAATAATGAGATATTTTGAGGACCCGGAAACGATGGCGGTCACGCCGGCGCTCAAGGTGTACAAGAGCGGCAACCTCGTTGAAATGATTCAAAATATGGAATACAAAATGAGTATTTTTATGAGAAAAATGTTCAGTTTTCTTGACGCGCTTCAGGTTACGCCCGGTCCGTTCTCAATCTTCAGAAAAAAAGTTTTTAACGAACTCGGACCATATAAGCACGCCTACAACACCGAGGATTTGGAATACGCCTTAAGGATGCAGAGCAAGCATTACAAAATTGAAAACGCGCATGACGCTTTCGTGTACACCGTCGCGCCGGCGACATTCAAGGGGCTGTACAGGCAGAGGGTCAGGTGGATTACCGGCTTTTTGAAAAACGCCGTTGATTACAGGTTTATGTTTTTGAAAAAAGAGTACGGCAATCTCGGAATTTTGATTTTGCCGCTCGCTTTTGTTTCCGTTTTTTCGGCGCTGTTTTTTGTCGGCAGAATCGCGCTGACGACCGCCGCTTACGCCGTTGAAAAAATTTCCCTGCTCAGCGCCGTGAATTTTGATTTCGGTTTCGCCCTTTCCGGGCTCAATTTTGACTGGTTTTTCGTGAACACGGGCGCGGTGTGGATGCTGAGCGTTTTTGTTCTTATTATGACCGCCGTTTTCATCGCCTTCGGCAAAAAGATGGCGGACGGCAAGTTTACGCTGTCGCGCGACTTTTTTTATTATTTATTTTTGTACGGGTTGATAGCCCCTTTTTGGCTGATAAAATCAATTTATAATTTGTTTTTCGCCAAAAAGGCGCTGTGGAGATAATGAGAGAAATAAATTGGACAAAATACATATTCGTTTTTATGATAACCGGCGCCATATTTTTT
>JAADHB010000002.1 GCA_013152035.1 bacterium
TGCCTTTTTGTTGGTGATTAATGTCAACTCGTATTCTTTTAATTTCCGCGGTTTTATTATCAACTTTTTTTAAAGCACCCATTCCTACAATTTCTTTATCAAGTGATGCTATCAAAAATTCTCCACTTTTATTAATGTATATATCTTTGATGGCTTCGAAATCTGAGTCTAACTTGGGATTGAGAATAAATGTACCAGTTTGGTTTAAGCCATTTACATGTAATCGCCAAACAATGCTTCTGTCTGAATCCTTATATCGTCGAATTACTAATTTTTTATCTATAATTCTTCCCATTCTTCAATAAAACGTCGGCGAAATTAGTGCTCCGTGCCGGACTTAAAGTCGTTCAGCAAGTTCGTCATCCATTTATGTGTATTAAGAAACATAGCGATGTTTTCCTTGGTTAGGTTTTCTTTCTTTTTCAGTTCTTGAATTTCCTTACGGGCGTTATTTAAGCGTTCATACTGTTTCCCAATATCACTTTCCGAAGCGGCAACCTTTCGTCCCTCCATCAGTTCCAGGGCAAAAATCTCTGCCTGCATGGTATCTAACTTTTTTTCGATTTCACTCTCTATTTCTTCCAATTTTTTCTCTTCTTTCTCCTTCCATTCAAGCGGCGCCGAATAGTCTTTAATATCTCGGCTCTGCTCTTTTATTTTTTCTTCATCGTTGTGAAGTTTTTCAGAATTTAATTTTTCCATATCCTTTATTATGCCCATCCGAAGAACTTCTTTTGATGCAGTATTTCAAAGGAAAATCCGGGATTCTGGATGACTGGCAAGCTATTTCTTAGATAAATAAACTTTGATTAAATCGTAAACGGCAGATAAAGTAAAAATTATTTGCAGGATTATGAAAATTAAATCGCCAAGATGTATGCTATAAATTTCTAAACAGATTCCACCAACGATGTAAAATACATCTTGCTTGCTTCTTTTTTTGGTGATTATTCCTACAGAAATCAGAATCAATCCCAGTGCGCCAATAATTTTGAAAATATCAATCACAATTTTAACTTTGTTTACAGAGATTTATAAATTCTTAGACACCCAACCTTTCAAATTAAACATAATTGTACTCATATTCTAACACCCTTATATAAGTTTGAAAAGATTTGGTTGCTGCGCTCCTCATTGCGTTCGGAGAGCCGGGATTCGAACCCGGAGTCGCCCGCTCCCAAAGCGGGAATGTTGGCCGTTACACTACTCTCCGTTTTTTAAATAATCACATTCTCAACAACCCTTATTCTAGCTTTTCTGGTATTAAAATCAAGGAAAACCGCCATTACATCAAACTGCCACTCTGTTTCATCTGAAACCTTTTTCTCCAATAAATAAGTTTGTATCGCCCTGCCCAACCTTTTCAGTTTCCACGGATGAACATTTTCCTCGGGCAAATAATTTGTTACACGGGAAACCGTCTTTACTTCAACAAAATATATCTTTTTGTCCTTTTTCGCGACGATGTCAATCTCTCCCCATTTCTTGCGGTAATTCCTGTCCAAAATCTCATATTTTTGTTTCATAAGAAACTTGCAGGCAATGTCTTCGCCGGTTTGACCTATCTTTTGCTTTTCGGTTTGCGCCATATTGCCAATTCCCCCGCGATAAACACAAATAATTCTAACGGACATTAAACACAACTTATAAAGGACATTCTAACGGACATTGTCCTTTATGCACAGTTTACTCGTGTTATCCACAGGTTTATCCACATAATTCCTCTTTTGCGCCCTGAGGGATTCGAACCCCCAACCTTCTGGTCCGAAGCCAGACACTCTATCCATTGAGCTAAGGGCGCTTCGGGCAATCTTACGAAACAGCCGTTGATACCATTTTATCACACAAAGTGATATAATCCAACAATAAAAGAGAGATGAAATATAAAATTCCTAAAATTGTCATCCAAACATCGGAAGCCCTCACGAACGCCGGATTTGAGGCGTATTTGGTTGGGGGGTGTGTCAGAGATCTTTTGTTACACAAGAAACCAAAAGACTGGGATATCACCACCAACGCGGAGCCGAAAGAAATTCAGAAACTGTTTCCCAAGACGGTTTATGAAAATAAATTTGGAACTGTGGCGGTTATAAATGAGAAAACCGACGATGAAACATTGAGAGTTATTGAAATAACGCCATACCGAATTGAAGCAAAATACTCAGACAAAAGGCATCCTGACAAAGTTTGTTTCACGAAAAACATTGAAGATGACCTGAAAAGGCGGGATTTTACAATAAACGCGCTTGCTCTAAGCGTAGAAAAAGGGGTGGCGGGCAAGGTTATTGATTTATTTGACGGAAAAAAGGATTTGGAAAGAAAAATAATCAGAGCCGTCGGGGATCCAAAAGAAAGGTTTAACGAGGACGCCCTGCGGATATTGAGGGCGGTTCGCCTGGCAACAGAGCTTGGGTTTGATGTTTCACCTGAAACACAAGGGGCGATAAAGAAACAAGCGCGCAATTTGGAAAAAATCGCTAAAGAGCGCATAAAAGACGAGTTTGTAAAAATAATAATGTCCCAACGACCGAGCCGCGGCATGGAAATGATGAGAAAACTGGGGGTTTTAAAGTATGTAATCCCGGAATTGGAGGAAGGATACGGAATAGAGCAGAATAAAGCGCATAAATTCACGGTTTGGGAGCATAATTTGAGAAGTTTGGACCATGCGGCAACGAAAGGTTGGCCTTTTGAAATACGGTTGGCGGCTCTGTTGCATGATGTGGGAAAGCCGGCATCAAGGCGGTGGGACAAGGAAAAAGGAGATTGGACATTTTACGGACACGATGTAATTGGCGGAAAAATGACCGTTAAAATCCTGTCTCGCCTTAAATTTCCCAAGAAAACGATTGAATTGGTCGCCAAACTTGTCCGTTATCATCTGTTTTTCTCGGAAACGGAAACAATCACCCTGTCGGCAGTGAGAAGGACGGTCAGAAATGTCGGTCCGGAAAACATTTGGGACTTAATGAAAGTGAGGTTTTGCGATCGCATAGGGATGGGGAGGCCAAAAGAAACCCCGTACCGCTTACGGAAATACGAATCAATGATTGAAGAGGCGATGAGGGCGCCCCTTTCCGTAAAAATGCTTAAAATAAGCGGGGACGAGGTGATGAAACTTACCAAGGAGAAACCGGGACCAAAAATCGGCTTTATTTTACATATTCTTTTAGAGGAAACGCTGGATAATCCGGAACTGAATAACCCCGAACACCTCAAAAAACGAGTGCTTGAACTTACCAAACTGCCGGAAAAGGAGCTGGAAGAGCTGGGAAAAAGAGGAAAATTGGCGAGAGAAGCCAAAGAAAGAAAGGAAATTGAGGAAATACGCAAAAAATGGTGGGTTAAATAGGCGTTTCACAGGAAACTATTTTTCGGCCTTGTGCCGTTTCCCGTGAAACGCCTTATGGATATCGCGGAGTTGTTTGTTGGTTACATGGGTGTAAATCTGCGTTGTCGTGATATTGGAATGCCCCAAAAGGGACTGCACGGAACGCAGATCAGCGCCGGAAGACAGCAAATCAGTGGCGAAACAGTGGCGAATGACATGCGGCGTCACTTTCTTGGAAATCCCTGCCCTAATGGCGTAATGTTTGACAATTCTCTCAATGGAGCGGGGGGTGAGGCGGCTTATCGCGGGTGAATTGCCGGCGCCCATTCTGACAAAAAGAGCTTCTTCCGTGTCAACGCGCTTGCCCATATACTTCTCCAGCGCCTGTTTCGCCGTATCGGACACAAAAACAACCCTTATTTTGTCCCCTTTCCCGCGAACGGAAAACTCGCCGTTCTTCGCGTCTCCGATATCGTCGCGGTTGAGGGCGCACAACTCAGAAACGCGCAGTCCGGTTGAAAACAGCAGCTCCAAAATAGCCGAATCCCTTAATTGCCTCAAATCTCCATCACCGGGGGCGCTCAACAGCCGCTCCAGCTCATCTTCCGTTATCAAGTCAAGCTCCCGCTGAGAAACTTTCGCCAGTTCTATTCTTTCCGGAGCCAGAGATTTAATCCCGCGCTTCGCCAAATACTTCAAAAACACCCTCAGCGCGATTAGGTAGTAATTTTGGGTTTTTCTCTTTAATTCCCGTCTGTTGAGCCATAATCTGAACTTTCGCACGGCCTCGTCGGTGATTTCATCCGGGTTTTTCGCCTTTAAAAACCAGAGGAAGCGCCTCAAATACCTGTCATAATTTTCAACGGTCTTTAAGCTTCTGCCTTTTTCAATTTCCAGATATTCCAAAAACTCTTTTTTCAGTTTATTCAGCTCAGAACCTCCATAATGTATATTTTGCGACATTGCCTTAATCTTACCCTAAGGGGTTGACTTTTTCAAACAATTGCTATAGGATTAAAGACATACAACCTGAAAAGGTCGTTTTTTATTGGAAGATTAACTCTTAATAATTACTATGGATTACAAAACATTAAGGAACGATTGTGGAGATTGCGCGGCGACAGATACAGATGACGCTGCCAAGACAGAAGAGGTGAAAGAGGAAGCTCCTGCGGAAGAAGCTGCGGCTCCTGCCGAGGAAACTTCAACCGAAGAAAACGCCTAGTTTTCTTGGAGATACGAAAACCCCTCGCCCCCGGGCGAGGGGTTTTCAATTGCGACTTTTTTTGATACAATGAGCGAAGCGCGGGTATAGGTTTGGCAACAAAATGGATGCCTTCCGTACCCTGAACGCAAAATGCGGGATTAGCTTAGTGGGTTAAAAGCAATGTTATTGCTTTTAACGGGCGATTACAATAATTTTTACTAAAAGAAAATCGCCCCGGAAGAATGACTGCCCCCAAAAGGGCTTTCAACTGAAAAATAGGTTTTAACAGTTTAACAGGGAACATACAACAAAAATGCGGGTATAGTTTAGTGGTAGAATGACTGCCTTCCAAGCAGTAGACGGGAGTTCGATTCCCCCTACCCGCACAAGCAACAAAAAATACCGGGCTTTTGCCCGGTATTTTTTGTTGTCTTTGCGAGGTAGAGCAAGCAAACTGCTTTGCTTGCGTGGGGAATCGAAAGCCGCAGACATGCCGCTTTGCGGCAGTCGAGGCGGGGTCGAGAGTACTTAGGTTTTTATGAGCATAGCGAAATAAAAAACTTAGTAACTCGCGACCGATTCCCCTTACCCATAGATAGTAATATTGTGTCCGCCTTCGGCAGAATTTGTAGTAGCGCTTCATGCGGCAGATTTAGAACGAGTCAAATCTGGATTTTTCTGAAGCTTTCTTTTGTTTTATTTGGCCCTTTTCAGCATTTTGTCTATTATTAATAATTGACTTTCCTCTATTGTTACCGTGTTGCTTTCAAAAATAATAAATCTAATTATTGGCAAAGTTCTCTGTTTAATTTCTTTTATCAACTGAATTTCAATCAACCAATCTGTTGGCTTAAAATGAAAAAATTGATTGCGAAGCGTTGTGTTTAATTTCCCCATCGCTTTATCGATTTCTAGAGTAGAAATAAATGCTTTACTATTCATATACCTGCTCATTTTTTCGGTATCTTGTATCCATTTAAAAGCTTTTAAAAATGATATTACTTTATTTTTTGAATTGAAGGGGTCTATTTTGTAAATCAATTTTACCTTTTTCTTTTCTGCCTGCTCCCAAACCCCCGAACAGTCCGAATTTTTTAATGCGAGTAGCATAAATTTATACAAGGAACTGTGTAGGGCAATAATTACCCATTTCCAATAACTTTTATCTTGTTTGGCTAACTCTAAAAATTTAAATAGTTTTTCTAAGTCATCAATAGCGTTTTCTTTTAAGTCTGTCTTGTAAAATTTTGAGTTCATAAAAAGTTTTTAATTATCTCAAAAATTAACTAACAGAAAACTTTTTATGAACAGACTCCTATTCAAATTTATCACCATAAATAGTTTTCCAGCTTTGAATAATTCCTACAGAGGAAGCTTCTCCAAGATTAACCCAAGTAGGAATGCCAAGTGAGCATTTATCCTTATTAAGAATAGCTATTCCGCCAGAATTTCCCTTATCAATTATTCCCGAAGAAACTTTATAGTTACCA
>JAADHB010000021.1 GCA_013152035.1 bacterium
TCTCGTCCGGAAGCTGTTTCAGCGCCGTTTTTCGCCGTTCCACGGCGTGGAAAATCAGCCGGACATTGAAAATCCGGCGCGCTCTTTGACAATTTGATTCTTTTCTCCGTGGCTCCGTGTGAGGATTCACAAATCCGCGTACTTCGCGTCCGGCGTCGCGGCGCCATCGGCAAGGTGAAGTCGGCCACCACCACCGCGTTCGACGCCGCCAACCGCGTCACTCAGCTCGCGAACTCCGCGAACCGCGCCTACTTCGTCTACAACGCGGTTGGTGGCGTGGTCGCTATGACTGACTCTGCTGCCGCGGTAACAAGCACCAGCGACTACGAAGTATTCGGTAAGGTTGTGAGAACTACTGGTTCTACAACTGAAAATCGCAAGTTCTGCACAAAAGAGCGTGACACATCCATCGGTCTCGACAATTTCGGCTTCCATGTCCCGCCGTAGCCTTCGGCGTAGGCGGAAGATACTACGACCCCGAACTCGGACGCTTCATAACAAGAGACCCAAGCGGGTATCCAGATGGCCCGAATAACTATCTTTACTACCACAATAATCCGATAAACTTTGTGGACCCGTTGGGGTTGAGGGAACAAACCAAAGATGAGAAGAAAAAGATTGAATCACTTAAACAATTTGAAAAGAAAGTAGAATCAAAACAAAACGCCGCAGAAAAAAGAGCTCAAGAAGCAAAAAAATCAAAAAATCTTAAAGTTGAGAAAAAAGCAAGAAAAGAGGCAAAACAACATAAGAAATTTTTGACTTATCTTCTACACTTTTAAAAACAACATTGTTGATTATCAACGAGTTAATTGCACCAAAAATTTTGTTGGCACAACATTCCGTTTTTTTTCGAGATGCCAGCCTCAAAATATTCAAAAAAACGCTTCAAACTGTAGAAGACGAGTCTGACAAAACAGAGATTGTACAACCATGAAGAATGAATAAAGAGTTTCAACCACAGATGAACACTGATGGGCACTGATAAGAAACGTTTTCCCCGCGGAATCCGCGGGGAAAAGAATTCATTCGCGCGTTCGTGGCTATATTCTGTTTTGATTCATCAGAGTTTATCGGAGTTCATCTGTGGACAAAAATATAATTTGAACAAGTCGCTTCAAGTAACCGCCTAACCGGCGGCACCTGAGCTATGCGTTAGTGAAAAAAGAGGATAAAACAATGATGCAAAAATGGCCCAACACCCAATGTTTACATATCCACTTTTTGCGAAAATCGGAAAAAAACGCAAATATTCTCAAAAAATCACTTGACAAACTCGCTTCACGCTGGTATTTTCTATTTGTTTGAAGATTTAAACGTCTTAAATCGCCACTTTTCGCTCTTTTTCTCTTTTTTTTGCTGAAAATGTATAATAGATATAAATAAGTAAATTAGGTAAAATAAATGAATATCGCGATAAATAAAAACGGTTCGGAATCCATATATATTCAGATCAAGGAGCAATTGAAAGAATATATAGCGGACAACGATCTTAGGGAAGGCGATAAATTGCCGGGCCTTAAAAATATCGCTTCCACCGCGGGAGTAAGTTTACGAACCGCCTATCTTGGAGTGGAGGCGTTAATAAAAGAGGGAATCTGCTATAAACGCCCGAAAAACGGGGTGTTTGTAAAAAATCGCAGGGAAAGGCACTCTTTGCGCAATATATGCGGCATTTTCGACATGCGGCGCGTGGATTATCATAATTATGACAGTGGTTTGGTTCAGCCGGCTATATTCAAAGGAATTTCCGATAATTCCGAGAAATACCGAACTGAAACTTTTTTCATTACAAACGACTCGGAGAGCACCATTGATTTTTACGGCAGGATAAAAGAGTTGAACATGACCGGTATTTTCATGCTGTCTTGGGATAATTTGGAGGAAGGCATACATCTTGCGGAACGTTTTCCGCAAGTGAAATTCGTCTATCTGAATTATTTTCTCAACGATTTTGAACAAACGCCTGAAAATATATATGGTGTTTTCAATGATGATTTTTCCGGGGCCTACCAGATGTGCTCACACCTGTTGAGCAAAGGCTGCAGGGCGCCAAGAGTTTTCACATTCGATGTTCCGAGTGAAAACTACAAAAGAAGGGTGAGCGGTTTTCTCGCCGGGATGGAGGACAATGGCTTTAAACCGGACTCCGGTACGGTCATGACCGGCGGAATGAAAGGAAAAAGGTCCCTTCAGGAACTGGGGAGAAATCTTGCCGAGTCTTTATGTTCATCCGGGAGTGAAGTCGATACCATTATGTGTGTCAATGATCAGCTGGCGGAAGGCGTATTTGACTGGCTGAAAGAAAATAATATCGAAAATACCAAAGTTGCCGGATATGACAACATACCGAAGCATGTAAGCGCGAATAAAGGTTTCAGTACCGTTGCGATTGATTTTGAAAAAATGGGAATTAAGGCTCTGGATATTATCAGCGGCAGAGCGCGGAACTGCCCTAAAATAATAAACATACATCCGCAGGTAATTGAAAAAGGGTCTTATCGAAAATAAACCTAAGCGCGTCGGGCAGTATGGAGGCAGCAAATGTTAAACGCGACACAAAGATAGAACATCGGAGAAAAGCGGCCAATATAAACCAATAATCAGAAATGTTTATATAACTGAAACTCATACTTGCTATGAGAAAGGAGGGCGTTATGTGCCGAATCCATTGTACAGGCAGCCGAATGACGGGGAAGGAAGTTCAGGATGAAAACAGTGTGTCGGAAAACCACGGTCGCCTTTGGCGATGCCCAAGGCGGACATGCGACGCGCGGGCCGACGGTTTGGCCCGCAAGATGGATCTGACGACTTGCCGACGACGCGAGTCGTTGCGCGCCAAAACGTTCACGCTTATCGAGCTCCTGGTCGTCATCGCGATAATCGCGATCCTCGCGGCGATGCTGCTGCCGGCGCTGAAGATGGCGAAGGAAAGCGCGTATAAAGCGACCTGCATGAACAATCTTAAACAGATAGGTCTAGCGATATTTATGTATGCTCAAGATTATAATGGTTATATACCCCCCGCTTCTTTCAACCCCAGCAAGGGCACCGGTTGGGAAATTATTATTCATCCCTATGCCAAGGACTGGGCCGTATTTGCCGATCCGGGCGATAGCACCGGGATAGCACCTTGGATCAAAAATAACTATGATGGCCTAAAATCGAGTTATGCTTTCAACACTCAGGTAAGTGAGTTAACTGAGGTGGATGGCGATCAATGGTATGGATCTGCAAAATTGAGTCGCATCCCCAATCCAGCGAGTATTATAATGATTGTGGAACTCCACAATTTCAGCCATGCTGCCCGGAGACCCAATAGTCTGTCTCTCAGAGCCTGGTCGCCGGGCGCGCAATTTTCAATCTGGAAAACCTCCACCAGGTATGGAGTGCACGGGAGAGTGTCCAACTGGCTATTCTGCGATGGTCATGTGAAAACCCTGAGCTTTGAGACTACTAAACCTTATTATTCCGCTTCCTACGGAGAGAGTCTCTGGAAAGTGGACCCACGCCCGATGATAGGTAAGATACACCTATAAGTTATTTGGCAAAACAATGAGAAAGGGAGTGAAGGCATCCCGCGAATAGAACGAATGGTGATGATTTTTGAAACTTTCCGAACAAAGTCGGAAAGCTTCAAGTTTGTGGTTAAAAGAACAAATTCCCATACGATTAAATCATAAACATGGAGGTTAAGGTATGAGAGCGCAAAAGTGTGACGTGAAAAAATGTTTCGCCGCGATTGTCATCGCTGTTGTTTTCACGGTGAACAGTTCCGGTGAATCGGGAAAAACGATTTTTTACGCCTCTTTCGACAAGGGCGTGAACGCGGACAAGTCCGCCGGCCTTGGTCCGGGGGTTTTCAACGCCAAACGCAACGCTCCTGATTTTAACCAGGCGCTCGCGTCACAGGAAGACCCGCTTTTGAAACTGGCGCCGGGACTCAAAGGCAAGGGACTTCTAACCGGTGTCGACGGACAGGTCGTCTATTACAAGGCTGACGGCAACATCAATCCATCCTCCTGGACGGTCACGTTCTGGGTCAAGGGGCTCAAAGGCAAAAATTATCTTGGAGGAGAAAATCACCAGGAACTCTTTGAGATGTTCGGAGGAGGAGGCTGGACACGATTCTATAAATATTTAAACCGAGGCAACCTCATGTTTCTCGTCACCAAAAAGGGCCCCAATAAGAAGAAGATTGGCCAGAGGCTCTATTTAAGAAATAAGATGGAGGTAAACAAGTGGAATTTCTTCGCCCTCACCTATGAAAAAGGAAGCGGTGTAGGCCTCTATCTAAACGGTAAACTCGCGGCGCGTGACGCGGGCATGGAGCCAATTCAAAAGCCGGCCTGGTTCCGGGTGGGGCAATCTTTCGGCGGTGATG
>JAADHB010000033.1 GCA_013152035.1 bacterium
ACTACGAATTGGACAAGGCGGTCCGTCCCATCGGCGAATTTGTTGACGATTTGAGCAATTGGTACATAAGGCGTTCGCGCGACAGGTTTAAGAGTGAAGGCGAGGATAAAGAAAACGCGATCGCGACAACAAGGTTCGTTATGCTGGAGCTTTCAAAGCTGGTTGCGCCGTTCGTTCCGTTTGTCGCGGAAGAAGTCTATCAGGAAGTAGTCAGTAGTCAGCCGTCAGTAGCCAGAAAGGAGTCAGTTCACTTGGAAGATTGGGCATCTTCGGATGGCGTCACCGAAGAACAAATCCGGTTAATGGGAGATATGGAAGAGGTCCGAAAAATTGTCGCACTTGGTTTGGAAGAGCGGGCGAAAGCCGGCATTAAAGTAAGGCAACCACTTAGCGAGTTAAAAGTTAAAAGCGAAAAGCTAAAAGACAAGGAGGATTTATTAAAACTCGTAAAAGACGAGGTGAATGTAAAAGAAATTGTTTCTTCCGCCGACGCGGAGAATGAGGTTGAACTGGACACCACAATCACACCGGAGTTAAAGCGAGAAGGTATGGCGCGGGAGCTGACGCGCGGCATACAGGATTTGCGGAAAAAGGCCGGAATGACTCCCGGACAAAAGATGGAATTGGTTATCGAAACCGATTCGGAGGGGGAGAATTTTATAAATGATTTTATGGATGAAATCAAAAACGCCACTAACGTGACCGACATAAAATTCTCGCGCTTACCGGATGGAGAGGAAACAAAAGTTGAAAACTTGATTTTCAAAATAAAAATCGGGAAATAAAAAAGGGCACCGTTAGGTGACCTTTACTTCGCATGCGACTTTATATAAACAAAGAACTAATTTTGAGGGGGGATGAGAAAGGGGGGAGAGGGTCCCTTTCTCATCCTATATCTCAGAGGAGGCTGATTTCATACTAGACCAATTCCGCGATTCGCGCAAGGGGGGTGTGGATAAGTTCCAAAAGTTAATGAGTCCGCCGCGGCGGACGAATATAACTTTTGAGAACCCCGCACATAAATTTTTTAAGAAAAATTTATGTGCGGGGTTGCGCGAAATGGTGTATAATTTACGGTAATGTTATTAATTTGGATTTTAGGAATAAGCGTTTTGGAGATTGCCATCTCTCTCATCGGACAGGTGGCGTTTTTTCTTGGTAAATTTCAGGTCAAGAAGTATTTGCATTACTTCGTGAGCTTTGCCGTAGGCACGCTTTTGGGAGTTGTCTTTTTGGATATTCTGCCGGAGGCGGCGCGCTTTATTGAAATCGGCGCCGTCTTCAAATACACCCTCGCCGGCTTTGTCGCGTTCTTTATTTTATCCCGTTTTTTGCTCTGGTATCATTGCCATAACGGCGAGTGCCCAAAAAACGGAAGCCCGTCGCTTATCATCCTCGGCGCCGCGACGCACAACTTCATAGACGGAGCGATAATCGCTTTTGCTTTCGCGGCTGATTTTCGGCTCGGTTTGATTGCCGCCTTCGCCATTTTGCTTCATAAAATTCCGAAAGAAATGAGCGACTTTTTCGTGCTGATTCACAGGGGTTATAATAAGAAAAAAGCGTTAATCTATAATTTCCTCGCGGCGACCGTGATTATCGCCGGCGCCGCGATCGCTTATTTTTTCTCGGACAAAATGCGTTTCTTAATCGGTCCGGCGCTCGGAGTCGCCGCCGGAAATTTTCTCTACATCGCCGCGACGGACCTTCTTCCGGAACTCAACGAAAAACGCCAAAAAGGAAAAACCGCTCTTTTGCAGATCGGTTTCATCTTGTCGGGAATTTTTATTATCTATCTCGTCGGAGCAAATTTCAAGTAGGAGAGCGGGAGAAGCGCGAGTTACTTGATTTTTTCAATCAAATTTGAGAATACCTCCGGCCTGTTTTCCGCCAAATCCGCCAATATTTTTCTGTCCAGGGCGATATTTTCTTTTTTGAGCTTATCCGTCATTTTGCTGTATGTGATGCCGTTGGCGCGGGAAGCGGCGTTGATTTTTATTTGCCACAGCCGCCTGAACACGCCCTTTTTCTTTCTCCTGTGCTGGAAAGCGTGAACACCGGCGTGAGCGATGGCTTCTTTCGCCATCTTTTCCTTGGATTTTCTGCCAAAACGATACCCCTTAACCTGGCTAAGGATGTTTCGCCGTCTTTTTAATGAAATTGTCCCTCGTTTAACTCTTGTCATAATAAATTAAATTTGAAATTACTTAAAAGGCAAAAACCTGCTCAATGTCTTATTTTTAATCCGCAGAGTCAGCGCGCGTTTCTGCGCCATTTGCTTTGAACGGCTTTCTTTGGCGTTAAAATGGCATTGGCCGGGCCTTCGCGCCAAAACCTTGCCTTTTTTCGTCAACTTCAGCCGTTTGCTTAATGATTTGTTTGTTTTTGACATTTTTATTTTGAACGCTCAATGATTAAATGTATTCCTCGCGGCCCTTTCTTTGGGCCGTCGGCCACTTTGTAATCTTCGGTTATGAGTTTCAGAATCCTGTTGATTCTTTCCTCAATAAATCCCCTGTCCATGTATTTCGCCCTTCCTTTCAGTATTAAACTGACTTTTATCCTGTTTCCCTCCTTCAGGAATTTTGACGCCTTTTTCGCTTTAACTTTTTCGCTTTAAGCTCAAGGTCGTGCTGGGAGGTTCCCGTTCCGATTTGAATCGCCTTGGTTTCCGTTCCGTGCGCCTTTTTTTTTGCCTCCCGCGCTTTTCTGTTCTCTTGGTACAGAAACTTGCCGTAATCCATTATTTTCGCGACGGGTGGTTTGGCGGTAGGGGATATTTCTATCAAGTCAAGCTCTTTTTCTTTCGCGATTCTCAGCGCCTCGGCAGTGCTAAGAATGCCAAGATTTTGCCCGTCATCGCTTACCACCCTCAATTCAGGCGCCATTATTTGATTGTTGATTCTTATTCTCTTCAAAATCCGTGAATTTTCTTGAACAAAACCCCTAATGAACTTCCCACCATACTATCATAAGACCTTTAAAATTACAAGTTTTGGGGCGTTTTGCGCGCCCGCGCCGCGTAGTTCGGAACGCAGTGCAGGGCGAAGCAGTGGAGATGGCGGGGAATTATTACGCCCTCGGTTACTTTGGTTATTGCGTTAAACGCTTTACTTTGTTACGATAAAAGTACTTAAATATGAAACAAATAAAAATAACTTTTTTCTTTTTATTTTTCTCACTATTCACGCCTATTTCGGCTTACGCGTGGATGTGCACAGGGCAAGATTATTCTTTTTTTGATATCTGCGGAAATTTATTTATACCTGTTCTCCTCTTGGGAGTAGCATTTCTCTTATGCGGAATAGTTCTTCTTGTTGTTTCCGCCTTCTACGCTTTTTGGAAAAAAAATAGAATCAGGGCAAAAGTCTTTTTAAAATTTGGGCTTATTATTCTTCTTGCGGCCGTTATTTTACTATTACTAATTTTCCCTCCCCAAATTATTTGGAACTTGATTTCAGTCAGAGAAACAACTCCCTGACCCTTTTGCAGGAGATTGGTGGGCGGGAATCGGGGTCAAGTTTCTAAACTCGCTTCGCTTACATCTTAGATTAAATGTTTTTTGGCGAATGCATGCCCAGAACCGTGCTTTAAGTATTTTTCAAACCGCAGGGCATCTTCTTTTTTCGGGAATGCGCAATACCATACCAACTTGTAAGGTTTTTTTGATGATGAATATTCAGCCGACCCGTTGTTATGATTTTGAATGCGAATCTTGAGGTTTTGGGTTATTCCTTTGTAATAACTACCGTCCTTTTCACTTTTTAAAATATAGACATAATGCACGACTTAATAATAACAAAAACTCTGCTTTATTGGAATTATGCCCTGCTTCGTTGAAACTTCGCAGGACCACTGCTTCACTAGACAAAAAACACGCCGTAATGGCGCGCCTTTTGTGCCTGCACTGCGTAGCTCGGAACGCAGTGCAGAGCGAAGCAGTGGAGATGGCGGGAATCGAACCCGCGTCCGGAGAGTTTTTCAAAATAGTTCTACAAGTTTAGCTCATTTGATTGTTTTAAGAGAGTTAAGTATTAAACAAGCAAAACCTTAAAACTCCGATTCTCTGTCCGCCGATGGCGGATTCGGAGCCGGATTGAGAAAATTCCGATCCCTATCCCAATTAAATGACATCCGGTTCCGCCTATTGGGAGTTAGCGGAGTGGACGCCCCGTTTAAGCGTATGCTAAAGCGGGAGTTGGTAAATAAGTTTTTGCACTTATTGATGTTTGGAAGTTTAACGAGTTTCCGAAACTCGACTTGCGTATTTTGAGCAGCTTCCCGTCGAAGCCGATCATCCCCATAGGGGGCTACATCCTTTCCTTTATCGTTCTCTCAATCTTTCTTTTTGATTCTCTTTCTTTTATTTTCTCTCTCTTCTCAAATTTCTTTTTTCCTTTAACCAACGCAATCTGAACCTTGATTTTCCTGCCCTTAGTATACAATCTAATCGGCACCAGTGTCAACCCCTTTTGCGCCAATTTCCCTTGAAGTTCGCCTTATCTCTTTTTTTGATAAAAGCAGGCGAATAGTCCGCCCCTCTTCGTAATTCGCGGGCAGGTTCTTGGCCTGATGGGGCTGGATGTCAAATCCGACGATATAAATTTCTCCGCCTCTGATTATGGCGTGCGCCCCCGCCAGCGACCCCCGTTTGCCCCTTATTGACTTAACCTCCCACCCGCGCAGCTCCAAACCCGCCTCAAATGTTTTCAGGATTTCATAATCAAATCTCGCTTTTTTGTTTTCCAGAAGAACGGGCATACTCTAAGTGTATCAGTTTGATTTTCATCCGCCAATAAGCTACAATTTTCATAATGGTTAAGACGAAAATGCCTAAAATTCAGGGACCGAAAAACGAGCCGGTAAAATCTTTCTCAAAACACATATTTACCGCCCTTTTGGTGTTGATGATACTGTCAGGACTCTATTCCGCGCTTTCCGAGGAAATGAAAAAGCCGGAGGAGATTTCCTTGTCCCAGCTGGTCAGCGAGATTAACGCCGGGAATGTTTCGGAAATCAAGGTGGAGGGCGAGAAATTAAAAATCAAATTCGCCGACGGCTCCGTTAAGGATTCAAAAAAGGAGGCGGAGGCGGCGTTGACGCAGACGCTGAGCAATTACGGGGTTTCCAAAGATGAGCTTGGCAAAGTCTCTTTAATTGTTGAGAACCCGTCCGGCTTTATGTTTTGGTTTGGCGCGATTTTTCCGTTTTTGTTGCCGCTTCTGATTATTCTTTGGTTTTTTTGGATGGCGGCGAAACAGATGAAGAGCAGCAGCCTGCAGGCGTTCAGTTTCGGCAAGTCGCGCGCCAGGGTTACCGGCCCCGAGGACCAAAAGGAAAAAATAACTTTCAAGGATGTCGCCGGCGTGCGCGAGGCGAAAGAGGAGCTGATGGAGATTGTGGATTTCCTGAAAAATCCCAAGAAGTTTCTTGATATCGGCGCCCGCATACCGAAAGGAGTTCTTCTTATGGGCGCGCCGGGAACCGGCAAGACCCTTCTCGCCAGAGCGGTGGCGGGGGAGGCGGAGGTGCCGTTTTTTCATATTTCCGGCTCAGAATTCGTGGAAATGTTCGTCGGGGTTGGCGCGAGCCGCGTCCGCGACCTGTTCAAAATGGCGAAGAAAGCCGCGCCCGCCATTATTTTCGTTGACGAAATTGACGCCGTGGGAAGGCATCGGGGGGTTGGGATGGGCGGAGGGCATGACGAAAGAGAGCAAACCTTGAACCAAATTCTGGTTGAGCTTGACGGGTTTGAGCCGAATGAAAAAGTTATCGTTATGGCGGCGACGAACAGGCCCGATGTTCTGGACCCGGCGTTGCTGAGACCGGGCAGGTTTGACAGAAGGGTTGTCCTTGATTTGCCGGATGTGAACGACAGAGAGCAGATTATTAAAATACACGCCAAGAAAAAACCCATCGCAGCCGATGTTGATTTCAGAGTAATCGCCGAAAGAACTCCCGGCTTCTCCGGAGCCGATTTGCAGAATCTTATGAACGAGGCGGCCATTCTCGTGGCTCGCAAGGGCAGAAAGGAGATTAACCAGGACGATTTGATAGTTTCCATTGAAAAAGTTATGCTCGGGCCGGAGCGAAAAAGCCACCTTTTAAGCGTCGATGAAAAAAAGATTGCCTCTTACCATGAAATCGGCCACGCGCTGGTGGCGTCCGTTCTTCCGAACGCCGACCCGGTCCAGAAAGTTTCCGTCGTTTCGCGTGGAAAGGCGGCGGGGTACACGCTTAAGCTGCCGGCGGAAGAGAGGCACTTGTATTCAAAGAAGCACTTTTTGGACGAGCTCGCCGTTTCCCTTGGCGGATACGCCGCGGAAAAAATAATATTTGACGACATCACCACGGGAGCGTCGGACGACCTTTACCGCGCGAGCGATGTGGCGCGCGCGCTTGTCACGAAATACGGAATGTCGGACAAGATAGGTCCGGTCGCGTTCGGGGCGAAAGAGGGGGTGATGTTTTTGGGCAGGGAAATGGGAGGCGAAAAAAATTACTCCGAAGATGTGGCGAAGGAAATTGACGGCGAAATTAAAAGATTTATGAACGAAGCGCTGGACAGGGCAAAAGAGGTTTTGGAGAAAAACCGGAAAGCGCTTGACGCCATAACAAGCCGTTTGATAGAAAAAGAAACGATAGAAAGGGAGGAATTTGACAAATTACTGCTGGAGCACGGCATCAAACCAAAAAAGGCGGAGAGGCATGCGGGTGTTTGAGTTTTTCAGGTTAATTTTGTATCATTTAAGTATGAATGTTAAAAGCGCGACATTTATCATCCCCAAAAGTGTCACCGGGAAAAGTGAGCTGGTCGTAATCTCCAAAGGTGTTTACGACGAGTTTTTGAGGTGGAAAAAGTTTGCGGAAAAAAGAATGATTGAGGAGGGGATAGCTGGCGAAGCGATTAGAACATATAAGCGGGAAAAAAAGGCGGGCAAATTAGAGCTTTTAAAGTCGTTGGCCGACCTGGATTAGCATGAAAATTTATTTTTCCTCCAGATTCAGGAAGTCATACAAGAAGCTGCCGACTGAACTCAAGGCGCGCGCCAAAAAGAAAGAGGAAGTTTTTCGCCGAGATATTTTTGATCCCAAATTAAAAACGCATAAATTGCGTGGGAAATTCAAGGAGTACTGGTCTTTTTCTGTTTCCGGTTCGTATAGAATAATGTTTGATTTGGTCGGTGAAGGAGAGGTTGTCTTTATTGATGTGGGAGACCACGATATTTACAACTAAAAGCATCCGTAGCTCAATTGGCACCCGCCCGCCATCGCAAGCTTCAGGCGTTGCGGGCGGGCCCGCCCGCCATCGCAAGCTTCAGGCGTTGCGGGCGGGGAGCACCATTATTATGTTTTATACTTATGTGCTACAAAGCCAAAAAGACGGGAAAATATACGTGGGATTTACAAACAACCTGAAAAAAAGAACACAAGAACACAATCAAGGGCTGGTTAATTCCACGAGACACAGAAAGCCGTTGAAATTGATTTATTATGAAGCGTGCTTGTGTAGAGAGTCCGCCTTGGTTCGCGAAAAATATTTTAAGACAGGGTACGGTAGAAGATTCTTGAAAAATAGGCTAAAGTTAGAAAACTAGACCGGCGACAGAAAATAGACCGGCAAGCGCGCGTGTAGCTCAATTGGCAGAGCACCGAGCTTATACCTCGGCGGTTCCTGGTTCAAGTCCAGGCACGCGCATTTGGAGTGATTTTGGCACGAGATTGGAATCACAAAGGCGGAGTTTGTAGCTCAATTGGCACCCGCCCGCCATCGCAAGCTTCAGGCGTTGCGGGCGGGGAGCACAGAGCTTATACCTCTGCGGTTCCTGGTTCAAGTCCAGGCGGATGCATAATTTACTCAAAATGTATTTTTGATTTTTGGGAGGACAATCTTTTCAGGACCAGAGGATGTTTTTCCAGTTCAGGGTCTTGTTTGAGGATTTTTTGGGATTCAAGGCGCGCCGCCTCCACCATTTTGAGATTTTTCAACGCTTCCATCCCCATATCCGAGATTCCCCATTGCTTCGCCCCTGAAAGCTCCCCGGCGCCGCGGAATTTCAGATCATACTCCGCGAGCTCAAAGCCGCTCCTCGCTTTTTCCAGCGCCGCAAGGCGTTGTTTCGTTTTCTGGGAATCCGAATCGGTGAAAATGAAGCAGTACGGTTGGCGCGAACTTCGCATAACTCTTCCCCGCAACTGATGAAGCTGCGCCAAGCCGAACCTTTCCGCCCCCTCAATGACGATCATCGTGGTGTTGGGAATGTTGACGCCGACCTCCACCACGGAGGTGGCGGCGAGAATTTGTATTTTATTTCCGCGAAAATCGTCCAAAACCTCCTCTTTTTCCGCCGGCTTCAGTTTTCCGTGCAGGATTCCGACTTCAAATTCCGGGAAAATTTCCGTTTGCAGGCGCTTCGCCTCTTCCTTGACCGACTTCACATTCAACGCCCCCAGCTTGTCCGGGTCCGGCTCCTCAATTCTCGGGCAGATCACAAACGCCTGCCGCCCGTTCTTTATCTCCGCCCGAATCTGCTCGTAAGCCCTGCCTCTCTGCTCGGGAGGAACGACGGCGGTGATTATTTTTCGCCTGCCCGCCGGCATTTCATCCAGAAGCGACAGGTCAAGGTCCCCGTAAATCGTCAAAGCCAGGGTTCGCGGAATCGGGGTGGCGGTCATTGAAAGAAGGTGGGGGATTCGCTCCGATTTTTCTCTCGCCAAGGACGCTCTTTGTTTCGTGCCGAAGCGGTGCTGTTCGTCAATTATCGCGAGCGCGAGCCCTTTTCCGTCCTCGGCGGGGAATTTTACGCTTTTTTGAATCAAGGAATGAGTGCCGATTAAAATCGGAATTTCCCCGTTTTCAACCCATTTCAGAAGCTGGCTTTTTGAAATATGAGTTGACCCGTCGCCCTTGTCCCGCTCAAAAGCGACCTTGGATGGATATTTTCTGCATTCGGACGAAGTAATCAGCCCGATTTTCGTCGTCAACCGCAATTGCGAAAAATATTCTATGAATGACTGGAAATGCTGTCGGGCGAGAATTTCCGTGGGCGCCATATAGGCGGCTTGATATCCGCTTTTCACCGCGGCGTAAACGGCCGCCACCGCGACGGCGGTTTTGCCGGACCCGACATCTCCTTCAAGCAGGCGGGACATCGGCGTTTTTTTGCCGAAATCGCCAAGAATATGATTGATTGATTTTTTTTGAGCCGCCGTCAGTTCAAAAGGGAAGATCTTCAAAAAATCATCCATCTCTTTTTTGGTTATTTTGACGGCAAAGGAATGTTTTTTGTCGCGCTCCTGTCTTTCTTTAAGTCGCGTTAGCTGGATAAAAAAGATTTCCTCAAAGGCGAACCGTTTGCGCGCCGCTTCGGCATCACCGGGGTTTTGCGGGGTGTGGATATAAATAAGGGAGGAATAAAGGTCGGGGAGGTGGTATTTTTTCAAAATTCTTTCCGGAATGGGGTCTTGAAGGTTGGTTCTGGAAACCGAAGGCAGTATTTTTTGTATGTTAAACCTCAGCCAGCGGGAAGTTATCCCGCGCGCTTCGGGATAAACGGCGAGCAGGGCGCTCCCTCCGCTCAAATCGGCGTAGGAATCCACTTTTTCAAAGGTTGGGTTGGCGATGTAGAGGCCGGACTTATTGCTCGCTATTTTCCCGGTGAGCGCCACCTTGTCGCCGATTTTCAGGATATTCGCGATATACGGTTGATTGAACCAGACGGCGTTTATCGTTCCGGTGAGGTCGCCGACGATAATTTGCGACAAAGACATTCTTTTTGTCCGCGTTCTCTGCGTCTTCGCCTCAACGATTTTTCCGTAAACCGTGGTTTTGTCGCCCTCTTGGAGGTCAACGATATTTTTTCTTTCGGAAAAGTTTTCGTATCGCGCCGGAAAATAAAAAAGCAAATCACGGACGGTTTTAAGCCCGAGCTTGCCGAGCGCCTTTTTTTGGGGAGCCAAAACCCGAAAATTTTCTTCAATAAGAGAATCCATTTCCATTTCGGCTGTATTATACCATAAACCGGCAAGTCCTGTAAGGTTTTACTATTATTTAGAATATAAACTGAAGGTTCCTCGTGTGCATTATATCATTTAGCGGCAAAGATCTTGTCTACAGCAGGAGCAAGAAAAAACTTAGGTATGCCTGCAATATCGATAGCTAAGCTTGTTGTCAATAAAGGATCACGCTCAGCAATCACACTACCGAGATTGTCTATAAGAGTTGTAAAAGTGTTAGGTGATTTTCTGTATTTACTGAAACAATCTTCCGTGGGATCCTCGGGATTCCAAAGATCGCGGTCATTAAAAATATCGTACAAAAAATCTAATACCATAGTTTGCCCTTCTTCCTCTAAATATTTTGATGATAAAGCACCCATTGAATATATTAAAAAATAGTGTACCTCAGCAGAAATTTTCTTTATTTGTTCTAATGGTAAACTTTCAGAAAGTTTATACCAATCTTCTTTTATATGAGGCGGCCATTCTCCAAAAGGGACACCATACAGTTTTTTAATCTCTCCTTTTATTTCTGCGTCTGCGGGTATTAAAGTTTTGCTTATTTTATAAAAACTCAACTCCTTTAAGATTAAATACAAACAAATTGGGGCATAAATAGACATCCCAAACTTTAAGGCTTCAAGTTCTTCTTGTGACGGCTTTGATTTCATATTTTAATCCTATCGCAAATAATAAATTTGTATAGCAAATTGCCTACCAAGGCATTTCTAGTACCCGAGAAGTCCAGCCCTCTCTAGATATCTGTCAATGGCGGAGAGGGAGGGATTCGAACCCTCGAACGAGTTTCCCCGTTAACACCTTAGCAGGGTGCCCCATTCAACCACTCTGGCACCTCTCCATATAATATTTAATTTTAAACCAATCCTTGTGTTCAAAACCAATATATTGGCTACTAAATACTAACATAATTTATCCCCTTGCCACAACCAACGCGATTACTTTTTTGGCGCCGGCGGCGCGGAGGGTTTTGTGGGCTTCTTTAAGGGTGGCGCCGGTGGTTGTCACATCGTCAACGAGTATTACATTTTTGTCCTTTACAAGGCGCGTATTTTTTGCGGCAAAACTGTCCGTTAGATTCGCCAGCCGCTCCTTCCTGTCCTTTATGCTCACTTGAGACGGAGTGTCCTTTAGCTTGTAAAGGACATCCGGCGCCATTCTAACGGACATTCTATCGGACAAATTTCGGGCTATCAACTCCGATTGGTTAAAGCCCCTTTCCCTTAACCGCTTTTTTGAAAGCGGAACGGGAATGATTATCCAAGAGCCCTTTTTGAGCGCCGCCGCGAGGGACGGCCTTTGGACAATTCTCGTATGCAATAATTCCGCCAGCGGTTTCGCGGCGGTTTTGATTTTCCGATACTTCAAAAGCCAGATTGTTTTTTTCGCGAAGCCGTCATTGTAATCGGCGGCGGCGAAAACATTGCCGGACGCGGGCAGTGTCGGATAGTCTATTTTTTGGACGCACCGGCGGCACAAAATTTCATTTTTAAGTCCGCAGCCAAGACATTTTTGCGGATAGAGGACGCTTAAAATTTCCCGGATTGATATGTGGATAAGTTTTAGTGACATTGATTGTTATTTTTATGGTATACTGTGATATAGTATACAGTATGATATCGCCTTTCAAGAATTTAAACATAATAAAGGGGCTCAGTTTTTTTAAAAAACCTCAGAATGTTTTGGGGATTGACATCGGCTCGTCAAGCATAAAAGTTGTCCAGCTGAGAAAAGAAAAGGAGCGCGCCGTTCTGGAAACTTACGGAGAGATAGCCCTCGGGCCTTACGGCAATTTGGCGGTCGGGCAGGCGGCGAGGCTTTCCGAGGAAAAGGCCATTGAAGCCCTGAAAGATGTTTTGAAGGAATCAAACGCGAAAGCGAAAAAAGCGGCAGTCGCCATTCCCTTGAAATCAAGCTTCATTACGATCATAAATATCCCGATGGTTGACGGCAAAGACGCGGCCCAGATGATTGAGATGGAGGCGAGGCGATATATCCCGGTCCCCATTTCCGAAGTTGACATGGACTGGTGGATTCTTCCCGAAACCGTTGAGAAAAAGATAAACAAAGACGACCAAGGAGAACGAAGGAAGTTTATCAAAGTCCTTTTGGTCGCCATTCACAAAGACAGCATAAGCAAGTACAGGGAGATAATCGCCAAAGCGGGCCCCGAGATATCGGTGCTTGAGATTGAGTCGTTCAGCGCGATGAGGGCCTCCGTCGGGAGGGAGTCGTCTCCGGCGGCCGTGATAGATTTCGGCGCGTCTTCCGTAAAAATGGCCATCGTTGATTTCGGAATAATGATGGCTTCCCATTCGGTGACGAAGGGTTCGCAGGATTTGACCGGGGCGATCGCGCATTCGCTGGGAGTGGATTTTGAACGAGCCGAAGAAATGAAAAGAGAAATCGGGCTTTCGCCTTTGCCGGAGCATAAAGAGATAAGAAACATCGTTGAGCCGATACTGGACTATGTTTTTATGGAAGTGAGCAGGGTTATCAAGGAATACCAGCGAAAGAACGGGCGGGCCGT
This sequence comes from bacterium, assembly GCA_013152035.1. Classification (GTDB taxonomy): domain Bacteria; phylum Patescibacteriota; class Minisyncoccia; order UBA9983; family UBA9983; genus SZUA-82. Next base: position 12,548 of record JAADHB010000033.1, read on the forward strand.
CAGCAAGGTGATATTAACCGGCGGCGGATCGCTATTGAAAGGAATGGCCGGCTTCGCCGTAAAGCGTTTGAGTTTGGAGGCGGCGTTGGCCGACCCGTTCGCCAAAACAGAGTATCCGGCGTTTCTCGCCGAGGCGCTGAAGGAGGCGGGACCGAGTTTTTCAGTATCCATAGGGCTCGCATTGCGGGGTTTGCAATAAAATAAAACATGGAAAAGACTTCATTCATACCCAAAAAAAGCTTTATAAAACCGATCTACAAGTCCAGGAATTTCGGTATTCTGATGAATTCCTCCATCGTTCTGTTCGCCGTTTCAATGCTGGTTTTTGGCGGAGTTTATTTATATAAAAAAAGCTTGGACAAAAGCGTCGTTTCTCTGGCGGATTCTCTGGAGAGGGCGCGGGACGCTTTTGACCTTCCCGTCCTGGCTGAAATCGGCAAGACGGCGGAAAAAATTGAGTTCGCGAAGAAGCTGCTGGAAAACCACATAGCGCCAAGTCCGATTTTCAGCTTTCTTGAGCAGGCGACATTGGAGAATGTGAGATTTTCGGATTTTAGCTACACTCGGCAGGAAAGCAAAGCTAAGGGTAAAAATAAAAAAAAGAGCGTTGAAATTTCAATGAACGGGCTGGCGAAAAGTTACGCCTCCCTCGCTTTACAGGCGGATGAGTTTCAAAAAAACAAGAATGTTGAAAATATTTCCGTTTCAAACCTTTCTTTGGGCAAGGGAGGGGTGATAAAATTCCGCATCGTCATTGCCTTGAATCCAAATCTTGTCAAATACGGCATTTAATCGCAATAAATAAATTATTATGGCGCGCATCATCACATCATTAATTTTCTTGGCAGCCGCGGTTATGGTGTTTTTCGCCTGGACGAAACCAAACTTCGCGGAAGTCGGAAAACTTCAAAAGAAAGAAGCGGCTTTCAACGAAATTCTGGGAAACTCAAAGCGGCTGCAGACGGTAAGGGACGAGATTTTGTCGGAATATAATTCCATAAGCCAGGACGACTTGGACAAACTGAATAAAATCCTTCCCTCCAAAATGGAGGCCATTAAGTTGATTATTGAAATAGAAAGCATCGCGAAGAGCCACGGCCTTATTCTCAAAAACATAGATGTTAAAAAAGGCAAAGAAGAGAGCGACGCCTCTTTTGGGCCCAAAAAAGAAGATTTCGGCGAAGTTTCCATGGCTATGTCGGTCGCGGGGCGTTACGGGTCGTTTGTTTCTTTTCTCAAGGATCTGGAAAGGAACTCAAGCTTGATTGACATTGACAGGATAACCTTCATTTCAAGCGACACAGATTCGTATGAGTTTAACGTGGGAGCGGTAACTTATTGGAAAAAGCAAAAATAACACAAATATGGGAAAGAAAATTTTAAAATTGACGGTTGCAATCTTGGCGGGAGCCGCCTTGGTGTTCGCTTTTATGGGATACTCGCTGTTTATGGGTGAAAATCAAGACGCCTCGGTCATCCCTCTTGAGGGCGCCGGCGCCGGTTACGCGAGCGGCGCCATAATTCCCGAGGGTGAGGAGATACTGAAAATGCTGGCGACACTAAGGTCAATCAAGCTGGACGCTTCGTTTTTTGAAAACGAAACCTTTAAGAGCCTCGTTGATTTTTCCGTGGAATTGGTTCCGGAAAAAGCCGGGCGCCTGAACCCTTTCGCTCCATTCGGAAAGGGAGGGAAAGCGCTCGAATCTTCCGAGTTATGAAATTCACCGACATTTTAATCAAAAAGAATATTATCAATCCCGAAGATTTGTCAAATTTCGAGTCTGTTTCGGCTGAAAAAGGCGCTTCGCTTGAAAAGCTTTTAATGGCGCACGGCGTTCCCGGCTCTGAAATTACTCGGGCGAAAGCGGAAGCGTCGGGAGTTCCTTTTTGGAGCATCGCCGAAAAGAAACCTCCTTTTGATGTTTTGAAGCAAATCCCCGAGGAGGCCGCCAAACATTACAAATTCGTTCCCCTTGGAATGGAGGACGGGGTTTTGCAGGTCGGGATGGTTAATCCGGAAAATATTGAGGCGAGAGAGGCCCTGCAATTTATCGTTTCAAAATTAAACATACCGTTCAAAATTTTTCTGATATCCGAAGAAGACCTCAATCTCGTCCTCAATGAATACAAGGGGCTGAGCGGGGAAGTGACGAAGGTGCTCGGCGAGCTTGAATCCGCCCTTATGGAAACCGAGGCGGAGGAGTCGGCGGGAGAAATCATTAAAGGAGAAACAAGGTTCGTTGAGGAGGCGCCCGTTACGAAGATGGTGGCGGTGATACTGCGCCACGCCGTCGCGGGAGCGGCGTCCGACATACACATAGAGCCGTTGGCGCGCAGGCTGAAGGTGCGGTTCAGGGTTGACGGAATCCTTTACACGAGTCTTATGCTTCCTTTGAGCGTCCATGACGCCATCGTTTCAAGGATAAAAATACTCACCAATATGAAGCTTGACGAGAAACGCAAGCCCCAGGACGGGCGCTTCGCCACGCGCATTGAAGGAAGGGAGATTGATTTCCGGGTTTCAACATTCCCGACTTTCTTCGGCGAGAAGGTTGTTATGCGTATCCTTGACCAGGAAAAAGGGGTGAAAAGCTTGGAGAAAATAGGGTTTTCCAAAAACAATTTGAGCATAATAAGGGAGGGGCTGAAAAGGCCGTACGGCTTGATATTGCTTACGGGACCCACCGGTTCCGGAAAGACGACCACTCTTTACGCGATGCTTGAGGAGCTGGACAGGGAGAAAAACAATGTCATCAGTTTGGAGGATCCCGTTGAATACAATATTGAGGGGATAAACCAATCGCAGGTCAGGCCGGAAATAGGATACGATTTCGCGAGCGGACTCCGCTCCATTCTCCGGCAGGATCCGGATATGATTATGGTCGGTGAAATCCGAGACAAGGAAACCGCGGCCCTCGCCATTCAGGCGGCGCTCACGGGGCATCTTGTTTTCTCCACCCTGCACACGAACAGCGCGGTGGGCGTTATTCCGCGCTTGGTGGATATGGGCGTTGACCCGTTTTTAATCGCTCCGACCATGGTGCTGGCGATAGGCCAGCGGCTTGTCCGGACGCTCTGCCCCGATTCCCGGAAGGGCATACCCGTTGAAGGCCCGGTCAGAGAAAGGATTGAAAGAGAACTCGCCGATTTTCCTCCGGAAATAAAAAAGGCGATTAAAATACCCGATCAGATTTATCAGGGGATTCCCTCGCCATCCTGTCCGCAGGGAGCGAAAGGCCGCGCCGGCGTATTTGAAATTTTGGCGAAGACGCCCCAGCTTGAAAGCATTATTTTATCCAATCCCGTTGAGCCGGAGATATTCAAAGAGGCGCGCAGGCAGAGAATGCTTACCATGAGGGAGGACGCCTTGTTGAAGGTTTTTGCCGGAACCGTTGGCTTGGAAGAGTTAAATAAGCTATAATAAAAATGAACATGACTACACATTCAATTTTGATAGTTGACGACGACGAGTTTTTGCTGGATATGTATTCACTGAAATTTCGCCAGTCCGAATTTGAGGTGGATGTCGCCTTGGGCGGCGTTGAAGCTTTGGAAAAAATCAAGAAAGGGTTTGAGCCCGACGCCGTTCTCTTTGATTTAGTGATGCCGGATATGGACGGATTTGAATTTTTGATAAATGTCAAAAGGAACAACCTGCTGGAAAACAGCAAGATGGTTGTCCTTACCAATTTGGGGCAGAAAGAAGACATTGAAAAAGGAACAAAATTGGGGGCGGATGACTACATCATCAAGGCGTATTTCACGCCCACCGAAGTCGTTAATAAGATAAAATCGCTGATTGCCGGCGTTTAATCGCCGCCCTCGGCTTATTGTTTATGATGGATTACAAAAAAGAATTATCCGATTTGGTAATGACGGTTGTCAAGGAAGGCGCTTCCGATCTGCACATAAGCGTCGGGAGGCATCCGACCATAAGAGTCTCGGGGCTTTTGGTTCCTTTGGTGAAAAAAAACATTCTTTCTCCGGAGGACGCAAAGGGGCTGATTTTCGCGATGCTTAGCGACGAACACCGCGAATTTTTCGTAAAAAACAAAGAACTTGATTTTTCCTACGCCCATGAAGACAAGGTCAGGTTCAGGGTGAATGTTTTTTTTCAGCGCGGTTTTCTGGGCGCGGCCCTGCGCCTTATTCCGGTGAAAATAAAAACTCTCAAAGAGCTTAATCTACCCGATATTTTAATTGACTTCGCCAACAAAGAGCAGGGATTTTTTCTGGTCGTGGGCCCCATAGGCCACGGAAAATCAACGACCATGGCCTCAATGGTGGATTCCATAAACCACAGCCGGTCCGAGCACATAATCACCATTGAAGACCCCGTTGAATACCAGTTTATTCAGGACAAATCAATCATTGACCAGAGGGAGGTGAAAATTGACACCAAGGATTTCGCCACGGCTTTGCGTTCAATGTTCAGGGAGGACGTGAATGTGGCGATGATAGGCGAAATGAGGGATACCGAGACGATAGCCACCGCCGTCACCGCCGCCGAAACCGGCCATTTGATTTTTTCCTCGCTTCACACCAACAACGCCGCTCAAACAATAGACAGAATTATTGATTCCTTCCCGTCAGACCAGCAGAATCAAATCCGGCTTCAGTTGTCAAACGCGCTCATCGGAGTTTTTTCCCAACGCTTGGTTTCAAGGGTTTCAGGGGGACTTATTCCGGCTTACGAACTGCTCATCGCGACATCGGCGGTCAGAAATCTTATCCGAGAAAACAGAACCCATGAGATTGACATTGTCATTGAAACCGGGCTTGAGACGGGAATGGTGAGCTTGAACCGCTCCTTGGCTGATTTGGTGCGTTCCGGGGAAATTTCGGCGGACAACGCTTATAAACATTCGTTGAATCCAAGGTCATTGGAAGGTTTAATCTAGCGATTATTATGCTGTATAAATACGAAGCCACAACCATAGAGGGGGAGAAAAAAAACGGAAGCATAGAGGCGTCCAATGTTGAGATAGCGATTTCCTCCCTGCAGAGAAGAAACCTGATAATTGTCTCCATTCATCCGGCGGGCAAGGGAGGGCATTTTTGGGAGAAAAACATAAAACTTTTTGAAAGAGTGAAGCCGCGCGAGGTGGTTATTCTTTCAAGGCAGCTGTCAACTCTTTTTGAGGCGAAAGTCCCCGTTCTTGATTCTTTCAAATTACTGGCGGCGGAATCGGAAAACCCTCTGCTCAGGACAAAACTTTCAAGAATTTTGGAGGATATTCAGGGAGGGTCTTCGTTGTCCTCCGCGATGACGAAGCACCCGGATGTTTTTTCCAAGTTTTACGTGAGCATGATAAGGTCCGGCGAGGAGTCGGGGAAGCTGGACGAGGTTTTTCTATATCTCGCGGAATACCTTGAAAGGAGCTACGAGTTGGCGTCCAAGGCGAAAAACGCGCTTATTTACCCAGCCTTTGTCATCGCCACTTTTTTCTCGGTGATGGTCTTGATGATGGTTTTCGTGATCCCGCGTTTGAGCGCGATTCTTCTTGAAACCGGGCAGGATATACCGACTTACACGAAAGTCGTAATCGGGATCAGCGACCTTATGCGTTCCTACGGAGTGTTCTTTCTCGTGCTTTTGGCGATAGGAATTATCTTTCTTTGGCGGTACACGCGCACCAAAACCGGAAGGTTTATAATCTCCCGCATTCAGATTCAGTTTCCCTATATCGGAACCTTATACAAAAAACTGTATCTTTCAAGAATTACGGACAACCTTGAGACTCTTCTTTCAAGCGGAATACCGGTCGTGCGGGCGCTGGAGATAACGGGGGACGTGGTCGGCAACAAAATTTACGAGAGAATTTTGAGGGAGTCGGAAGAGGCGGTGAGGGCGGGAAATTCAATCTCGGATGTTTTTTCAAGATACAAGGACATTCCGCCGCTCGTTTCAAGGATGGTGAGGATAGGAGAGGAGTCCGGAAAACTGGATTTTATTCTAAAAACCTTGGCGCGCTTCTACAAAAGGGAAGTGAACAATGCCGTGGAAAACCTGGTCGGCTTGATTGAGCCGGTTATGATAGTGGCTCTGGGTTTGGCGGTCGGAATTCTCCTTGTTTCAATTCTTGGTCCGATTTATAACATCTCGGCGGGAATGTAGAAGGTTGGAGATGAAAGGTTATCCACAGCCGATTTGATGTAAATATCGGAAATGGTGTAGAATGAGAATGGAGAAATATAAATATCAGGTCGATAGGGTTCGCTTCGGCATTTGCGAAGAAGCGAATTAGCAAAATTATTCAAAAAACAACAAAAAAATGATAAACAATAAAAAAAGAGGAGGAATCGGAGGTTTTACCTTGATTGAACTTTTGGTCGTTATCGCCATTATCGGAATTCTTTCTTCAATAGTGCTCGCTTCTTTGAACAGCGCCAGGAAGAAAGGAAAAGACGCGAGAAGGGTTGCCGACATCAAGCAGATTCAGTTGGCGCTGGAGATGTATTATGACGACAACAACGGTTCTTATCCGACGACTTTGGACGCTCTTGTTTCAGGTGGTCAAATAGCTTCCCTTCCGGTGCCGCCCAATGGAACGGGGCAAACGGATTATACCTACGCCTATTACCCGGCAACAAGTCCGACTTATTACCATTTGGGGGCAATTTTGGAAGAACCCGGCCATGTGGCGTTGAACTCGGACAAGGATTGTAATTCCAGCACCGGCTCTCCTGATTGCGGAGCCGGAGCGGTGACTTACTTGGGTACCCCTTTCGATGGCACCAACGACCCGGTAAACGCTGTTTACGATGTAACTCCGTAGTTTTCCGAACCGATTTAGTTTTACGCGACTAACATAAAATCGCCGCTCGCGAGCGGCGATTTTATGTTATGATATAAATATGATATTCACCGGAGTTTTTATTTTTATTTTCGGAGCGATTGTCGGAAGTTTTTTGAATGTGGTGATACTCCGTTTGGGAACCGGCGGGTCCGTGGTGAAGGGGAGCTCCAAGTGCCTTTCTTGCGGCTGTAAGTTGAGATGGTATGAGCTCATTCCCGTAATCAGTTTCTTCGCGCGAAAAGGGAAGTGCGGACATTGCGAAAGTAAAATTTCTTGGCAGTATCCGCTCGTGGAAATGACAACGGGCTTGATGTTTCTCTTGGTTTTTTCTTCCGCGGGCGGATTGAATTTGAGTGAAATCACCGGCCATCTGCTGTTGGCAATCGGGTATTGGCTCGCGGTTTTTTCAATCTTGACGGTGATAGCCGTCTATGACATCCGCCACCGGGTGATCCCGAACAAACTCGTTTATCTCTTTATCCTTCTTTCATTTTTTGCCGTATTTTTCAGGTTTAACCGCGTTGGCGCGCTTGAGAGTTCAGTCTTATTGGGCGGGCTTTTGTCCGCCTTGGGGCTGTTCATTTTTTTCGCCTCAATGTGGTTTTTTTCAAAAGGCAGGGCGATGGGGTTTGGCGACGCGAAACTCGCCGCCGGCATAGGGCTTCTTTTGGGTTTCCCGAATTCATTGGTCGCCGTAACGCTGGCTTTTTGGCTGGGGGCGATTGTCGGAATACTGCTGCTGTTGTTTTCAAAACTGTCCGTTCATGCCCGGCGGGGCAAATTCGTCCCGCTTTTTATCCACCGCGTCGTGTTGCGGGTTCTCGGTGAAAAGAAGTATAATGCAAAGAGCAAGATCCCATTCGGTCCATTCTTGGCGTTGGGAGCGATAATCGCGTTTTTGGTCGGATCGCGCGTAATTAATTTATATATTTAGCCGTTTTGTACTATTGATATGATTAAAAAAGAGAGAAACAAGAAGAACTTGGCCGTCGCCGTTTTTTTTGTCGCCGCGGCCCTTTCCGCCCTGATTGCCGTCGGAACCAAAAACGAGCCGGAAAGAAGCAGTAAGCTGGTGTTCGTTTTGGATTACGGGAATAACAACCGGCAGGCGTTTCGCGTCCCGGTGTCCGGACAGAAAAAGGTTTGGAGCCTTTTGCAGCAGGCGGCGGCGATGGAAAACATTGACCTGCGCGCCGACAAAGATTTCGTGCCGGTCAAGATTGACGGTTTTCCTAACGGCAGAGACGGCAAGAAGTGGGCGTTTTACGTGAACGGAGTGAAGCAGGAGAGTTCTCCGGTTGAAACGATGGTGAAAGAAAAAGATAAAGTAGTTTTTCGTTTTGAATGAAGCGGACCGACGACAAAAAAATGATTGGGTTTTACGGCTCGGGTTTTACTCTGGTTGAGCTTCTGGTGACCATGAGTATTCTTGTCGTCATAACCTCAATGATTCTGGCGAATTATCCGAAATTCAGCGGAACCCTCGCCCTAAAGCGCACCGCCCAAGAAATCGCCCTCACTGTGCGCCAGGCGCAGGTTTACGGGCTGTCGGTGCGCGAATTCGGCGCCGGAAGCGGAGTTTTCCCCGGCTACGGAGTTCATTTTGACATTGTCGGCAGCCCCGATACTTTTGTGTTGTTTGCCGATATCAACAAAAATAAAAGTTACGACGCGGGGGACGGATGCGGCGGGGCGAGCACGGAATGCGTCCAGATGTTCAAAATAAATACGGGCGATAAAATTTCAAAACTGTGCGGAGACGAGCAGTCCTTTCCTCCGGGCGACTGTTCTTTGGGGCAGTTGGATATCGTTTACCTGCGGCCGACTCCGACCGTAACTTTGGAAGGAGACGGATCCTCTTTTTCGGACGCGGACATTGTCGTCAGATCGCCGAGAGGCGAAGAGAAAAAGATAAAGGTTTGGCTGTCGGGGCAAATAGGAGTGGAATGAAAAAATATATTCAAAAATCAAAAAATAACGGCAACGGCGCCACGGGCTTTACTTTGATAGAGATGATGGTTTCAGTTTCTCTTTTCGCGGTGGTTGTAAGCGTCGCCCTGGGGGCTTTTCTTAACGTAAACACGATACAAAAAAAAGCGATATCGCTTCGAAAGGTCAACGACAACCTTAATTACGCCGTTGAGACGATGATGAGGGAAATAAGGACGGGGACGAGTTATTGCGCCACCGCTTGTTCGTCTCCGGATTCCTTTAATTTCACCGATGTCGCCGGTGGCGCGATTGTTTACCAACTTAATAATGGAGCGATTGAAAGGTCGGATGACGGGGGAGCAACCTTTTTTTCCTTAACTTCTCCGGAGGTGAAGGTCAATAAGCTGCTGTTTATCCTCCTGAAATCGTGGCGTTCGGATTTTCAGCCGATGCTGACGATTATCGTGAGCGGATCCGCCGGAGAAAGAAAAACAAAAACGACAATCAACCTGCAGGTGACGGTTTCGCAGAGAGCTCTCGGCAATTAGAACAAAAAAATGGAAAACAGCGATACAAAAAAAATGAAGTCCGCCGGCGCGAAGGAAGGATTTACCTTATTGGAAACTCTGGTTGCCATCACGATTTTGATAATGGCGCTTTTAGGACCTCTCCAGCTCGCCTCCAGGAGCGTAAGTTCGGTTACCGTCTCGCAAAACAGGATTGTGGCGTTTTATCTCGCGCAGGAGGGGGTTGAGGTCGTGAGAAACATTCGTGATTATAATTTTATGGGAGACACCTTTTGGCTGCAGTATCTTGATAATTGCCTCGGCCTTGAATGCTATATTGATATCCCCACTTATTATTCAGCCGTAAGCGATCCGCTTTCCGTAATAAGTGACGCCGTGTCATCGTGCGGAGCGCAGTGCCCCTTGATAAAATACGACGGGTTGATGACCGGATATTACTATAATTACGTGAGCGGAAAGAACACCATATTCAGGCGTTCCATAAAAATCACCTCCGTGAGCACGGGCGCCGCGGATGACGAAGCGAGAGTTGAGGTCAAGGTTTTCTGGAAAGAAAAAAACAAAACGAGAAAAGTTGAACTCCAAGAAAGTTTATTTAATTGGAAACCGTAGAAAAATGAAAAATGAAGTTAAAAAAATGAATACCGGTTTTACCCTTATTTTATCGCTGCTGATTACGAGCATCGTCTTGTCCGTCGGGCTCGGGGTGTTCGACATAATTTTCAGGGAGATGGCGCTTTCCGGCTCCGGCATGGAATCGCAAAAGGCCTTTTACGCCGCCGACACGGGGGAGGAATGTTCCATGTATTGGGACTTAAAACACCCCGGGTTTACCTATTCCGTTTTTGCCACATCGTCCGACTCGGTTTCTCCGACCAACGGAGTTTTGTGCAATGAGAAAGACATCGCCGCGAGCTGGATTATTACCGACCTTACCCCCACCTCCGCCACGACCGAATTTAAGCTTGAATTCGCCAACGGATCTTGCGCGAATATTTTTGTCATAAAGGATTCCGGGTCCGTTAAAATTGAGTCGCGCGGATACAACTTCACCTGCGATTCCGTTGACCCGAGAAAGGTGGAGCGCGCCCTAAGGGTGTCTTACTAAAACTATGAATAAAGCTGATGCGAAAAAACGCGCGGAGAAGCTCAGGAAGCTGATAAATCACCACCGCTACCTTTATCATGTTTTGGACAGGCAGGAGATTTCCGACGAAGCGCTGGACTCCCTGAAGCACGAGCTTTACGAGTTGGAGCAAAAGTTTCCGGAACTTGTTACTCCGGATTCTCCAACTCAAAGAGTGGGAGGGAAGCCGCTGGATAAATTTTCAAAAATAAGGCACAAGGTCAGGCAATGGTCCTTTGAGGATGTTTTTACGGAAGACGAAATCCGCGAATTTGACGCCCGCCTGAAAAGAATGCTCGCGAAGGCGGGCGTTGAACCGAAAAAAGAGCCCGAGTACACCTGTGAATTGAAAATTGACGGCTTCAAAATCGTTCTCACTTATGAAAACGGCTTTTTGAAAACGGCCGCCACCCGCGGCGACGGGTTGGTGGGGGAGGATGTGACGCAAAATGTCAAAACCATAGAAAGCATTCCGCTGAAAATTGAAAAAGAATTTGACGCGGTTGTTGAGGGCGAAATATGGATGGGAAAAAGGGAATTTGAACGCTTGAATGCCGAGAGAAAAAGGAAAGGCGAACCGTTATTCGCCAACCCGCGGAATGTTGCCGCCGGCTCCATCCGCCAGCTTGACCCAAAGGTGGCCGCCTCCAGAAAACTGGACAGTTTTATGTATGACTTGACGATTTTGGGAACCCCGGCGCCAGGCGCCTTTCGCCGGCCGGAAACGCAGTATGAGGAGCTGGAGCTTTTACGGGAATTGGGTTTCAAGGTAAATCCCCATTTCAAACTGTGCGGCAACATTGAGGAGGTGATAGCTTTCTGGAAAGAATGGGCGAAAAAACGCGATAATATGAACTACTGGATTGACGGGATCGTGGTGAAATTGAATAAAATTGAATGGCAGGAGAAATTGGGGTACACCGGCAAGTCGCCTCGGTTCGCGATCGCCTTCAAATTTCCCGCCGAGCAGGCGGCGACCGTGGTGGAGGATATTCAAATTCAAGTCGGAAGGACGGGAGCTTTAACCCCGGTGGCGCATTTGCGTCCGGTGACAGTCGCGGGCTCGGTGGTGAGCCGCGCCACACTGCACAACGAGGATGAGATAAAAAAACTTGATGTCCGTATCGGGGATACCGTCATAATTCAAAAGGCGGGGGATGTGATTCCCGATATCGTGAAAGTGCTTAAAGAAATCCGGGACGGCGGGGAAAAAATTTTCAAAATGCCGAAAAAATGCCCGATATGCGGCGCGCCCGTGGAGCGCGAAGAGGGGAGTCCGATAGTCAGATGCCCCAACAAAAAATGCGCGACTCGCCACCGGCGCGCTCTGCATTACTTCGTGTCAAAGCAAGGTTTTGACATAGAGGGTATGGGGCCGAAAGTCGTGGACGCCCTGCTGGACAGTGGACTGGTAACGGATGCCGCGAACATTTTTGATTTGAAGGAGGGCGATGTTTCGCCGCTTGAACGATTCGCGGAAAAGTCGGCGGAAAATTTAATCAAGTCAATTTCCGCGAGAAGGGAAATCAGCTTGCCGAGATTCATAACCGCTCTGGGAATTTTGCATGTGGGGGAGAGGACGGCGCGCGCCTTGGCGGACAGGTTCGGCTCCATTGAAAAACTGAGAGAAGCGCCTCTTGATGAGCTGGAATCGGTCAACGATGTCGGAGTTGTCGTGGCGAAAAGCGTTTACGATTGGTTCAGGGACGAATACAATAAAAAATTCCTCAGCAAACTCCTAGATCGCGTCAAAATAAAACCGCTTGGACGCGAGGCGCCCAAGTCCGGCAAATTGAAAGGCAAAAAGTTCGTTTTAACGGGCTCCTTGGGCTCAATGCCGCGCGAAGAAGCGAAAGAGAAAATCATCGCCCTTGGCGGAGAGGTCGCGAGCTCCGTTTCAAAAAACACGGATTTTGTGGTGGCGGGCAAAGACCCCGGCTCAAAATATGAACGAGCCAAACAACTCGGCGTAAAAACATTGAACGAAAAAGAGTTTTTGGAGCTATTAAGGAATGTTAAAAAATAAAGAAACTCCCACAATTTTAAATTCCAACCGATAAAAAGTTATCCACATATCATTCGGGGTTGTGTTTGGAGTTTCGGAATAGGGTAAGGTATAATCAAAACAGTCGATGAACGGCGGTTTCCGGGGCGCGCGAGCGCCTCGGAAACCGCCAACCTTATCAACCATTACTAAAAACCACCTGCCCCTCCTTCGCTGAAGCTACGGAGGGCAAACTAAAAACCAACCATGACTAAAAAACCCAACTCCACCATCCAAACAATACTGGTGACCCTCTTCTCCTTCCTGTTCGTCACCCTGATATCCTACGCCGCCACCACCATCGGCACCAA
>JAADHB010000024.1 GCA_013152035.1 bacterium
ATCCGTATAAGATGGTGAAGGACCACAGGACGGGCGTTGAGACGAGCGATGTGGAGTCGGTGCTGGAAGGGGAGATTGGCGAATTTATAGAGGCGGAGAAGGCGTTATAACAAACATGATTTATTACGATAAAGTTTCAAAAATTTACAAGAACTCACACTCGGCGACGGCGTTGAAGGACATAAGCTTTGCCGTTGAGCCGAAAGAATTTGTTTCCATCGTCGGGCAGTCCGGCGCCGGAAAGACGACATTGCTCAAGCTTTTGATAGCCGAAGACAAGCCGACTGAAGGCAAGGTGTTTTTCGGTTCGGTGGATGTCAATTCCGTGCCAAAAAAGGAATTGCCGATGCTGAGGCGGAGAATAGGAGTTATTTTCCAGGATTTCCGCCTTTTGCCCAATAAAACGATTTATGAAAATATCGCCTTCGCCATGGAGGCGGCGGGCAAGCCGGACGACGAAATCGCCGACGATGTGCCTCAGGTTTTGGAGCTGGTAAACCTCTCGGAAAAAAGCTGGAATTTCCCCCACGAACTTTCGGGAGGGGAAAGGCAAAGGGTTGGAATCGCGAGGGCGATTGTGAACCAGCCGGATGTGGTTATCGCGGACGAGCCGACGGGAAACCTGGACCCCTTGAACACATGGGAAATCATTCAAATTTTAAGAAAGATAAACGAACTGGGAACGACGATACTTATGGCGACGCACAACAAGGGCGTCATTGATTCTTTGAGAAAAAGGGTCATAACCATTGAAAACGGAAGAATTACGCGCGACGACCAAGACGGAAGATACGTGCTTTAAAAGTTTTTAATTTCATTTTTAGCTTATGATGATGACAAAAATCAAAAGAGTGCTGAAAGCGGGTTTCGTTAATTTTTGGAGGAACGGATGGGTTTCTTTGGCGACGATTTTAATAATGGTGATTACGCTTTTCACTATGGTGTCTTTGGTTTTTGCCAGAGCGGTCCTGCTCTCAACGCTGGACGAGCTGCAGAATAAAGTTGACATAAGCGTCTACTTCAAAACAGACGCCAACGAGCCTGATATTTTATCCCTGAAAGACGCGCTGGCGGAATTGAGCGAGGTTAAGGGCGTTGAATACATTTCGCGCGAGCAGGCGCTGAAGAATTTCAAAGAAAGGCACAAAGACAACGCCTTGATTACGCAATCGCTTGACGAACTCGGCTCCAATCCTCTGGGCGCCGCCATCAATATCAAGGCGAAGGACACCTCCCAATACGCCGGCATCGCCAAGTATTTGGAGGACCGCCGAGCCTCGGAGGGGGTTTCGTCAATCATTGACAAGGTGAATTACCGGCAAAACAAATTGGTGATTGAGCGGCTTTCAAGAATCATGGATTCTTCAAAGCGGCTCGGGTTCGGGGTGAGTATTATTCTTTTGATTATTTCGGTGCTCGTCACATTCAACACCATCCGCCTGGCGATTTACACGGCAAGGGAAGAAATAAATGTTATGAAGCTTGTCGGCGCCAGCAACAGGTTTATCAGCGGGCCGTTCGTGGTGGAAGGGTTTATGTACGGCATAATCGCCGGGCTTGCCACCATGGTTCTATTTTACCCCGTCACTATGTGGCTGGGTCCGATAACGGAAGGTTTTTTCGGAGGCATCAATCTTTACAGCTACTATCTTTCAAACTTCGTCCAGATATTTTTGCTGCTCATTTTCACCGGCGTCATTCTCGGAGCGTTCTCAAGTATGATAGCGATAAGGAGATATTTAAGAGTGTAATCAAGCCGTCAGCGGTTCGCCCGAGAGCATTCGGATGAGTTTGTCTCGGAGAATTTTTATTTGGGTGTCGTCATACATTGTTATCGCGATTGTTTCAGGCGCTATTTTTCTCATCTTCTTGATTGCCGCTTCAAGTTCTCCGGGACCGTTTAAGAGGTCTGTTTTCGTCAAAACCACAATTTCCTTCTTTTTCTCCAGCTCCCCGTCAAATCTTTCAAGTTCCTTTCTGATTGTCTTGTAGGCGGCCGTCGGGTCTTCGTTTTCAAGCGAGATAAGGTGGACCAAAATTTTTGTCCGCCTTATGTGCCTGAGAAATTTATGTCCCAACCCTTTGCCTTCCGCCGCCCCCTCAATGAGTCCGGGAATGTCGGATATTATGTATCCGTAAAACTCCCCCAAATTCGGCTCAAGGGTCGTGAAGGGGTAGTCGCCGATTTTCGCTTTGGCGCTCGTCATCGCGTTGAGGAGCGTCGTTTTTCCGGCATTGGGAAGCCCGATCAATCCGATATCCGCGATCAGCTCAACCTCAATAAAAAACTCCGCCTCCTCGCCCGGTTTGCCGGGCGTGAATTGTTTGGGGCTGCGGTTCGTCGAGCTTTTGAACGATTTGTTTCCGCGGCCGCCCGGCCCTCCATGAAGCAGAAGGACTTTCTCGCCTTCTTCGGAGAGATATATTTTTTCGCCCGTTTCCGCGTTGGTTATTATTGATCCGACGGGGAGCTCTATTTCAAGATCTTCGCCATCCGCCCCGCTAAAACCCTTGCCCTGCCCGTCCGCGCCCCGTTGGGCTTCCAGCTTCTTTTTCGTTCTGTATTTTGACAAGAGGTGGATATTGCGGACGGCAAGCGCGTAAACATCGCCGCCCCGGCCGGCGTCACCGCCGGCGGGGCCGCCGAACTCCTTTCCTCTTTCGTGCAGCCAGCGGACGACGCCGTCTCCGCCGTCTCCCGCCTTCGCCCGTATGGTTATTTCATCAATAAACGCCATATCTAAAATTAGTTGCCCTCCGTTTTGCCGTTATTATCGCCGATGGCATACCAGTCAATTTTTCTTGAAAGATACATAACCGCCGCCAAGATTGAAAACAGCAGCAGACTGCCCATAAGCAGAGCGTAATCTTCCAGTTGAAGTATTATGTATATGAAAAGATAAAGGAAGGCGAGAATGGCCCCCTGCATCAACGCCATTTTTTTGTTCGCCAAGACACTTCTTGAATAAAGGGTTATTAAGCCGATTGTCGCCGCGCTTGACGCCAGATACGCCAAACCGAAACCGGCGACTTCGGAAATTGAAACAAGCAGGGCGTAAAACAAAACTATCGCCAGCCCGACCAAAATGTATTGGATGGGATGTATTTTTCTTCCATTGAACACCTCGGCGAAAAAGAACACAAGGAAAGTGAGGGCGATTATGAGCATCGCGTATTTCACGCTCCTCGCCGCCTTTTTGTAGTCGTCAACCGTTATCAAAAGTTTTACGCCGGATGCGGAGGAATAAATGTTATACGCGCCGCCGAGCCACGCCTGCGGATATCCTCTGTTCAGGTCAAGAATTTTCCAGAACGCCTCAAAACCGTCTTCCGTGACGGTTCGTTTGTCCGGCAAAAACGCTCCACTGAAACTCGGCGCGCTCCAGCTTGATTTTAGGGTGATTTCCGTTGTCCTCCCGACGGGAACGAATTGTATGTCTCGGCTTCCGTTAAGCCCCAGTTTGAACGAAAATTCATATCCTTCCGCGTTTTCATTTTTTACGCTCTCCGGCAGCCGCGCGCTGATACCCGAACTTTGCCCGACTCCTCGGACAGGCGCGGGGACGAGTTGGTCGCGGTAGCTTCCGCGCTTTCCGTAATACGGAATTCCTCCGTAATTTCCCCCTCCGCTCCGTATCACATCGTCAGTCGGAACTCCCGGCTTGAACTCAATGGGGGAGCCGTTCCAGTCAAGTTTTATGTTGTCTTCAATGCCCCTTGTGTCGGAAATTCCCACGGACAGGAAAGCGTTTTTCCAGTCCGCCTCCGCGTCTTTTATTCCAAGCTCTTTAATGTCCGGGCGGGCGAATTTTCCGGAGAAATTTATTTCGGACGAGTAAACAACCGCGTCAAAAATCCCCCGAGACCTTATTCGCGGCTCTATCGCCGCGTCAACCGAAAGCGTTTCCGGCAGGAAGTGGGCGTATTTGACCGTTTCAACGCGAACCCCTTTTTCGTTTATTATGTATTTTTTGTACGGAACCGAGAGTATCGGTCCGGCGATTGTCTGCGGTTCTCCCCATTTTTGGCTTATCTCGGACTCAGCGATTCTTTTAGTGGATTCCCGCCCGTAAATAAGGTCGCTGACCATGCCGACCGGAATCAAAAGCAATAACGCCAATATCCCCACGACGGCAATCCGAAAAG
>JAADHB010000008.1 GCA_013152035.1 bacterium
CGCGGTAAACCGTCCCCAAAACTCCGTTAACGAATTTTCCGGACGAATCGCCGCCAAAAGTTTTGGCAAGCTCAATGGATTCGTTTATGGCGACTTTGAACGGCACTTCCTTTCTGCTTCCGAACAGCAATTCGTAAAGACCGAGCCGCAGAACATTTCTGTCAACGATGCTTATCTGGTCCAACGGCCATTCGGGAGCCGCCTTTTCAATAATTTTGTCAATTTTTTTTCTGTTTTTGATGACTCCTTCAACGAGCTTTACGGCGAAATCCGTTTCGTCCAGCCCGGGCGCGAACTCCTCAAGATTTCTTTTTAAGATGCCTTTTATTTTTGAGTCGTCGCAACCGCCAAAGTCCCACTCAAAGAGAGATTGCAGAGCTATAGATCGGGATAAATGACGATTTGCCATAAGTTATAAAATTACTTCTTGGATAATTCCGCCGCGTCCAAAGATTTGCCGGACGCTTTTTCTTTTCCTTCTCCTCTGGCGGACAACTCTTTTTCCTTCTCCTTTTTCTTGCGTTCCAATTTTGTCAATTTTTTGAGCGTATCAATGATTTCCCTGCCTTTGTAAGTTCCGCAATTCATACAGAGTGTCAGCGGCAAGACCGGCTCGTTGCATTTTTTGCACTTCAAAAGGCTCGCGGCGTTCAAGCCGTGATGCGATCTCCTGTTGCGCGTATGCGCCACCGTGTGCCTCATTCGTACTGACATAATGTTTATACTATATATTATTTACACTTTTTTGCAACTCCCCGCGGTTTTTTCAGGTAACTTTTTCTGTGAATTTTGGAAACGCCGTGCTTTTTAATCATTTTATAATGCTCTTTTGTCCCGTATCCCTTATGTTTTTCAAAGCCGTATTTGGCGAATTTTTTCGGCAGTTTCGCCATTTTGCGGTCCCTCGCCACCTTGGCTATTATGGAAGCCGCGGAAATGACCGGTATTTTTTCATCACCTTTAATGATTGTTCTTTGATTGTAATGTTTAGGCGCCTTGAGCAGCCCGTCCAGTAAAACAAGATCCGGCATCTCCGAAAATTTATTCAAAACCATTCTCACGCTGAGCAATATGGCTTTTTGAATTCCGATTTTATCAATTGTCTTATTGTTAACGGAAGCGTAATGGCACTCAAAATTTTTCCTCAAAATTTTGTTCCATTCGTTGCGTTTCCTTGCGTTCAACTTTTTTGAATCTTTAATGTTTTTTAAGATTTTTGGATTTTGAATTTGTTTCGGATTTCGGATTTCAGATTTCGGATTTACGGTTATCGCCACCGCCCCAACCGTCACCGGTCCCGCCAACGGCCCCCGCCCGACTTCATCAATGCCGATAATATATTTAGGTTTGGCAAGATTTGTTTTCTTTGCAACACGCGAAACAGTACGGCGAGGCTCGCTTTTAGCGGCTCTTCCAACTTCATCTATCCCCACAATAATTTTCTTTTCCTTCGCCATCCATCAATTATACATAAAAAAACAACCCTTCACCCCACTTGGACACTTAGTGTCCAAGTGGGGTGGTTTTCGGATTGGACGGTTTTCTGCTACAATTGTCTTATTATGGCATCCAAGTTTATTCACTTGCATACCCACTCTCATTATTCCCTGCTTGACGGACTCGCCAAAATTGACGATCTCGTAGAACAGGCGCTTAAAAATAAAATGCCGGCTTTGGCGCTCACGGACCACGGCAATATGTACGGCGCCATTGAATTCTACAAAAAATGCGAGAAGGCGGGCATTAAGCCGATACTGGGAACGGAGGCGTATGTGGCGCTTGATTCAATGCGCGACAGAAGGCCGAACATTGATTCAAAAAGATACCATCTCGTCTTGCTGGCGAAAAACGAAACGGGATACAAAAACCTCATCAAATTGGTCAGCGCGAGCAACCTTGAGGGTTATTACTATAAACCGAGAATAGACAAGGAAATTTTGCGAAAACATTCGGAGGGGCTCATAGGGCTGTCCGCCTGTTTGGCGGGCGAAGTGGCGAGGAAAGTCGGCAACAACGATTTTGAAGCGGCGGGGGGGGCGGCGAAAGAATACGAGGAAATTTTCGGCAAAGGAAACTTTTTCATTGAGATAATGCACCATCCGAACATAGAAAATTTCCAAAAAATACAGGACGGGCTCGCCGCCGTGGCGGAAAAAACCGGCATCCCTCTCGTCGCCACGCAAGATATCCACTACGCGAATCCGGATGACGCGAAAGCGCAGGATGTTTTGGTCGCCATTCAGAGAAACCAAAGTTTGGCGGACACGAACAGGAGCGCCTACATAAACGAAGATTTTTCATTCAGGTCCGGCGAGGAAATGGAAAAACTTTTCAAGGACCACCCCGAAGCGATCGCGAACACCGCCAAAGTGGCGGAAATGTGCGAAATCAAGCTTGAACTGGGAAATTGGGTGTTCCCGACGGTGGAAATTCCGGAAGGAAAAACGGCGGAAGGGCAACTGAGGGAAGCCGCCGAAAAGGGACTGAAGGAAAAATTCGGCCCCGCGGACAACAAAAAAGAAATTAAAGAGAGAATGGAATACGAACTGGACATCATAAACCAAAAAGGTTACGCCCCCTACTTTTTGGCGGTGGCGGACATAATTAAATTCGCGAAAGAAAACGACATATTCACCAACACCAGAGGTTCCGCCGCGGGTTCTCTTGTTTCCTATCTCGTCGGCATCACGAACATTGACCCGATAAAATTCAAACTCCCTTTTGAAAGATTCTTGAATCCGGAAAGGCCGTCCCCTCCCGATATTGATATGGATTTCGCCGACGACCGGCGGGAGGATGTCATTGATTACGTCAAAGAAAAATTCGGCAAAGACCATGTCGCCCAAATAGGAACTTTCGGAACGATGGCGGCGCGCGCCGCCGTCCGGGATGTTACGCGCGCGCTTGGAAAGCCGTATTCCCTCGGTGACCAAATAGCCAAACTTATTCCCATGGGTTCGCAGGGCTTCCCAATGACGATTGAACAGGCCGTCAAAATAACGCCAGAGCTCAAAAAATTGTACGAGAGCGACAGCGAGGTCAAACAGGTGATGGATTTGGCGAAAAAAATAGAAGGATGCGCGAGGCACATCTCGGTCCACGCCGCCGGCGTCGTCATAAGCCCGACGAAAATGACGGATTTCACTCCCCTGCAATTTGAACCGAAAGGAGAGAAAATAATAACCCAGTATGATATGCACGCCGTGGAGGACGCCGGCTTGCTTAAATTTGACTTTCTTGGAATTAAAAATCTCACTATTCTCGCCAACTCAGTGAGAATAGTCAAAAAAATTCACGGCGCGGAAGTGGACATAGACAACTTGCCGGACGAGGACGAGAAAACATTTGAGCTTCTGGCGAGCGGAAGGACAATAGGGGTTTTTCAGTTGAACGGCGCCGGAATGACCCGCTGGCTGAAAGAGCTGAGACCGAAATCAATCTGGGACATAATGGCCATGATCGCCCTTTTCCGGCCCGGGCCGATAGCCTTTATTCCGGACTACATCAAGAAAAAAGAAAATCCCGAGTTGGTGAAATACGCGGACGAGCGGCTTAAGAAAATATTGGAGCCGACATACGGAATAATCATTTATCAGGACGACATACTTCTTATCGCCACCCAAATAGCCGGCTATTCATGGGGAGAAGCGGACAAGTTCAGAAAAGCGATTGGAAAAAAAATTCCGAAAGTAATGGCGGAGCAGAAGGAAAAATTCATCGGCGGATGCGTTGAAAACGGCATGGAAAAACGGAAAGCCGAGGGGTTGTGGGATACGATAGAAACTTTTGCCGCCTACGGATTTAACAAAGCGCACACCGCCTCTTACGGAAAAGTCGCCTACCAAACTACCAAACCGCCTATATGAAGGCGAATTATCCGGCGGAATTTATGACGGCCGTCCTTACTTCCGACTCCGGAGACACGGATAAAATATCGGTGGACATAGCGGAATGCAAAAAAATGGACATCTCCGTGCTTCCGCCGGACATAAACGAAAGTTTCGGCGACTTTACGGTGGTTCCCCCCAAATCCCCCGCTCCCAAGGTAAGACCTTGGGAACCCCAAGGTCTTACCTTGGGAAATGCGATTCGTTTCGGGCTTTACACGATTAAAAACCTCGGCGCGGAGATAGCGGATGCCATTATTGAGGAAAGAAAAAAGAACGGCGAATTTAAATCGTTTTCCGATTTTCTTGACCGGGTGCAGCACAAAAACCTAAACAAAAAATCAATGGAGGCGCTCATAAAATCGGGAGCGATGGACGCCCTCGGAGAAAGGGCGCAAATGCTTTTCAATCTGGATGAGGCGCTCAATTACAACAAGGAAACGGCAAAAGCCGGGCAGAGCCAAAATTCCCTGTTCGGACTGATGGAGGACCAAAGTTCCGTTCCGAATCTTAAACTGAAAGAGACCGCGCCGGCAAGCCAGGAAGAAAAGCTGCTTTGGGAAAAGGAGCTACTCGGACTGTACTTGTCCGGGCATCCGCTGGATAAATTCAAGGACAAACTGGAAAAAATCAAAACAAAAATCGGCTACGCCAGAAAGCTTTCAAACGGGCTGCCGATTGTCACCGCCGGAATGATTGAGGAAGTGAAAAAAATAATGACCAAAAAAAACGAGCAGATGCTTTTCGTAAAATTGTCCGATTATGAAAACAGCATTGAGATGGTTGTCTTTCCGCGAACGCTTGAATCGTACGGCGATATTATCCGCGAAGGAAACTGCGTCGCCGTCAAAGGCAGAATCTCCCTCCGCAACGGCGAACCGTCAATAATCGTTGAGCAAACAAAAGAATTGCAAAATTAAAACCCCTTAAATAAGGGGTTGGAGCGCGCGGGGGGATTCGAACCCCCTGCTTTTCGGTCTTCAGCCGAATCCTCTGCCACTGAGGTACGCGTGCGTTTTTGGTGGGGTGGGCAGGATTTAAACCTGCATCTCTCGCGATTAACAATCGCGTGTTCTTTCTTGAACTACCACCCCTTCTTTTTTCTGCACTTATTCCTATCATAAACCGTTGTTTTTTGTCAATACCGGTGCTATTATGCTGAATATGAATGAAAAAAGGCATTCGTTGGCGCATTTGCTGGCAATGGCGGTCCAGAAAAAACACCCGGAAATTAAACTTGGAATCGGTCCCGTTATTGAAAACGGCTTTTATTACGATTTTGCCCTGCCCTCCGAAGCTTTACGCGAAGGAGGGATTGGCACATCCGCGGGACTTCCGAAACTGGAAAATTTCATCCGCCAGTTGATTAAACAGGATATTAAATTTGAAAAAGAAGAAATTTCCGCCGGCGAGGCGCGCGAGATTTTCTCCGGACAGCCGTACAAATTGGAACTGATTGAGGAATTGGAAAAAGCCGGCGAGAAAATATCCATTTACAGATCCGGCGATTTTGTTGACCTGTGCGCCGGACCGCATATTGAATCAACGAAAGAAATCGACCCGGACGCTTTCAAACTCACCAAAATCGCCGGCGCGTACTGGAAGGGCGACGAGAAAAACCCTATGCTCACCAGAATTTACGGAGTGGCTTTTGAGACGAAAGTAAAATTGGACGAATATCTCAAAATGCTTGAGGAAGCGGAAAAACGCGACCACAGAAAACTGGGCAAGGAATTGGATTTGTTCTCCTTTCACGAGGAAGGTCCCGGCTTTCCTTTCTGGCATCCGAAAGGAACAATTCTCTACAACGAACTTGAAAACTTCATAAGAAACGAAAACAAAAAACGCGGATACGGAGAGATAAAGACGCCGATTATCTTGAACAAAAAACTTTGGGAGACATCCGGCCACTGGGAAAAATTCAAGGAGAATATGTATTTCACGGAAATTGACGAACAGGAATTCGCCGTCAAACCGATGAACTGCCCGGGTGGGATGCTTATTTACAAAAGCAAGCTCCATTCGTACAGAGACCTGCCTGCGCGGTACGCGGAGTTCGGGCTGGTGCACAGGCACGAGTTGTCAGGCGTTCTGCACGGGCTTTTCAGGGTCCGTTCGTTCACCCAAGATGACGCCCATTCCTACTGTTCGCCGGACCAGTTGAACGGCGAAATTATACAGATGGTTGATTACGCCATTGATATTTACGAAAAATTCGGCTTCGGCGAATACGAGATATTCATCGCGACCCGCCCGGAAAAATACATCGGAGACGACGCCGTGTGGAAGAAAGCCACCTCGGCGCTGGAAAACGCGCTTGAATCAAAGGGACTGCCTTATAAAATAAAAGAAGGAGAGGGCGCTTTTTACGGTCCGAAAATTGAATTTAATGTTAAGGACGCCATCGGGAGAAACTGGCAGTTAGGCACCATTCAAGTTGATTTTTCCATGCCGGAAAGGTTCGGGGCGTCATACATTGACGCGAGAGGCGAAAAGAAAACGCCCGTGATGGTGCATCGCGCCATTCTCGGCTCGCTGGAAAGGTTTATCGGGGTTTTGATTGAGCATTACGCCGGCGCTTTTCCGGTGTGGCTCTCCCCCGTTCAAGCGACAGTAATTCCCATCGGCGAAAAATTTAACGCTTATGGGGAAGAAGTTTTACGGGGATTAAAAAATGCCGGTATCCGCGCGGAAATTGACAAAAGCGACGAAACGCTGGGCAAAAGAATTCGCGCCGCGGAAATGCAAAAAATCCCGTATGTTCTGGTTGTCGGAGAAAAAGAAGAAAAAGACGGCTCCGTCGCCGTCCGCTCCCGCAAAGACCTGCCCGCCCTGGCGGAAGCCAAGGAGGCGATTAAACTGCAAGAGTTTTTGAAGAAAATCAGGGAATAGTAAGGGTGCGGGCAATGGGCGGTTTCAAGAAGCAACCCCCTGAAACCGCCCATTTATAATTTAATTAATGAACCCACTGCCCCGCCCGCCTTGGCTTCGCAAGGCGATGTCGGGCGCGGCGCCCGAGTGTTTCAGAAGATTGCTTCTTGAAACCGCCCTCACTTTTTAAACATCCAGATTCTGGACATTTTTGGCGTGGGTTTGGATGAAGATTCGGCGCGGCTCCACCTCTTTGCCCATCAAAGTTTCAAAAATTTTATCCGCCTCCTCGGACTCTTCAATGTCCACTCTCTTCAACAGGCGGTTGCCGGGATCCATCGTCGTTTCCCACAGCTGATCAGGATTCATTTCTCCCAAACCTTTGTATCGCTGGATATTGTATCCCTCCCCATCGCCCACCATTTTGTCTTTTTCCTCCTCGGTGTAAGCGTAAGAAATTGATTTGCCTTTTTGAATTCTGAATAACGGCGGAAGCGCTATGTAAAGATAGCCGCTCTCAATAACCGGCTTGTAGTATCGGTAAAAAAGAGTGAGAAGCAATGTGCGGATGTGCGAACCGTCAACATCGGCGTCCGTCGCTATGATAATTTTATGAATAACGAAGCTTTTCAATATTAAATTCATCGGCAATCGCGGCGCCCAAAGCGACGACAAGCGCCTTAATTTCTTTTGACGCGAGCATTTTGTCAATTCTGGTCCTTTCAACATTCAAAATTTTTCCGCGCAGGGGAAGAATCGCCTGAGTGCGCCTTTCCCTCCCCTGCTTGCTTGAACCCCCGGCGGAATCCCCCTCAACGATAAACAATTCCGATTCTTCCGGGTCTTTTGATTGGCAATCCGCCAGTTTCCCCGGAAGGGTAAGCCCCTCAAGCACGCCCTTTCTGATAACGCTTTCTTTTGCCGCCTTCGCCGCCTTTCTCGCCTTCAAAGCGAGGCTCACTTTGGCGATAATCATCTTGGCATCATTCGGATTCTCCTCCAAAAATGAGGAAAACGACTCGCTGAAAACCGACTCAACCATACTTCTGGCTTCCGGGTTCCCCAGTTTCGCCTTCGTCTGCCCCTCAAACTGCGCATCCCTCAATTTTACGGAAATCACCGCGGTCAAACCCTCCCGCGCGTCATCGCCGGTAAAACTGTCATCCTTGATTAAATTATTTTTCTTCGCGTAGTCGTTGATGGTTCGGGTAAGCGCCGTCCTGAATCCGGTGAGATGCATACCCCCCTCCATAGTGTGTATGTTATTGGCGAAACTCATCTCCTTCACGGTAATGTCGTCAACATACTGCAAGGCGATTTCAACGCTGATTCCGTCCTCCATTATCTTCTCAATATAAAAAATATTTTGATGCACCGGCTTTTCGTCTTTGTTCAAAAATTTCACCAAAGAAGAAAGCCCCCCTTCAAAGTAAAAAGTGTGGGTGGTGACATTTCTTCCCGATGGGGACGCGTCAAGTTTCAGGTCGTTTAAGAATAAATACCCCTTTTTGGGTTCTTCAATTTCTCCTTCGTATTCCCGCGCGTCAATAACCCTAATCTTCAGTTTTTTCACCAAATACGCCTGCTGGCGCAAGTGATGCAATATCCTCTTCCAATCAAAATCCAATTCCGAGAAAATTTCCGCGTCGGGTTGAAAGGTGATAACCGTGCCGCGCAGATCGCTCGCGCCGACTTTCTTCACTTTGGCGAGCGGCTTGCCGCGTTTGTATTCCTGCGTAAATTTTCCGCCGTCGCGGTGCACTTCCGCTTTCAGCCACACTGACAAGGCGTTCACGACGGAAACACCGACGCCGTGCAGTCCGCCGGCGATTTTATAGGATTCCCCACCGAATTTACCGCCGGCGTGAAGGGTTGTCATTACGGTTTCCAGAGCGGATACTTTTGTCTGCTTATGGACCTCAACCGGAATTCCGCGGCCGTTGTCCGCCACCCTTACTCTGTTTCCGGGCAAAAGCGCCACCTCCACTTCGTTGGCGAAACCACCCATCGCCTCGTCTCGACCGTTGTCAAAAACCTCCCATATTAGATGGTGCAGACCGTCAACGCCCGTTGAGCCGATATACATACCCGGGCGTTTCCTCACCGGCTCCAACCCCTCAAGAATATAAATATCTTCGGCCGTATAGCCATTTTTTTTATTTTTAGTCTTTTCCGCCATTGCTCATATACTAACATAAACAACCCTTTTTCTCAAATATTTTGGGGAAAAAGGCGGCTCGGATTTCTCGTGGTATGGAAGCATTGGTTGCCGGTGTTTTTGTATTCTTGAATGTAGGAAAGGCGCCCTTCATTTTTCATTTCTTCCAAAACCTCTTTCAGAATTTGATGGACAAGCGGCTTGTAAATTTCTCGGTAATTTTCGCACTGCCGCGGATTAACCACGCTGTCTTCTATATAATAACCGCATCCGTCTATGTCAAAACTCTGCCCTTTCGTGTGCGGGCTGTCCGGCATCGCCAGTTTGCCGGCGCTGATTATCTCTTTTTGATATTCTTTTGTTCTCACCAAGCTTGTAACCGCCAAGCGGATGTCGTCCGGCAAACCGGCGGCCTTCATTTTTTCCCGCCATCTCTCGCCCACCTCGCGCAAAAGGCGGGCGGCTTCTTTGTTGAGATACGGCTGCCATTTCTCAAGCTCCGGATTTGAAAATCTCATAATAAGCTTCAGGTTTCCGTCGTCTCCAATTTTTGCCAATATTCCTTTTTCAAAATCATCCAAAATTTCTTCGTTCGTTTCGTACGGAGGAAAATCCCTCCACCACGCGCGCTCCATTTCGGACAGCTTCCTCACCTCCTCCAATTCCTCCTTTTCCGCGGCAACTCCTTTTGACAACAAAGCCAAAACCTCCTTCTTGCTTTCAAGAATTTTCGCCTCCGCCCCCTTTTCTCCGCTTTTTACGAAAGAATCCTCCATAAAAAATTAACCTCGCCTCACTTCCCATTGCGCGTTGGCGTCCAGAGCGTCCATTATTTTGTCCATCAGTTTGTTTATTTCCTCTTCGGAAAGAGTTTTTTCCTGAGATTGGAAAACCAAATGAAAGGCGAACGATTTTCTGTCTTCATCGGGAATTTCGTAAATGTCAAACAAGTCCGTGTCAACCAAAAGCATGCCGGCGGTGTTTTCAATAACATCCAAGACTTGAACCACTTTCGTTTTTTGCGGCACAAAAACGGAAATGTCCCGCTTGACCGCCGGGTATTTTGAAATGGGCCTGTATTCAACCTCCTCCGTCGCCAGCCGAACGAGCATGTCAAAACTTATTTCCGCCTCACCATGGTTGATAATCCCAATGGAAGTGTTGCCAACCATAATTTCCGAAACCCCCGATTCAGAATCATCAAACCACGCGTCCGTTATGCCGATTTTGTCCAAAATGGTTTCCATCCACCAGCCCCTTTATTTCAAAAAACGAAGCGTTTGTGGCGATAATTACCAAAGACGAGGTTTCGTTCCCTCCGGCAAAAACGCGCCCGATTTCAAATATCTTCACGGCCGGGAAGTATCTGATATTTTCTTTGGCGGTTTTTCTAAGGCCGTCCAAGAGGTTGTCCCTTAAAAATTTCTTGTCTTTGGCGATGGGATTCGCCAACTCAAGGATCCCTTTCGGCGCGAAAGAATAGCCGTAAATTTCGGAAAATCCGGCGCCAGCCAGAATATCCCTTATTATGTCCGCATAAAAAAAGTTATCGTTCCTTTTCGGGGGGATTAACACTTCTTCCGGAAGTTTTGAAGGAATGTTTTCATAGCCGTAAATCCTGCCGACTTCTTCAATCAAATCTTCTTTTCGGCGGACATCAAGGCGCTCGGCGGGAACCGAAACAAGCAAGAGATCGTCTTTTTCTCCGGCAAGGCGGCGGAACCCTCTGAGATTCTTGCCTTTAAATGATTTTGACTTTTTTAGATCTTCAATAATAACGCCATCCGCATTGTAACGCGAGGCGTGAATGACTTTCCCTTTTCCCAAATAAATTCCGACATGGTCGATGCCTTCTTTGGTTTTTCGCCCCTTCATAAATTCCTTGGATTCGTAGTGAATTTTTCCGTTTCCGGAGTTTGAAAAAACCAGATCGCCCGGTTTTGCGTCCTTCTCGTCAACGGGTTCTCCGAAAAAATATTGATCAACCGTCATACGGGGAATTGAAACTCCCGAATGCGCGAAAACATAGCTCGTGAACGACGAACAGTCAAAATAATCCGGCGCGTCAAAAGTTACGCTCGCTCCATACTTATAAGGTTTGCCGACGAGGGTTTTCGCGAGTTTCAAAGCATTTTTGATTGGATTTATTTTTTTGACTCCTCCGCCGGAGGCCGATCCGCCTTCGGCGGAAAATCCCAGCCGCTCCAAAATGCCGATTATTTCTTTTTCCGGAATATCAATCCCCAACAGTTTTGAAACATCTTTCGGGTGAACGCCGAGCTTGTATTGCCCGGCTTTTTTGGGATAAAAATCAAAATATCCACACTTACCGGACTTGGGTGCCTTGCACCTAAGTGCACTTAGGTGCAAGGCACCCAAGTGGTCCGAGTCGGTTTCCAGTAATTCCACCACCCTACCCATCCCCTTTTCCGCCAATTCCGGCGTGATTTCGTTTTCAAACCTCAAAGACGACTCTGTGCGTATTCCGATTTTTCGGGAAGTTTTCCTGATGTTCACCGGCTCAAAATTCGCCGCTTCCAAAATTATGTTTTTTGTGTTTTCATCCACTTCCGCCTTTTTGCCTCCTTTTATTCCGGCAATCGCCAAGGGTTCTTTCTCGTCCGCGATAACCAGAATGCTTTCGTCCAGTTCAAATTCCTGTCCGTCAAGCGTCATAATTCTCTCCCCTTTTTTCGCTTTCCGAACGATGATTCCCCCATCAACTTTGTCCGCGTCAAAGGCGTGGAGCGGCTGCCCCAACTCAAACATCGCGTAGTTCGTGGCGTCAACGATATTGTTGATGGACTTCTGCCCTATCGCCTCCAGCCGCTCCCTCATCCACTTCGGCGACTGCTTCACTTTCACGCCTTTAATGATTCTTCCGATATAACGACGGCACAATTCGGATTCTTTTATTTTTATATCTATAGAGGTCGCGCCTCTCCCCGTCGCTTCGCTCCTCCTTGAGGAACGACCTCCACTTGGAGACTCAGTGTCCAAGTGGGCGCTAATTTTTGATTTCAAAATCGCGGCCACCTCCCTCGCCACCCCGATGTGGCTCAAACAGTCGTGCGCCCGGTTCGGAAGAATATCAATATCCAAAACATAATCTCTTCCCTTCTTTTCAACACTCTCCAC
This sequence comes from bacterium, assembly GCA_013152035.1. Taxonomy (GTDB): domain Bacteria; phylum Patescibacteriota; class Minisyncoccia; order UBA9983; family UBA9983; genus SZUA-82. The sequence continues at coordinate 12,055 of JAADHB010000008.1, forward strand.
CTCAAAACTATGCATCGTCAAAAGCTCCGCCAATTTTTCCGGCTTGGGAAGCCCGCCTCGACTCGCGTTCGCTTGCCGACGCGAGGCGGGTTTTTTTGTGAAATACGATTGCAGCCAATTATATGATATTTTCATAATTAAAACTGTTTAATAAACCTTAAATCTCCCGAATAAAACAATCGAACATCGTCTATTTTATGCTTAATCATCGCCAGGCGGTCAATACCCATTCCGAACGCGAATCCCTGCCACTCGCGCGGGTCCAGCTTCACATTCTCCAAAACATTTGGGTGCACCATCCCGGCCCCGCCCATCTCCATCCACTCTCCCTTAAACTTCATATCCATTTCCATTCCTGGCTCAACAAACGGAAAAAAACTCGGACGCAAGCGAACTTCAATGTCTTTACTGTTGAAGAATTTACGGAAAAATGTTTCTATTACCGCTTTCAAGTTGGCAAAATTGATATCCTTCCCCACCATCAAAGCCTCCAGCTGGTAAAATTGGATTTCATGGGTGGCATCCGTCGCCTCGTAACGAAAAACCCTCCCGGGCGCGATAATCCGAAAGGGCGGCTTGTTTTGCTCCATATAACGGATCTGCACCGAGCTGGTGTGCGTCCTCATTAGCGCGTTCCCGGTCTTTGATTTCGGATTCTTCAGCCAAAAAGTGTCCCACATATCGCGCGCGGGGTGGTTTTTGGGGATGTTCAAAGCGTCAAAATTATAATACTCGGTTTCCAGTTCCGGACCCTCGGCGATTTCAAACCCCATTGATGAAAAAATGTCAGTCGCCTTTTTCTGGGCTTGCGTGAGCGGATGCAAATGCCCCAGCTCAATTTTCTTGCCCGGCGCCGTCACATCCAATTTTTTTTCTTTTGCCTTCGGCTTATTCATACGCTTTTATTATACCAAAAATCCACACAGAAACAACAAAGAGGGCTTTATGCCCTCTTTTTTTAATCTTACTGCTTGTCCGGGTTTGCCCGCCCAACGAACCCGTTTGCGGGTTTGTTTGGAAGGGTATACCCCCCAATCTCGAGGAGCCGTACCAACAGCTCCTCTTGGGTCGTTAGTTTATGCCAATCCCTATCGGCATAGACTAACGCCAACCTCTTGCAAATTTCTTTTTCTGTTTGCATAAACACCTCCTTTCTATTTACACTATACCACAAATAAACATTTTGTCTATTCCGTAATCCGCAATCCGTTTTTGGTTTTTTTAGTGGTCGTGGCGGACTTGCCGATGCCGCGGAGTTCGGGAAAGAGGTCTTCCATCTCCTCGCGGCCCTTGAAGCCGTAATACACTTTCCCGTTTATGACAATCGCCGGCAAATCGTTTTTTATTCCGTACATAGCGATAAGAGTTTTTACGGTGGACAGGTCAAGATTGTAATCAAAAGAATAAATCCTCAACCGCGGATATTCCTTCCTCAGATATGTCAGCGCGTATCCCGCCTTCAGACAGTCGGAGCAATCTCCCTTGTTGGAATAAAAATACAAAATGAAAACGGGCGGGAAATCGCACTTCTCGCCCACTTTTTTAAGCAGCAGGTAATCTTTTATTTGAAGCAACGAGTAATATTTTTTTAATCTCTCAACTTCCGCGTTTTCCGTTCCGAGGCTGCCTTCCATATAAGCGAGCTTTGAGGACAAGGAATTGAGCTCCTGCGAAAGCATAGAATTGTTGATGTTTCTGCAGGACGAATCGCTGAGCAGCGCGAACTGCGTTTCCGACGCGAGAATGTTCATTGAAATTTTATCCTCAATGTTTTTCAGCTCTTCCATTTTTTTTCCGCCAAAATAGCCGCTCAGAAAAACGGCGGAAAAAAATATGGCGCCGGTTATCATAAAAACGAATATGTATTTTGTCCAATTTATTTCTCTCATTA
>JAADHB010000013.1 GCA_013152035.1 bacterium
CGGAGCGGCGGAAGCCGACGCTTTTAATCATTCTTGACGGCTTTGGAATCTCCCCCGACAAGATAGGGTCGCCGTGGGAGGCGGCGAAACACCCGACCTTTTCGGAGATAGAGAAGAATTATCCGTTCACCGCGCTGCAGGCGTCCGGCATTGCCGTGGGGCTTCCGTGGGGAAAAGAGGGGAACAGCGAGGTGGGGCATTTCACCATCGGCGCCGGCAGAATTATCCTGAACTCCCTTCCGCGAATCTCAACCGCCATACATGACGGAACTTTTTTCAAAAACGAAGCGTTCCTCAAGGCGGCGGGTCGCGCCAAAAGCGGCGGGTCGCTGCACATAATGGGGCTTTTTTCCAGCGGAACGGTCCACTCCTACGCCGAACACCTGTACGCCCTGCTTGATATGGCGAAACAGCAGGGGGTTGAGCGGGTGTTTTTGCATCTTTTCACGGACGGGAAGGACGCTTATATGAAAGAAGGGGCGGATTTTTTTCAAAAACTTGAGGCCGCCCTCGCGGAGAATTATCCGAACGCCAAACTCGCGTCAATAATCGGGAGGAAGTACGCGATGGACCGCGACGGCAATTGGGATCGGACGGAAAAAGCGTTCAAGCTGTTTACGGAAAGGACGGGCGCCGAATTTGAAAACGCGGCGGAATACATAAAAAATCAATACGAAAAGGGCATTTTTGACGAGTCAATCCCCGGCGCGAAGCGCGAGGGGGAGGAGGGCGGAATAACGGACGGCGACGCGGTTATATTTTTTAATTTCCGCGAGGATAGCGTCCGCCAGCTGACACGTGCCTTCACGGATGAAAATTTCAAAGAGTTTGAACGGCCGGCGTTTAACAATCTTTTGTTCGTGACAATGACGGAATATGACAAAAATCTTCCCATTCTGCCCGCCTTTAAATCGGCGGAGGTGGAGTGGCCGTTGGCGCGAGTAATTTCGGAAAACAAATTAAAACAGCTTCATATCGCCGAATCGGAAAAATACGCCCACATAACATACTTTCTGAACGGCGGCGTTGAAACTCCGTTTGAAAACGAAGACAGAATCCTCGTTCCGTCCCCGCGCGCCGTTTCATACGACCAAACGCCGGAAATGTCCGCCGACAAAATAACGGATGCCGTCGTTTCCAATATGGAAAACTATGATTTCATCGCGGTGAATTTCGTTTCGCCAACGCGGACATGGTGGGGCACACGGGCAGTTTTGAAGCGACAGCCCGCGCCTTTGAAAAAATTGACGAGAGTATCGGAAAAATTCTGCCCAAAGTTCTGGAACTCGGCGGTTCGCTCATTATTACGGCGGACCACGGCAACGCCGAAGAAAAACTTTATAAAATCACCGGGGAAAAACGCACAAAACATTCAATCAATCCCGTTCCGTTTTACCTGATAGGGAATAAGTTCAAAAAACAAAACAACGCGTCGGAAGAGGAGGTAAACAGGCAATACGCGGACGTAAAAGGGACACTCACGGATGTGGCGCCCACCGTCCTCGCGCTTATGGGAACCAAAAAACCGGCCTCAATGACCGGAAAAAGCCTGCTGGAAAAATTATCTATATAAATCGTGGTCATCCACGTCAAGAAAAACAACATCGGATCCGTCAAACTCAAACAAAATCCTGTATTTTCTGTCAACCGAGAAACTCCATTGGTTTTTCAGTTTACCATGGAGTTTGTGCGTATCAAGGCGGGGATCAAAAGCGTCTTTTTCAAACAATAAAGTTCGTTCAATGACTTTTTCAACAAGAGAAGCGGTGAGTTTTTTAATCGCTCTTTCAAATTTAGGGCTATGGACGATTTTCATAAACGGTGTTTTTTCGCCAAGGCGGGATATTCTTTTTTAATTAAATCCTTAAACAATGGCAACTTGCCTTCCTTCTTGAGTTTTTTCGCCTCCTTGGACCACCGCAAAACATCATCTTCGGTAACCCGCGCCGTTTTTACTTCCCTCAACTCCAAAAACGCCTCGTATTCTTTGCGGGGAATGACGACTAAATCGTCGTTTTTTATCAAGTTCTTGGGGATAGTTAACACACTCATTATTTTCATCCTACCACAAGCCGCAAAAGCAAGGCAAGGTTTCTTATTTGGAATTTCCGTTCTTGTTCTTTAAAACGGTGTCTATAATGCCGTATTTTTTCGCCTCTTCCGCCTCCATAAAATAGTCGCGGTCCGTGTCTTTTTCCACCTTGCTCACCGGCTGGCCGGTGTGTTTTGAGAGGATTTTATTCAGCCGGTCTTTCACTTTAATGATATGCCTTGACTGAATGGCGATATCAACGGCCTGCCCCTCCGCGCCGCCCATAACTTGATGAATCATAACTTCCGCGCTCGGCAAAGCGAACCTTTTTCCTTTTTGTCCCGCCGCCAAGAGAATCGCGCCGCCGGACGCCGCCAAGCCGACGCAGATGGTGGAAACATCCGGCTTGATATGCTGCATCGTGTCGTAAATCGCCAAAGCGGCGGTGACGGAGCCGCCCGGGGAGTTAATGTAAAGGCTGATGTCTTTTTTCGGGTCCTGTGCCTCCAAAAACAACAGCTGCGCGATTATCGTGTTCGCCATCCCGTCATTTATCGGGCCCGCCAAAAAAACAATCCTGTCCTTCAAAAGGCGGGAGTAAATATCATAAGCCCTTTCTCCATATTGAGTTTTTTCAATTACCGTTGGTATTAACATGATAGATTTTTTTGGTGAGCGAAGCGAGCCTTAGAAAATCATCACCCCGCACATAAATTTTTGAAAAAATTTATGTGCGGGGTTCTCGGAAATTATGGTCGCTTAACTCCCTAATTTCCGGAACGCTCTTTCGTTTCGCATCATCCCGTAAGTATATTCTCTAACCCTGCCGCGGTCAATATCTTGGTTGGCGGTTTTGTAGTAGTCAATTATTTTATCAATTTCCTTGTTTAGTTCGTCCTCCGGAACTTCTATTTTTTCCTTAATCGCGATTTCATTGAGCACCAATCCTTGTTTTACTCTTTTTGAAGCATCCTTGTCCCATCCTTTCACTATCTCGTCCTCGGTTTTTTTGAGATGTTTAAGGTAGTCCTCCCATTTGAGGCCCATTTGGCTTATGCTCGCCTTCATTTCTTCCAGCATTTTTCTTTTTTCCGCTTCAATAAGAACTCTTGGCGCTTCTATTTCCGAACCTTCAATGATTTTGTCCAGAATTTCCACCCTTTTTTTCTCTTTCGCTTTCGCCTTCTTGTCCAAAAGAATATTTTCGCCGATTTTCTTCTTAAAATCCTCAACGCTTTCGAAATTCCCCACCGCCTTGACGAATTCGTCCGTCAGTTCCGGCAATTCCGGTTCGGCGGCCTCTTGCCCGGCGGGCGCCGGTTCGCCGCCCTTGTTTTTCGGAACCGCCCTGGATTTTCTGATCTGTTCAATCACCTGTTCAATGTCTTTTTCGCTGACGCTGATTTCTTCTTTTTTGGCGTTGATTTCGGGCGCGATCGCCTTATAGTCCGCCAGTTTTATTTCCGGCATAACCGCCGTTTTTATTTTAAATCCCAGCGGATTGTTCGGGGCGATTTTGGTAATGGTTATTTCCGGACGCCCGATGGCCTCAATTTTGTTTTCTTTGATAATCTCCGGATAAATTTTTTTCAGGGAGAGTTCCGCCATTTCTTCAAGGACGGCTCCCTCGCCGATTTTCTCCGCCAAAACTTTCGCCGGAACCTTTCCGGGCCTAAATCCGTCAATTTTCACTCCCTCGGACAATTTTTCAAGCGCCGGCTCGCGATTCGCCTCAAAATCACCTGCCGATATCTCGCCGGTTATCTCAACTTCGCAACCGGGCATTTTTTTGATTTCTATTTCCATAATTTTTTGCTCTGATTTTTAAAAATTTTTATTGTTTATTAAATTGATAATAAGGGGAAATTTGGGATTTTTTGAAAATCGCGGACATTTCTTGTGATTAAGGTGGTGCCGGTAAAAATTGCAGTAGCCGCGATAACACTGTCCGGCGTTTTAACTCCATATTTTCTTCTTAAAAATCCGGCAAGGCGGGCAATCCGCGAATCCAGTGAAATAACCGAAAGAGTGTTAATTAAACTGTCAATCTGTTTTGATTCCTTTGGCGTCAATCTCGGAAATCCAAACAATTCAACCTCCGTAATCGACGAAATATAAACAGGGGAACTTTTTCTAAAAACATCTTCAAGGATGCTTGCGGCGTTTTCATTACCCTTAAAATAATAAATTATGGCATTTGTATCAAGGGTATACATAAAATCAATAAGGGTTGATTAAACTCTTTCCCATTCTTTGCGCATTTTACTTAATTCTCTCGCAGGATCCGGCTTCCGCCTTTTCCACATACCCTTAACCTTTCTCCAAACCAAAATTCGCTCCTGGGGCATAACGAGCGGGTATATAAGCTTAATATCTCTTTTTATTGTTTTATAAGCCATATTTATTGTTTAATCGGTTTTATGACGACTTTCCTGTACGGATCCTGCCCGACGCTTTCCGTCTCAATGTCAGGGTAGCCGGTCAAGGCGGAATGGACAATCCTCCTCTCGTAGGCGCTCATCGGCTCCATTTCCACGGCTCTTTTGAAATACGCCGCCCTTTGGGCGCCCATCTGCGCCAAATTCCTCAGCTCTTCGTCTTTTTTTTCTCTATAGCCGTTGATATCCAGAAAGAAGGGGATTCTGTCCATATCGTTTCTTTTGAACTCGTTGTCCGCCATCTTTTTCAAAATATGGTTGAATGCCATAAGATGGCTTCCGTTTTCCCCTATAAGAATTCCCGCCTCTCTTATTTTAATCGTAAATTGCGGATATTCTCCGCGTTCAAACAATTCAATGTCTCCGTCAATGGACATCCTCTGAAGAAGATTTTCTATCAGCGATTTGATTGTTTCCAGTTGCTTTTCCATTGTTTTGGCCTTTATTATCAACGATTTTCTCCGCCTTTTTCTTCACAACGCTTTCATGCACTATAGCAAAGATATTCATCGTTGTCCAATAAAGCGCCATCGCCGAGGAAAATTTCAACGCGATGAAGAAAATAAAAGCGGGCATAATGTATTTCGCCTGAACACTCATACTCCTCGCCAGGTCGTCTTTAAATGATTTTCCCGCCTTCGCCGCCTTTTTTATGGGAGGAATCGCCAGTTTCATCTGGAAAAACTGCGTAATTCCCGCCGTGACGGCAAGAAGGTAGCTCACTTTGGTCATATCAATAAGCCCGAGAAATTTAATGTTGATGTCCGTTGGAGCGGCAATAAATGAGTAAAGGCGGGAGAGATCAAAACCCGTGCCAACCATAAAAATTTTATAAAGGGCGATAAAAACCGGCAGTTGAATCAAGATTGTCACGAAACCGGAAAACGGATTAACCCCGTGCCGTTTATAAAGCTCCATTGTTTTTTTCGCCTGCTCCTGGCCGTCTTTTTTGTATTTTTCCTTTATTTCCTCCAGCTCCGGCTGTAAACTCTTCATTTTTCTCTGGGCGATTACGGAACGGTGCTGGAACGGGAAAATAATAAACTTAACGATAATCGTCAAAATAATGACAGCAATGCCTATGTCGTGCGTTGGCAGAACATTAATCAAAAAAACCAGAGCGTTCAGCAACGGCTCATAAAATGCGGTGTAATAAAAAGAGACTAAAAATCCAAACATTTATACATTAACTATACAGTAATTTTATTTATTGTAAAATTCCCGCCTTTTTGCAGATGTTCGCCATTTCTTTTTCCAGTTCCTTAAAATCAAGCTTTTCGGATCCCTTTTTGAAGAAAAAAATCACCGTGACGCCTCGCTTGAACGAGGGGAGGAGTTTCGCGGCGATATGGCGCGCCCTCCTTTTGAGCTTATTTCTGTCCACGGCCTTTTTCGCCGTTTTCGCGGAGACAACAAAGGCGAAACGCGCGTTTTCTTCCTCTCCTTTCGTTATTTTCAGCGAAATAAGTCCGGAATGAACACTTCTTCCCGAGGGAAAAACTTTTTTGAACATTTCTTTATTGATTCTGTGTTTTTTGGGCAGCATACCGTTTATTGTTCGTCCGTTAAATAATACAATGAAAAAGCGCGTATGGCAATATTCACATCTTATCCACAACCTATTAACATATTCAGCAACATTCGGGGTTTTTAAAGATGAACTATTTTTTTTATAAGTGGTATACTGTGAACAATGGCTGTTGATTATAAAAAACTGTGGAATGACGCTTTGATTGAGATAGAGCTCAATGTTTCAAGAGCCAATTTTATTACATGGTTCAAGAACACCGCCATTGTCGGGGAGGAGGACGGAACCGTCTTTCTCAGTGTCCCAAATGTATTCGTTCAGGAATGGCTCAGCACTAAATTTAATAAGTTCATACTCGGAGCGTTGCACAGTCTTTGCCCGGCAATTCGGAGTGTTGAATACCTTATCAACCAGGAAGAATCGCCGAAAACGGAAAAGAAGAAAGAAAATATCATTAATGTCAAAGAATTAAAAAGTGACGAGCAGCTCGGTTTCAGTGAACTGTATGTGGACAAAGAAGCGAACCTAAACCCCAAATACACATTTGATTCTTTTATCGTCGGCTCTTTTAACGAGGTCGCTTACGCGGCGGCGCTGGCGGTGACAAAAAATTTGGGGACATCCTATAATCCTCTCTTTATTTACGGCGGTGTCGGACTTGGAAAAACCCATCTTCTCCAGTCGGTCGGCAATAAAATAAAACAGGAAAAACCGGGCGCGAAAGTCCACTACCTCACCTCTGAAAAATTCGCGAATGATTTCGTTATGAGCATGAAAAACAGCGCCATCCACTCTTTTAAGGAAAAATACAGGAAGTATGATTTATTAATAGTGGATGATATCCAATTCTTCTCGGATAAACTGAAAATACAGGAGGAGTTTTTCCATATTTTCAACTCATTATACGATAAAAACAATCAGATTATATTTTCATCGGACAGGTCGCCAAAACACATCGTGGGGCTTGAGGAGCGGCTCAGATCAAGGTTTGAAGGCGGTATGATGGTGGATATTTCAAAGCCGGAGTATGAATCTCGGCTTGCGATATTGAAATCAAAGTCCGAGGCCAAGGGTTTCTTGGTTGATGACGAGATCTTGGACCATATCGCGTCTTTCGTTCAAAGTAATATAAGGGAGTTGGAGGGCGCCCTTAATTCAATAATAGGGCAGTGTAAGATACGCGGAAGAATTTTATCACTTAATGAAATAAAAGAGCTGCTCAAAAAAAACGCCAAGCCGGAAAAATCGGTCACTATGTCGCAGGTGATAAGGGCCGTGACTGATTTTTACAACATTGAAGAAAAAAACTTGTTTGAGAAGACAAGAAGGAAGGAGATTGTCAAACCGAGGCAAGTGGCGATGTATTTACTGAGAAACGACTTACAGATATCCTACCCATATATTGGGGAAAAATTCGGGCAGAGGGACCACACCACCGTTATCCACGCGTATAAAAAAATAGACAGAGTAATTGAAAAAGACGATAAATTAAACAGAGAAATAATGGATATACGAGAGACGCTTTTTGGTAAGAATTAAAAGTGTAAAAAGTATGGAAAAAATGTGTAAAACATAGGAATAGTTTTGTGAATAAAAAGATGGAAATCGTTTATTGATTTTTTATTCACAACCGGGTGCCACCTTATCAACAGCGGAATTTTAATTTTAACGGTATGAGTAAATAATATTTTCCGGTTATCAACATATTTATCAATCTTAATAACAATAAAGGTGTTAAATTTTTAAAAATTAATATTATTTATTGTATAGAATATGAAAGCATTTTGTTTGAAAAAATATTTTAAAGACGCCGTGTTAATGTGCGAGAAAATTACCGGCAAAAACCTTACGCTTCCCGTGCTGGGGAATATTATTATTTCCGGGGAAGATAATAATTTGAAATTTATCGCCACAAATCTTGAGGTTGGCGTGGAGGTGAGCGTGCCGGCGAAAATAGAGGAAAAAGGAAAGGTCGCGGTTCCGGCGAATGTTATTAGCGGTTTCCTGTCAAATCTTTCCTTTGACGACAATATCTCAATTGAATCAAAAAATAATAACCTCTCATTAATGACATCAAACACTTCAACCTTAATAAAAGGCCAGCCTTTCTTTTGATGATTTCCCGAATCTTCCAAAAATAAAAAACGAAAAAGAGGTGGAAATGCCGGCGCGCGATTTTATTTCCGGATTAAAGTCGGTTATGTACGCGGCGTCATTATTAAATATTAAGCCGGAAATTTCCTCGGTTTACATTAATTCCGATGATAAAAACACTATTATATTCGCCGCCACTGATTCATTCAGGTTGGCTGAGAAAAAAATCAACCAATCTTTGAATGACTTTAAAAATATTCTCATACCGTTAAAAAGCGTTTCGGAGATTTTGAGGATTTTTGACGGAAGAGAAGGAAATATAAAATTAATTCCCGACAAAAACCAGATTATGGTGTCAATGGATAATATAAAATTCATATCAAGGCTCACGGAGGGCGTTTTTCCGGACTACCGGCAAATAATTCCAAATAAATTCACGACGGATATTATCGTCAATAAGGATTTATTTTTAAATTCCCTGAAAATGGCGAGTGTTTTTTCAGGGAAATTAAACGAAGTTAATATCATCACCGGATCAGACAATAAATCATTGACGATTAACACCGTTAATTCCGAGTCCGGCGAACATATCACGAATATTCCGGCGAAAATAACGGGTGATGAACTAAAAATGTCTTTTAATCATAAGTATATTTTTGACTGCCTCCAGCAGATACCGTCATTGGATATTATTTTAAGATTTTCCGGAGACGGGAAACCGCTCATTATAATCGGAGTTGACGACAATTCTTTCCAATATCTTGTGATGCCGATGAATAATTTGTAATTTTCCAGCGTATTATGGATAAAGATAAAAACAAAAAAAACAAAAAAAATTTCATCCATCCACTTAGGACGTTCAAGACGGATATGAATGATTACGTGAAAAAGAAAGGGGTTTCAATGGTTGATATTATGCTGGCAAACCAAAAGAAGAAAAACTTTTGGAGCCTAAAAAACAGAAGAAAGGTGTTTTCAGGAAAGGCCGTGATTATTACGGCGGCGGCGTTATTGTTTATTGGGGGTTTTTCGTTGATTTTTTTACTGGCGCGAAAAAACAGCGAACCAAATCCGGTTGTTGAAGTTTCGTTAAAGCCGATAATCACCGCCGACAGAGATGAGGCCGTTTCCGTAAAAAATATCGGCGATATCCTTAAGGTGCCGGTTCCATCAAAGAAACTTTTGAATATTTCCGTTTTTTCCGGAAACGGCGAAAATAAAAAAACAATTTTGTCGGCCGATAAGTTTTTTGAGGGAGCGGGTATAAGTGTTCCGCGGCCCCTCGCCGATTCTCTTGACGGAAAATTTATGCTTGGTGTTTTTCGTTCGTCGCGAAAGTCTCCGGTTTTAATATTGAAAGTTAAATTTTACGAGCGCGCTTTCGCCTCAATGATAAATTGGGAGAAAAATATGTTTGAGAATTTGGGGATATTTTTTGGCGGGGAGGAAACGGAACCAAACTCCGACGGCTTTATTGACAAAGAAATCAGAAACACGGACACAAGAATTTTGTATGACACCGAAGGGAACCCTATTTTAATTTACGCGTTTTTCGGAAAAAAATATCTGGTGATTACCGACAATAAAGACGCCCTTGTTGAAATATTCCGCCGCCTGTCCTCGTCGCGATACCTGGATAATTAAACAATCAAATCCTATTGCCGTTTTTTTGGGTTTTAGGTATAATCAAATTATCATGCCGTTAACAAAAGAAAAAATTGAATATTTTAAGGAGAAGCTTAATAAAAGAAAAGCCGAATTGGAAAAGGAGCTTTCCGTTGTCGCGAGGAAAAATCCGGACGTGAAAGGGGATTGGGAGCCGACGCAGGCCGATATGAACCCGATGGTTTCCGACAGAAATGAAATGGCGGACACTTTTGAAGAAATGGAGGAAAGGGCGGTGGTTGAAGACAGCCTTGAAGAGCAGTTTGATTTGGTTGTCCAAGCTCTGGAGCGCGTTAAAAAAGGAACCTACGGAATATGCGAAACATGTGGGGAGGATATAGACGAAAGAAGGCTTGAAGCGCTTCCCGCCGCGAAAAATTGCGTTAAACACACTAAAAATAAGTAAATCCAATTTAAACATTTATGTCCGTTAAGGTTCACTCCGTTCAGACTGTCGGCTTGAAAGCGAATATCATTGATGTGGAGGTTGACCTTTCCCAAGGCCTCCACTCCTTTTCCGTCGTCGGTTTGCCGGATAAGGCGGTTGAGGAAGCGAAGGATAGAATTTCCGCCGCCATAAAAAATTCAGGCTTCGCCTCGCCTCAAAAAAAGAACCAAAAAGTAATAGTTTCTCTTGCTCCGGCTGACCTCAAAAAAGAGGGCCCTATTTTTGACCTGGCGATAGCTTTGGGATATATGCTCGCTTCAAAGCAGATGCTTTTTGACAGCAAGGAGAAAATTTTTCTCGGCGAGCTGGCGCTGGACGGAACACTCAGGCCCATTAAGGGAGTTCTGGTTCTCGTAAAATCCGCGAAGAACGCGGGATATAAAGAAATTTTCGTTCCGAAGGAAAATACCAAAGAGGCGGGGCTCATCGGCGGAATTAAGGTTTTCGGATGTGGGAGTCTTTCCGAAATAATTTGGCATTTTGACAGGCACAGCGATTTTGAATTAACGGAACAGCCGCGGACGGAGATAAAAGCCGGGGAGCTTGAAAGGGAGAATATCTTGGATTTTTCGGATGTCAAAGGGCAGGAAAGCGCGAAGCGCGGACTGGAGATTGCCGCCGCCGGAGGGCATAACATTTTGATGGTTGGTCCTCCGGGAACCGGAAAAACAATGCTCGCGAAAGCTTTTTCGGCTATCTTGCCGCCGCTTTCATTTGACGAGATTCTGGAAACGACGGCGATTCACAGTGTCGCCGGAGCGTTGATGGATGATTTTGTTTTGCATCGCCCGTTCCGCAGCCCGCACCATACTTCTTCTTATGTCGCGATTGTCGGCGGGGGAGCGTATCCGAAACCGGGGGAAATTACGCTCAGCCACCGCGGAGTTTTGTTTTTAGACGAATTTCCGGAATTTGAACGGAGGGTTATTGAGTCGCTCAGGCAGCCGCTGGAGGATGGGGTCGTCACTGTTTCGCGCGCGAAGGGGACTTTGGTTTTTCCGGCGAGATTTATAATGGCATGCGCGATGAACCCGTGCCCTTGCGGGCAAAGCGGCTCAAACACGAAGCAATGCGTGTGTTCGCAGGGAGCGCTTATGCGATATAAAAGAAAGATTTCCGGACCGATTGTTGACAGGATTGATTTATGGCTTGAAGTTCCGCAGGTGGAGCACGAAAAGCTGGCGGATGACGGAGTTTCGTCAGAGCCGTCAAAAGTGATTCGGGAAAGAGTGATAAAAGCGCGCGCGATACAGGAAAAACGGTTTTCCGCCGAAGGCGGATCCGCTCTCGGCGGAGAAACAAAACTTTTGACGAACAGCGAGATGGGAGTGCGGGAGCTGAAGAAATTCGCCCCGCTCTCCGAAGATGTCAAAAATATACTGGGAAAGGCGGCGAAACAATTTGACCTTTCGGGGCGCGCCTACCACAGGGTTATCAAACTGGCGAGAACAATCGCCGATTTGGCGGGCGAAGAGGATATCTTGAAAGATCATATTTTGGAAGCCATGCAATATCGCCCGAAACAAAACGACTAAAATGACCAAAACAATTATCACAAACAGCGCGGAAGAAACGCGAAAGCTCGCCGAAAATTTGGCGGAAAAAATAACGGCGTCCCCGGTGGGAAGCGGGGCGGCGGTAATCGCCTTGACGGGCGATCTGGGAAGCGGCAAGACCGCGTTTACGCAAGGTTTCGCGAAGGCGTTGGGAGTAAAGGAAAAAATAACCAGCCCAACATTTGTTATCCAAAAGAACTACAAACTACAAACTAAAAACCACAAACTGTTAATCCATATTGACGCGTACAGAATAAAAGATCCCAAAGAAATTATCGGTCTCGGCTGGGAAGAAATGATTTCCAACCCCCCAAATATCATAATCATGGAATGGGCGGAACGAATTAAAAAAATCCTGCCCCAAAAACATATTCAAATAAATTTCGAGCATCTGGGAGGAGATAAAAGGAGGATAAAAGTAAAGAATTAAATACCAAACCACCACTTGGAGATTGAGTCTCCAAGTGGTGGACAAGTGTAATCGGCGTGATATAGTGGAAGTAGATTTAGATTTTAAATAAACCACTTAAGGGGAGGTGAGAGTGTGTGCTGGCGGGATGAAATAATCATGGAAAGGTGGTGTTTTGTGTGTGGGGGGATTTACCACGGAAACCTGGGGCACGTTGGTTGCCCAGGGTTTCCGGAAGAAGAGGAAAAGGAACCCGAAGAATAAAATAATAAGAGTGCCAATTAGTTTGCCGGTCCGGCGCATCACGGACCGGTTTTTGTTTGGGAAATTTCAAACCGGCGATAAGGTGCTATAATATGATGAATGGGAAAAGGCGAAAGAAAGACTTTGGTTTTATTGGACGCGCATGCGATTTTGCATCGCGCGTTTCACGCTCTGCCCAACTTTACTTCTCCGAAGGGCGAGCCGACCGGCGCGCTTTACGGTTTCACCGCCTTTCTTTTGAAAGTTATCCGCGAGTTGAAGCCGGACTACATCGCCGCCTGCTACGACCTGCCCGAACCGACATTCAGGAAAATCGCCTATGAGCAATATAAAGGGAAAAGGCCCAAGATGGACGATACACTGGCGAAACAGATAAACCGTTCGCGCGACATTCTGGATGTTTTCAAAATCCCCGTTTACGCGGAGCCGGGTTTTGAAGCGGATGACATTTTGGGAACAATCGTTGAAAATCTCAAATCTCAAATCTCACCGCGCCCGACATCGCCTTGCGAAGCCAAGGCGGGCGGGAATCTCAAAATTATTGTCGCCTCCGGCGACTTGGATACTCTCCAGTTGGTGAAGGATGACGATGTCGTCGTTTACACCTTGAGCAAGGGGATAAAAGAGGCGGTCATATACAACGAAGACAAAGTGAAAGAACGCTACGGATTTGAGCCGAAACTTTTGCCGGACTTCAAAGGGCTGAAGGGTGACCCGTCCGACAATATCATAGGCGTCCCCGGAATCGGAGACAAAACGGGAGGAGAATTGATACAAAAATTCGGAACGATTGAAAACATATACAAAATTCTCAAGGAGGATAAAAGCGTTTTGGAAAAAGCCGGCATCAAGCCGAGGACAATCAAGCTTTTGGAGGAGAACGAAGAAGAGGCGATGTTTAGCAAAGGCTTGGCGGAAATCAGGCGCGACGCTCCGATAAAATTTTCTTTGAAAGATTGCGAATGGAAAAAACAGTTCGATATTGAAAAAGCAAGAACGCTTTTTGGTGAATTCGGATTTAGAAGCTTAATCGCGCGGCTGGAGAATAATACGGGCAATTCATCCTCAGAGCGGGCGGACGAATTGCCGCGGGAGAACGGCGGAGACGACGGGGAAACTGAAAAAACCGGCGAGGAAGAACTCTTTGAAAGGTTCAAGGGAACCGTTCCGGAAAAACTGTTCAAAGAAGTGGAGCTTCCTTTGTCAAAAATACTCGCCGAAATGCAGGACAGGGGGATTCTTTTGGACACCCCGTATCTCGCGAAATTGTCAAAAGAGTATCACAAGGAGCTTGACCGCCTTGAGAAAAAAATTTGGTCGCTGGCGGGCGAGGAGTTTAATGTTAATTCTTCCCAACAGCTCGGAAAGATATTGTTTGACGGCTTGAAATTGAACGCCAAAGGTTTGAGAAAGACGAGCGGCGGAGCGCGCTCCACAAACATCGCTGTGCTGGAAAAACTGAAAGACCTGCACCCGATTATTAAGGAAATAATATCTTATCGCGAGCTGAGCAAACTTGTTTCAACTTATGTTGACGCTTTGCCGAAACTGGCGGATGAAAACGGCCGCCTTCACACGACCTTTGACCAGGCGGGAACCGCCACCGGAAGAATTTCTTCAAAAAACCCCAATCTTCAAAATATCCCGAAAAGAACGGAACTCGGCAGAAAAATACGCAGGGCGTTCGTGGCGGACAAAGGGTTCAAGCTTGTCGCTTTTGATTACTCGCAGATTGAACTGAGGATAGCCGCCATTCTGAGTAAAGACCCAAAAATGAAAAAAGTTTTTACGGAGGGCGGCGACATACACACCGCCGTCGCTTGCGAGGTTTTTAACGTGGAGCCGGACAAAGTGACGGACGAAATGCGGAGGAGGGCGAAGGTGATAAATTTCGGGATTATTTACGGAATGGGCATCAACGCCCTTCGCGCGAATCTCGGATGTTCGCGCGAGGAGGCGCGCGTTTTTTACGATGAATACTTCAAGGGTTTTGAGGGGATGGCCGCCTATATTGAGCGCGCTAAAGAATCCGCCCATAAGAAGGGATACACGGAAACCCTACTCGGAAGAAAGCGTTTTTTCCCGGAGATAAATTCGCCGATTGAGTATATAAGAAAAGAGGCGGAAAGGATGGCGGTCAACGCGCCGATACAAGGCACCGCCGCGGATTTTATAAAACTGGCGATGGTCAGAGCCGACAAGGCGCTTAAAGAGAGCGGGCTGAAGGACAGGGCGTTTATGCTTCTTCAAATTCACGATGAACTGCTTTTTGAGATAAGCGATGAGGCCGTCGGCGAGGCGGTTCCGGTAATCGTTAAAGCGATGGAAGGGGTTTACGAAGGGGATATCCCCATAAAAACCAATGTGTCCGTGGGCAAAAACTGGGAGGATATGGTAGAATATAAAAAATGAAAGAGCAAAGCATTCTCATAATTGAAGACGATAAATTTTTCAGGGACCTTGTCGCCAACAAGTTGGGCAAGGAGAATTTTAAGGTCCTGAAAGCTCGCGACAGCGAGGAGGCGTTCAAAATCTTGGAAGAAGAAACTCCGTCCTTGATAATTCTTGATCTCATTTTACCCGGACTGGACGGCTTTGAGATACTCTCCCTTCTGAAAAAAGACAAAAAAACCAGCGGCATTCCGGTTGTCGTCCTTAGCAATTTGGGGCAGAAGGAAGATGTTGACAAGGCGAAGTCTTTGGGGGCGATTGAGTTTATGATAAAAGTCAATTTCACTCCGGATGAAATCGTGGCGAAAGCGAAGCGCGCCCTAAGCGAGCAATATCTGTAAAATGATTTACCTGCTTTACGGTCAGGATACTTTCAAGGGGAAACGGAAACTGGTTGAGATTCTGGATTTTTTTCGCGCGAAGATAGGCAATCTCGGTATTTTCAGATTGGATGGCGACGGCTTCAAAGTGGCGGAATTAGAGGAGCTGCTTAAATCAAGGACGCTGTTTGGCGAGAAATACGTGGTGGTTTGCGACAGGGTTTTGGGCATCCCCGCCGCGAACAAGCTTGTCGCGGACAATATAGAAAAATTCGCCGAGTCGCAAAGCGTTTTTATTTTTTTTGAGGAGGAGATTGAAAAAGAGATCCTTAACTTGCTTAAAGATCGCGCCCAAAAGGCCCAGGAATTCAAGCTGCCGGCTGGAAATCCGGAAGAAAAATACAACCCGTTTCCCCTCTGCGACGCTTTCGCTTCAAAAAACAAAAAAAGGGCGTGGGTGCTGTTTCGGAGGGCGATTTTATTGGGCGCGCCTGCGGAGGAGATTTTTTGGAAAATATGGTGGCAGTTGAAAAACCTGCTGCTGGTGAAAAAATTATCGCGGATTAACGGCGTTAATCTCGCCAAGGAGTCGGGGCTCAAGCCGTACCCGCTCAAAAAGGCGACGGCGGCGGCCGCCAATTTCAGCGAAGAGGAGCTCTCGGACTATTCCTCCAAAATGCTTCAACTTTACCACGACGCGAGAAAAGGCCGATTTTGAAATCGGCGTGGAAAAAATTTTAATAGGGTTGTAATGTCCGCCAGTTTGTCGAAAGATGAGACTCGGTCACGAGTTACTAAGTCTTTTGTTCGCGCTGCGCGCTCCAAAAGCCTAAATACTCTCGACCCCGGCTCGTCCGTCGCCTGCGGCGACATGGCTCCGCCTTTCGAGTCCTGACGCAAGCAAAGCAGTTTGCTTGCTGTGGGCGGACATTCGCTCCACTTCGTTCCGCTCTTGTCCGCCCACCAGGACTCGAACCTGGGACACTCGGCTTAAAAGGCCGCTGCTCTACCAACTGAGCTATGGGCGGATGCTCGCTCAACATAGGCGAATTATATCCTTAATATGACTTCCAGTCAATGATTTTACCGTTTCCGTCGCGAAGGATTATCGTTTCCCTCTTTGCCCTCCAGAGTTCCGCGCCCCTCCCGAGATATATTCTCCATTCCGGCTTGTAAAAATCCGGATCTCTTTTATGCGCGTCAACGCACGCGTTGTAGTTTATTTTTCTTCCGAGATATTCTCGGCACGCCGGCGAAAGGGGTATCGCGCTCAGGTCTGCCGGCACCTCGCATCTGGGCAGCCGCTCAAGATAATCAAGGCAGGAGTCGCCAAGATTGTTGGGCAGGTCTTCGTCTATGGGGCGAGGGCATTCCTTTGGAATATACGGCTCAAAATCCTGAAACTGCTCAAGGTAGCCGGAGCATTTGTTCAATCGGAAACTGACCCCGATGGGGCTTTCTCCCGTCACCACGACGGCCTTCTCTCCCGGATTGAGAAACACCGGATATTCCCTGTTGAGCCGCCCGGAGTAAGGCAGGGGCGAGGCACCCCCTATTTTTATGTCCAGCCCCGTTTTTCCTTCAAGCGTCCAACCACTGATGAGAAGCGGTTTTTCGCTCCTTGAAGCCGCGCGGATTTCCACGAACTCTTTTCGCGGATCGGTCCTTTTCGCGGCGTATCCCGCGCGAAGCGTCGCCTTGTATTTATACGCCGACTCCGTGGTTGGTTCTTCCGTCTTTACTTCCTCCTTCGGCGCTTCCTTGGCGACCTCTTCGGAAATCTCGCTCGTTTCTTTCCGTATTTCTCTTTGGTGAGTTTTCAGCGGTTCATGCAGCACCGGTCCGCTTGTCGCCGACGGCCTCTGCGGCCCGCCGGTGTAAAACCACACTATCGCGAGTCCGAACAGCATAAGCGCCACGAAAATCAAATCTTTTTTTGCGTCATCCATCTTTTCATTCTAGTAAAGTTTCGCCTTAATTTCCACTTTTTCGCGGCGGCTTCCGGCGGGCGGGGCAGAAATGGGCGCCGGGGGAACCGACACCGGGCTTGTTTTTTCACGTCATTTATGATACGATTTTCATATAAAAATGATACGATTAAACAAAAGACAGGATGAGATTTTGTCGCTTTTGGAAAGCGGCGGCCTGTCCGTTTCCGAAATACGCGAAAAGCTTTCCGCCACCCTGGGCGAGGTTTCCAAAATCACCGTCAACAGGGACCTGGAGAAGTTGATCGGCTTAAACTACGCGGCAAGAACAGGCAGGGCAAGGGCGGCGCGATATTTTCTGTCTCCCCACTTTAATCTCGTCAGGCCCGTCAAAATTGAAGAGTATTTCAAGGTTGAACCGGACAAAAGAGACGCGAAAGAGCGTTTTGATTTCAGTGTTTTCGCCATTCTTAAAAATATTTTTACAAGCGAAGAAGGAAAGCGGCTCAACGAACTGAACGAAGAATACCGAAAAAACCTCAAAAAACTTTCTCCCGCGTTGCGGAAAAAAGAATTTGAACGGCTGGTGATAGAATTGAGTTGGAAATCCTCCTTGATTGAGGGCAACACCTACACGCTTTTGGAGACAGAATCCTTGATCAAGGAAAAGAAAGAACCCAAGGGGCACAAAAAGGAAGAAGCGATAATGATTTTGAACCACAAAAAGACTCTTGATTACATTAGGAAAAATCAAAACAAATTCAAAACGGTAAGCGTGTCAAAAATAGAAGACATCCATTATTTGCTTACCAAGGGATTGGGGATTTCAAGGAGTATAAGGAAGTCCGCCGTGGGAATCACCGGCACCAAGTACAAGCCGCTGGACAATCAATTCAAAATCAGAGAGGCGCTGGAAAAGACTTGCCGTTTGATAAACAAAGAAAAAGACTTTTTTGCCAAGGCGCTTCTCGTGTCCGTTATGATCGCCTATATTCAACCCTTTGAGGATGGCAACAAGAGAACCAGCAGATTGACGGCCAATGCGGTTTTAATGGCCCACGGGTCTTGCCCGCTGTCTTACCGAAGCGTTGACGAAACGGAATACAAAAAGGCGGTTATTCTTTTTTACGAACAAAACAATATCAGTTATTTTAAAAAACTGTTCATTGAGCAGTTTGAGTTCGCGGTGAAAAATTATTTTACTTAATCTGCGGCGGCTTCTGGTGAACGGGGCAGAAATGGGCGCTCCGTTGCCCTATTTTGATTTTTTTGATAATTCCGCCGTCATTCTTTTTGCATTTGGTTCCCGTCATTTGGTAGGCGTAATGCATTTCTTGGTAGCGCCCCTTCCTTCCGAAGGCGTCGCGGTAATCAATATATGAGCTTCCTCTCGCTTTTATCGCTCGCCTGAGAATCGGCTTTATGGACGAATATATTTTTTTAATTTCCTCCGCGGTTAATTTGTCCGTTTTCTTCGCCGGGTGGACTCCCGCCGCCCATAATATCTCATCCGCGTAGATGTTGCCGATGCCGGCGATTATTTTCGGATCCATCAAGACTTGCTTAATCGCTCGCGAGCCGCGCAAACGCTCCTTGAATTTTTTGAGAGTCAGGTTTTTGTCAAAAGGGTCCGGTCCCAATTCCCCAATGTCCTTAAGTTCCGCCAGTCTGTCCGTCGGCCAAAGCAAAACTTTGGCGAATTTCCGCATGTCGCACAGCGCTAGTTGAAATCCGCTGGACAAAAAGAATACAAGGCGGATGAAGCGGTTTTCCGGATCGTCCCGCAGGGGGCCGGGAATGGCGCTTTTCCACGCCGTTTTTCCGTCCGGCGTTTTTTTCTCCTTCCATTTTCCATACAGCAGATGCCCTGTCATTTTCTGGTGGACCAAGAGTGTCATGTTTCCGGACAAATGAACAAGAACATTTTTCCCCTTTCTCTCAACGCCCAAAATCTTCCGTCCGACTATCTCTTTTTTGAATTTGCCGAAACTTTTCGGCTCCTTGATGTATTTTTCAAAATCAGTCCAAACATCCCGGATTTTCAATCCGGGCAGGACGCTTTCCAAGCCGCTCACGATTGTTTCCACCTCGGGCAACTCCGGCATACACCCATTATAGCAAAATTTGCAAAAAATCGGGGTTTTTGGTATAGTGATGGTAATGTTAACCGCAAAGAAAAAACAGCCAGTTATTGAAAAATACAAGGTTCATGAAAAAGACACCGGTTCTCCGGAGGTTCAGATTGCCGTTTTGAGCGCCAAAATAGACGCTTTAGCGAAACATCTCAAGAAAAACCACAAGGATAACCATTCGCGCCGCGGACTTTTGAAAATGGTGGCCGATCGCCGCGCGCTGCTTGCCTATTTGCAGAAAAAAGACGAGAAAAGATACAATACCCTCGTTAAAAAACTGGAACTGAAGAAAGCGAAGAAAAAATAATAATTTGCCCGGAGCGGCGAAATTCGCATGTTTTCAATCACAAACTCAACAATATACAAGAACCAGCGAGTCGCTGTTTTTATTGATGTTCAAAACCTTTACCACTCGGCGCGCGCGATTTACCAAAAACGCGTGAATTTCAAGGAGCTTTTGGATGTCACGGTGGGGCAGAGGAAGCTTATCCGCGCGTTCGCCTATGTCGTCAGAACGAAAACCGGCGAGGAAAAGCCGTTTTTTGAAGCGTTGGAAAAACTTGGGATTGAGATGAGGATTAAGGATTTGCAGGAGTATTACGGGGGAATGAAAAAAGCGGACTGGGATGTTGGAATCGCCGTTGACGCCATTAAGACTTCTCAAATTGTTGACGCGATAGTCATTGCCAGCGGGGACGGGGATTATATCCCTCTCGTTGAATATCTGAAAAACCAAGGAAGGAGGGTTGAGGTGATAGCCTTCGGCCGCTCCACTTCGGCAAAACTCAGGGAAATCGCCGACGAATTTATAGATCTGGATGAAAACCCGAAGAAATATTTGCTGAAATAAGGGAAAAAGCGGTTGCGGAATCGGGATAATTTTGATACATTGAAAATAATGACTACGCTCACTATTCCGAAAAAATTAACCAAAGGAGAGGATTTGATGATAGTTCCCAAAAAGAACTACCAGGAGTTTTTGAGGTGGCAAAAATTCGTCGGGAAAAGAATGGCGGAAGAAAAAGACACTGATGAAGCAATCAGGGTTTATAAGAGAGAGAAAAGAGCGGGGAAATTAAAAACAGCGGTTTCGTTCAAGGAAATACTAAAAGAAGCCAAACGCCATGCCTAAGTTCGCCGTCAATAAGATTGATTATTCTTCTTATTTTGCCCGCGCCTTGGGTAAATTAACTCCCAAAATTCAACAAAAATTTATTGAGAAAGAAAAAATATTTATGGCTAACGCGTTTGACGCGAGATTAAGGACGCACAAGCTCCACGGAAAATACAAGAATCATTGGTCATTTTCAGTTTGCGGATCCTGTAGGGTTATGTTCGCGATTACCGGGAAAGAGGCGGTTGAATTTATTAACATTGGCGATCACGATATTTACAATTAATTTTGACAGCCGTTTGCCGCGGCAATATCGTTTTCAAATAAAATTATGAACAAAAAAGAGTATTCTATCGATTTTGGAGGGGAAAAGCTTTCCGTTGAAATATCGGATTTGGCGGAGCAGGCGAACGGCTCCGCGCTCGTCCGCTACGGAGAAACAACTGTTTTCGCCACCGCCGTAATGTCAAAACACAAGCGCGAGGGCCTGGACTATTTTCCGTTATCCGTTGACTATGAAGAGAAATTTTACGCCGCCGGACAAATTCTTGGCAGCCGTTTTATGCGCCGTGAAGGCAGGCCGTCCGAGGAGGCGATTTTGACGGGCCGCGCCATTGACCGGACCATTCGCCCGCTTTTCAATAAAAAGATAAGGAACGAGGTCCAGGTTGTGGTGCTGGCGCTTTCCGTTGACAAGAAAAACGATCCCGATGTTCCGGCGATAATCGCCGCTTCGCTGGCTCTCGGCATTTCCGACATTCCATGGGGAGGGCCCGTCGGGGCGGCGAGGATTACCTTCGCTGACGGGAAATATCTGACCAACCCGACGCACGACGAACGGAACGGCGTTGATTTGAGCGTGCTCGCTTGCGGAAAAGACGGGAAAATAAATATGATAGAGGCGGGCGGATTAGAAGTGAAAGAAGACATCGCCGTTTCGGCATTGGAGGCGGCGGCGAAGGAAATCAAAAAAATTCAAAAATTCCAGGAGGAAATAATCAGGGAAATCGGCAAGGAAAAACGCGCGGTGGAAATCAAGGGGGACCCCAAGGGAATGAAAGAATTGTTTGATGAAAAATTTTTGTCAAAAGTGAACGAAATCATCTATGGGGGCGAAATGGGCGAACTGAACGATTTAAAAAGCGAATGGCTGAAGGCGGTTGAAGAAAATATCGGCGAAGGAAATAACTTGCCGGCGGACGATTTTTTTGAGGAAAAAATAAACGAAATAATACACGAAGAAATCATAAACAACGAAAAAAGGCCCGACGGCAGAAAATAAAATTGGACGAAGTGCGCCCCATTTTCGCCGACACGGGAGTTTTGCCGGTCGTCCACGGATCCGGAGTTTTTTACAGGGGCGGAACGCACATTCTTTCTCTAGTCACTCTCGGCGGACCGAAAGAGGGCCAGCTGATTGAGGGAATGGAAGTGCAAACCGTAAAGCATTTTATGCATCATTACAATTTTCCTCCGTTTTCAACCGGCGAGACGGGCAGAATGGGAGGAACCGGCAGGAGAGAAGTCGGGCATGGCGCCTTGGCGGAGAAAGCGTTGTCGGCTGTCATTCCCTCTCGCGAAGATTTTCCCTACACCATCAGGGTTGTTTCGGAGTCAATGGCGTCAAACGGATCCACATCTCAGGGGTCAATCTGCGCGTCAACAATGGCGCTGATGGATGCCGGAGTGCCCATTAAAAACCCGGTGGCGGGGATTGCCATGGGATTAATGTTGAAAGACGAGAAGAATTACAAAATACTAACGGATATTCAAGGGCCGGAGGACCACCATGGCGATATGGATTTCAAGGCGGCGGGCACCAAAGAGGGCATTACCGCCATCCAAATGGATGTTAAAGTCGCCGGCGTCACCGTTGAAATTCTCAAGGAGGCGCTGGAGCAGGCGAAAAAGGCGAGGGAGGGGATTTTGGAGGTTATGCTTAAGGCGCTGCCCGGACCTCGCGAGCTTTCAAAGCGCGCTCCCGTGATCATGAAAATTATGATTGACCCGAGTAAAATCGGCGCGGTTGTCGGTCCCGGCGGGAAAATGATCAACAGTATCATTGAAAAAACGGGCGTTGAAATAGACATAGACCAAGACGGAACGGTGCTCATCACCGGAAAAGACCGCGAGGCGAGGACGCGGACAAAGCGAAAAAGATAATAGAAGGGCTGACGCACGAATACGAAGTGGGGGAAATTGTTGAGGGGCCGGTTTCAAGGTTGTTTGACTTCGGCGCCATGGTGGAAATCGGACCGATGCAGGAGGGCTTGGTCCACATTTCCGAACTCACTTTGTTCAGGGTGAACAAAGTGACGGATGTGGTCAATGTCGGAGACAAGGTGAAGGCGAAAATCATCAGCATTGACGAAAAAGGCAGAGTTAATCTCTCCGTTAAGCAACTGGATCCCAACTACAATCCGTCCGCCGACCCGCGACGGAACGGAAACGGCAGAACCTTTGGAAACAACAACCACTCGCGAAACGGCGCCGGCAGATAAAAACCATGGCTTGGAATAATATCGGGATTTTTTTGGAGAGGTTTAAGGGGTTGAAGCCCCCGAAGCAATTTACGCGGGATGAGACCGCCGGCGCCGTTGGTAGGGCGATTGGCGTTTCCGTCAATCCGGAAGAAATTGAAGAAAGAGGGGGTGTTGTTTACATTAAAACAAAAAATCCGATTTTGAAAAATCAGATTTTTATGAATAAAGAAAAAATTTTGGAAGAACTCTCAAACACTCTCGGAAACAGAATAAAAGACATCAGATTTTAGCGTTTCAACGCGCCGGCGAATCTTATTAAAAAGGATTTCTCGGCGCGTTTTTGCCGCGTATTTCAAAGTGCAAAGTGGGTGTGGCATCCGGTTGACATCCCGGTTGAGCCCACATATCCAATAACTTGCCCTTTCACCACATGCCACCCCCTGAAGACAATGGTCTTGCTGAGGTGCGCGTAAAGCGTTTGCGTGTTGTTCGGGTGCTTGATTACTATATATTTCCCAGCCCCCGCGTTCCACCCCCGGCTTTTGCTCACGATCACGTCTCCGCTCGCCGACGCAACAACCGGGCTTCCGCAAGATATGGCTAAATCAACACCGTTGTATCCGTGAATTCCCTGCGTCTTTCGCCCGCCTTTTATCGGTCGCATATAGTATCCGGAGGAGTACCTGTTGGCGGGCCTTATTTTTCTTGAATACCGCTTGCTTATCTTTGGCGCGGCGTATTCTCCGTTCGGTATGGTTATCACTTGCCCGACGGCGAGCCCTTTGCTTAAGTTAAGGTTGTTGAATTCAACAATTTCGTCCACGCTGCCTCCGAGTTTTTTGGCGATGGATTTCAGGGTGTCTCTCTTTTTAACGGTGTAGCGGATGCCGGTGATCGGAAGAATTACCAGCTCTTGCCCAGTTTTGATGAGGTCTCCGCGGTTGATGTCGTTCGCCCAGATAATCGTGTTTACGGAAACACCGAACATTTTCGCGATTTGAGACAAATTATCCCCCTCCCTGACTATGTAAACGCTGATCTGGTCGCTGAGCGGTTTTTCTTCTTCTATGTCGGCGATGGTGCCCAGTGGTCCGGAATCGGGCAAAAGGGCGTTTTTGTTGACGATGGTTATGTCTATCCCGCCCTTGCCGTTTTCCGTATTCGGATTAAGCGCGCTTTCCAAAAGGGCGACCGTCTGGGAGTTTATTTGAACGGTTTCTTCGCTTGAATTCTTGGAACTGAACAGATCCCCCAAAAAAGAGAAAAACCCGGCATGAGCCTGGGGTGAAAAGGAAAAAGCGGCTATAAATACGGTTATAGCGACAAATTTCAGTATGTAATTCCGCCATAACCCGTGAGGTGTGTCGGTGGAATCTTTTAAGTTAGTAGAAATAAGCCTAAAATAAAGGGTTTTTCGGATAATTTCCAGAAAAGTGTTTAAAACAAAGGGTTTTTCCGGATCGCCAACCTTTCAGTATGCTCATACATTACTTCAAAACCGGACCAAAGTCAATAGTTCAACAAGGGACTGTGGAAAACTTTTTATTCGCCATTCGCTCTGTTTGGGAGATAGGAAAGAGGGTTCAGGTAGCCATTGTTCGGCGAGATCGGAATTTTTAACTGGACTCCTTTGCAAACTTTACTGAAATACGGTTTCTCCCCGTTTTCTCCGGTCACCCGCACCGCCTTCGTGGCGAAAACGGTGAAGTGCAAGTGCGGCCCGGTGACATATCCGCTCTCCCCGCTGTATCCGATGAACTGCCCCGCCTTCACCCTCTGTCCGGGAACGACCTTAATCAAAGAAAGATGGGCGTAAAGCGTTGAGAGATTATTGCCGTGGTCTATGAGAATCCATTTTCCCCCGTAATAGGCGCCGGTGCACGGCTTGTCTCTGTAAACAAATCTCACGACTCCGCCGGCCGCCGCCGTAACCTTCGTCCCCACCCCGGCGCGCAAGTCAATGCCGCGATGCCCTTTGCCCTTGTATATCTGAGGACTTTTCGTGGCGAAAGAGGTGTTGCCGAAAAATTGAGTGACACAGTTTCTTGTTATTTTGCCTCCACCCCAGCAGGATATCGCGGAGCCGTACTTGAGAGGCCACTTCAATACGCCGGTTCCGGTCGGAGGCAGGGAATTAGGATCTATTTCAATTCTGATTTGCTGCTCAAGTTCGCGAATTTCGTTTTCCAGCGCCTTTTGCCGCGCCTTCCGTTCGCTCAAAATTTTTCTGTAATTCGCCTCTTTGTTTTTTGTTCTCCACAAAAGAGTGTCCTTCCTTTTTTTGTTTCTGTTGACGAGAACCTTTTGGTCAACGAGTTCTTCCCGCAATTCTTCCTGCCTCTCTTTTTCTTTTTCTTTCGCGGTTTTTTCCGTTTGCAGAATTTCTTTCAGCTTCTTTAATTCCTTCAGATTTACGCTTATTTTTTCTTGGATGCCGTTCATTTGCTCCAAGTCGCTGAAAAAATCTGACAGCGTGTCGTTGGCGAGGGTGATTTCCACCATGGTTTTGGACTCCATCTCGTTCATCTTTCGCATCACTTCCGCCAGGGAATCCTTTTTGCCGGTTATTCCTTCCGCTTTTCTGCCAATTTCCAGCGCGAGTTTTTTGATGGTGAGGTCGGACGCCTCTATCTTTTTTTCCGTCAGATAAATGCCCGTGTTGAGTTTTTTCGCCCTTACCCGCAGGAGGTAGATTTCATTTTTCAGGGTCTTTTTCTCTTTCAGGGTCGCGTCTATTTGTTTTTCATACGCTTCAATTTCTTTTTCAATCGCGGCGATCTGCCCGCTTTTATCGCTTATTTGGTTTTTAAGCTCGTTGACGCGGGAAGCGCGGGCGGCGGAAGCCAAAAACAGCAAACCTGCGGCAAGTATCAATAAAATAAATCCTTTTTGAACAGCTTGCGGTATTTTTTTACGAAAGGTTCCAGTTTCAGCCATACTTCATAATAGAATTTTTTCACCGGCATATCAAATGATCCGGCGAACTCTTTGTACTCTCCGCCGAACCGCGACTTGAAAATTTTCAGCCCAGCCATATTTTTTTGCCCGAGAGCGTCCTTTTCGCAGGGCGTTCCCCCGAGATCGTACCGCCCAACCCCGAGGCGTTTGAGCCGTTTCATAATTTCAAACTGCAGGAGATATGACGCCGTTATTTTATCGTCGTTTCTGGCGGACCCCCCGTAGGCGTACCACGCTTTTTCTTGGAAAATAAAAACAACCGCTCCGGACAACACCTTTTCGCCGCGTTTCGCCAGAAAAACCTTCGCCCGCCCTTCGCCGACAAAATGATTCATAAGCTCAAGCATATACCGTTCGTTTCTCAGAAAAATGCCAGTTCTCTTTCCCATATCGTAATACAGCTTGAGAAATTCTTTTATTCCCGCCGTCGAGGAATCTTCCACCACCATGACCCCGCTTTTTTCCGCCGCCCTGATTTCATATCGCGCGTTTTTCTTTATCTTTCCGAAAAGTTCTTCCTCGCTCGCGTCCAGATTGTTTATTATCGTGCAGTCGGTCATTTGAACGGACCGTTTTTTCAAAAAGCCGTCTTGAAAAAACTCGCCGGGCGAAGTTTGCGGCTCCAATTTCACCAAAAAGGCGTTGTTCGCGCCGGCGATTTTTTCAAGCTCCCTCTTAAACTCTTTCCAAAAAGGCGCGCTTTCTGAGAACGGCTTTTTGATAGAAGGACCCTTGGGGCAGTACAGAATGTTTTTCCCGAGCACCGTTTTTCTTTTGAGGAGCTGCATCGCCCCGATTGTTTCGCCATCCGCGCCCTTGATGGCGTACCGCAGCGGCTTCCATCCTTTTCGCGCCTTAAAATCACCCCACTCTTTCGTTTGGAGATAATGAAAATCAGGCATACCGAAAAGGAGGCGATCCCATTCCTCCGCGTTTTCAAACGGAACGATATTTATTTTGATTTCAGTTTTTTGTAAATTTTCCATAACAAGTAATATTTTTTATCAATTACGCAATCAAGCGGCTCGGAGTATTCGTGTTTGCGCGCGTTGAAAAATTTTTTAAGCTGCCCCGATCCGGCAAGCCCCGCGTTGTGGTCCTCGCTTCCCCAAAAATCAAATTCGCGGCATCCCGCCTCCTTGGCGCGCAGTATTCCGTTCCACAGCGCGAAGGAAAGGCATTTCAGTTTTTTGCATTCGGGCAGGGCGAATGTGTGGAGGGCGGTCGCGCGGCCTCCGTAAAAGACGAAAATCGTGGAGGAGATTATTTTGCCTTCGTATTCAAGCGAAATTATTTTCGCGATATTGCCGAGCAATTTTTCTCCCATTGTTTCGTAATATTTTTCCGAAAACGCCCTGAATTTCAGATTCTTTTTCGCTTCCCCGAACACTTCCAAAAAATCGTTTATTGCGCCTTTGTCCTCCCTGAATATCGGCTTCAGCCCATGCCGCTCCGAATATTTTATATTGTATCTCATTCCTCTGCTCAAATTCCTGAAAAGCTCTTCTTCGGACGGAGCGATGTCCAGCAGATAGGTCGCCTGCGGATTTATTTTTTTCGGGGATTTTACGCATCCGAATTTTTTCAGCCGCTCGCCGTTCTCACTCCCTTTCGCCAATGGCGGTTCAATATGGACAAAGGCGGCGTTTTCCTTTTTTCCGAGGGCTTTGATTTTATCAAGCCACTCTTTCAGGTCTTTTTCGTTCGCCTCTCCGACGGGCCCTCGGGGAACGAACAGAATGGTTTTTTTGCCCAAAAAATTTTGCTTCACCGCGAAAGAGGACAGCCCGCCCGCCTCCACCTTAAAAACCTCCGCACCGGCGGCCTCTTGGAAGTCCGCCCATTCCTCGGACTGAAGAAATTCCACGCCTGTTTTTCGCTGTTTTTGATTTTGCATAATTCCGCGTCCGCCAAAATTCTAAAACTTAAAATTGAAACTTGACCGGAACAACCGTTTCGGATTTGTTTTTAACCTTGTCGTAGGCGACGATTTTTATGTCGTAGGATTCCGTCGTGGTCGCCGGCGCCAGGGCGCCCGATGGGACGAAGGAAAATCCAAACGGTTTCTTGTTGGAGGAGCCGAGATACACGCCGTTCAAAAAGAAATCAACCTGGTCCAGCCCGAATTTGCTTTTGCTTGAAAAGCGGACGCTCATTATGCTTCTCGGGTTGTAGGACGCCATCGGGGTGGGCGATTTGACGCTGATTTTTGGAGCGTATTCCGGCTTATGAACATCGTCAAATTCTTGGGGAATGTCATTCATCGTCTTGTCTTTGATGTTCTGTTTTTTCGCCCACTCCCTCACCGGCGTTTCCCACAGCGAAAACTGAGAATCGTTTTCGGGATTTTCCGGAGCCGGACCGAGCGGGTCATTCTTGTTTATCCAGTACAGAATTGAATGGGGTTGGGTCAGCGTTTTCTTTTCAATCAATTCCGGCGGCGTAAATTTTGTCGCCAGCTTTCCGGAGATTTTGTCAATGGAATAAGTCTTTCCTCCCCGCCATTCGCCGCGGAGAAACGGTTTCGGCTCCGGCTGGGGAACCGGCTTTTCAAATTTTTCTTTCGGGAGCATCGGCAAAACTTCTTGCATAAAGGCGTTCCAAAAAGGGGCGGCGATGAAGCTGGCGGTTTCGTATTTCATTTGGGTGTTGTCATTGTTTCCCACCCACACTCCGACGGCGATGTTGGGGGAGTATCCCACGACCCACGCGTCTTTGAATTCGTTTGTCGTTCCCGTCTTCGCCGCCACATCGTAGCCGTCAATATGCAGAGGGGAACGCGCTCCGAACATCGGCGTTCTCGCTTTGTTGTCCGACAAAACATCGGTGACGAGCAGCGCTACATTTTTATCAATGGCTTTTTCCGGACGCGGGGAAAATTCTTCCAACACATTTCCTTTTGAGTCCTCCACCCGCAAAATTCCGGTGTACGGATTCCGCATCCCCTTGTTGGCGAACGCGGAATAGGCGCCGGTCATTTCAAGAAGGGAAACCTCTCCTCCTCCGAGGACCAAAGTCAGCCCGTACCTTTGCAGGTCCGCGAGTGTCGTAATTCCCATATTTCGGATAACCTCGCCGGCTTTTTTCAGTCCGGTCAAATACAAAACTTTCACGGACGGAACATTCAGCGACTGCGCCAGCGCGTCCCTGAATGTCAGCGGTCCCCGATATTTTCCGTCGGAGTTTTGCGGCATATAGCATTTTATTTCGGGATTGTCGGTTTTTGGCGTTCCATTTGGGTTGCAGGAGCTGTTGAATTCCGTTTTCAAATCAAAAACGACAGTGTCCGGAGTATATCCTTTTTTGAAGGCGGCGGCGTAAATAAAAGGCTTGATGGCGGAGCCGGGCTGGCGGCGCGCCAGCGTAACATTGAAATTTCCCTGGTCCTCGACATTAAAATAATCTTTTGACCCGACCATTGAAAGAATCTGCCCTGTCTTCGGGTCAATGACAATCATGGCGGCGTTTTTTGCTCCGAATTTTTTAAAATTTATTTCCGCGTATTTCGCCGTCATTTCCTCCGCCTTTTGCTGCAAATCGTAATTCAGGGTGGTTATCACCTTTAACCCCCCCCGCTCAACCATATCCTTTCCGTATTTTTTCTCAAGATAGGAGCGGACGAAAATGGAGAAATGGGGGGCCTTGATTGACTGGTTGCCTCTGCCGACAAACACCACTTTTTCCTTCGCGGCGGCTTCTTTTTCCTCTTTTGTTATGAAGCCGAGCTTCAGCATTCTCTCCAGCACGAGATTTTTTCTGTTTTCCAGCTCCTCGCGGTTGTTGCCGTACGGCGAATAATACGTCGGGGACTGGGGGAGCGCCGCCAGATAGGCGGATTCCGCGAGCGTCAAGCCGCTGGCGTGCTTGCCGAAAAAACTTTGGCTCGCCGCCTCAATTCCGTAATTGACCCCGCCGTACGGAATCTCGTTCAGATACAAATCAAGTATTTTCTCCTTGGACAGTTTTTTTTCAAGCTTGAGCGTCAAAATCGCCTCTTTTATTTTTCTGGCGTAACTTTTTTCTCTCGTCAAAAAGGCGTTTTTGATAAGCTGCTGGGAAATCGTGGACCCGCCCTGCCTGGAGTTTTTATTTCTCAAGTTTGCTAGGAAGGCGCGAGTGATCGCCTTGAAATCAATGCCGTTGTGGTTGTAAAAGTTTGAATCCTCAATGGCGACCGTGGCGTTTTTCAGGTCTCTGGAAATTTTGTCAAACGGCACCACCGTCCGGCGAATATCCTGGTGAATGTCCCAGAGCAGGATATTTCCGGTGCGATCGTAAATTTTCGTTGACTGGATTACTTTTATGTTGTCAAAAGAGCCGAAATCCGGTATTTTCAGCGTTGAAATCCAGAAAAAAAGCAGCCCCCCGCCGAACATTCCGGCGATTAGAAGCAGGAGAATGGAAGCGTGTATAAATTTTGCCAAACGAGAGTGTTTTTCGCGCGTCATTGCTTAATATGGTAGCACAAAACCCCTCCGCGTCAAAAAAATGCCCCCCCAGTTCAACAATTAATTGCAACACCAAAGCGTTTTTCTTGGATTCCCGATTCTAAGAATGTAGTAATGACACGAATTTAGGCTAAACCGCGCTCAATGTGGTTATCCACAAAATCTTGGCAATGTATTGACTCTTTTGCAAAACGGTAATACGATAAGAATGTGCTTGTGGGCGAAAGCCCCGTTCAGTTAAGGAATTCCTAAACTGAAGGCAAGCACAACAAAAATATTCTGCTTGGCAGGATATTTTTGTTTTAATCATCCTCAATTTTGCCTGTCGCCAGTTTTTGCTCCCTACCTCGTTTTAATTTTGAAAAAGGCATAACGCTCCAAAAAATTATATTACCGTCACCAATTTTTTTTAACACAGTTTTTATTTTTAAATTATTTTCTCCAACAATGGCTATAAAACCCCAATATTCCACCTGCTTCATTGTTTGAAAACCTCCTCTTTTTGATTTCTTCCCCGTAGCCACCGGCATTTTCCTGTACTCCTGGACGGTTCCTGTTTTTTTGATTATCTTAATCGCGAGAGGCAAAAGCGTGAATTTGAGTATCTGCTCATGCTTGTTTCGCTCTCTTCTGGCTGAAAAACGCAGGTGGTGAAATCCATCCGAGTTAAATATGATATTTTTTTGAAAATACGGGCAAAATACATCTCCAACTTTATTAAAAATATCTTGAGCCCTTTCCTTTTGTTTTCTGTGATAATCTGTTTGATCCATAATTTACCCCAGATAATAGCACACCCGCCCCATTTTCAAAAACGGCGAAAAGTGCTATTATGCCGAATATGGACAATGAAGAAAAAATAGCGGACACGCTCGGCGCTCCGCCCGAGGATTTAATACGAAGAAACCTATGAACGAAATTATTTATATACTCACAAACGAAGCAATGCCCGGTTATGTGAAAATCGGCAAAACCACCACATCTGCTGAGCAGCGCGTATTAGAACTATCCAGATCGTCCGCGGTGCCCTTACCGTTTGAGTGTTACTACGCTGCTCAAGTAGCCGATGCAAGCAAAACTGAAGAAGCTCTCCACGATGCGTTTGGCGACCACCGTGTTAATCCTCGGAGAGAATTTTTCAGTATAGCCCCGGAACGGATTATTGCGATCCTTAAACTTTTAGAGCTTAGGGATGTTACACCCTCAAGAAATGTAGGCGTTGAATCTAGGGAGGACGCTATAGCACTTGAAAAAGCGAAGAAAAGAAGGTCTGCTTTCAATTTTAAAATGTTAGATATTCCGGCTGGGGCAGAATTAAAGTTTATACGCGATGAAAAAATTACATGTATCGTTGCTCCCGACCAAAAACATGTAATTTTTAATGACAAAGAGATGTCGTCTTCTGAGGCTGCAGCGCAAGTATTAGGAAATAAGTGGTGGCCCGCAGGATCGGATTATTGGACATATGATGGTGAAATATTAAGCGAGCGACGGATACGCCTAGAAGAGGACGATAAAACTACAGAGGAAGAAATTGAGGCTGCTGGTGACGCATGGATTCAAAATCAGATTGACCAAGAAAGAGGAAAATAATTATCAATAATGATATTACAAACAAAAAGGCGTTTATCTTTACATACTGACTTGCAACGAGAAACACCTTTCAATCCGTGCATTTTTGGACGCAATGAAGCAAAAGGTTTATGAAAAACAGAAAGGTACTTGTGTCCATTGCAAAAAACACTTTGAATTGGAAGAAATGGAAGCAGATCATATAACTCCTTGGCATGAGAGAGGAAAAACGACAGAAAAAATTGCCAAATGCTATGCAAAGAATGTAATAGACGAAAGTCTGGGAAATAAAATTTTATGTTAACACTATATAATAGAGAAGATGATGAAATAAAAAAATTACATGAAGAATGGCCAAAGATATCATATGAGAAAAAGGTTGATAAATTTTTGTGGAAAATGGTGTGGTTTCATCACGAAAAGCACATCCCGGGAAGTCCTTCCAAGCCGATTAACGAACTAAACGAGACAATTAAAAAAGCATCAGACTCTTCCGAAAAACTTACTAATTCTATTCGCACGGCAACTTGGGTAGCGGCAATAATTGGAGGACTTGCTTTGCTGGTAGCGGCAATTAGTTTACTGAAGGATTTCGGGGTCTTTGATTTGAAATAAATTTATGGTGTTTGATCCAATAAAATCAGCAACGGAAATGGTAAAAAGGTGTGTATAACTTTCTTTACATTGCCCTTGACAAGAATTTCTACATCGCTTAGGATGGAGGTGTAATTATGCTTGCGGATTTTATCAAAAAACAGCGTATCAAGCGAAACATGACGCAGGGATATTTGGCGTCGGAACTTGATATGTCCCGTCCCACCTATACGCAAATTGAGCGCGGCGAGCGGGAACTTACCATATCCGAAGCAAAAAAACTTGCGGCGATTTTTGATATGTCGCTGGAGGATTTCCTTGCCGGCAGGAACGCGAGTTTTTCCGTTTCAATTGGAAAGAGTGGAAGTAAAAAAAATAAAACAACCGCGGAAAAATCGGAAATACGAATCAATGTGCCGCAGGAAAAAGCTGAAAAATTTAAGCAGGTGCTCTTATATATACTCGCTAAAATAGGCGGAAAGCCGAATATTGGGCAGACGGTATTGTACAAACTCTTGTATTTTATTGATTTTGATTATTACGAAAAATTTGAGGAACAACTCATTGGAGCGAAATATATCAAAAACCATTACGGTCCGACGCCCGTGGCGTTCGCCAAGATAATTGGCGATCTTGACCGCGCCGGCAAGGTTGAAAAAATAAAAAGCAAGTTTTATAAGCACGAGCAGACGAAATATCTGGTTAATCCGGAAGAGCCGATTGATCTTTCCGCGCTTTCCGCGCGGGAACTCGCCCATATAGATTGGGAGATTGATCGGCTTGGCGATTTGACCGCGACGCAAATTTCCGCGCTTTCGCATATTGACACCCCATGGAAGGTCGCTAAAGAGAGGGAGGCGCTGGAATATGAGCATGTTTTCTATCGGCCCGAAGAAACTTCCGTGAGAAATTATGACGCGCTTTAACGAAACTGATCAATTTAAAAAAGAATCTAAAAAACTTTTCAAAAAATACAAAACATTGGACGGCGATCTTGAGAGGTTTAAAAAATACTCGCTATTTATCCGACGGGCGTCGGCAAGAATTTCATAATTATTCATTCCGCGAAAGATTTGAAAATCGTAAAAGCGCATCTGGCTTGCCGCGCGTTGCGGAATAATCATTTACTGCGCGTTATTTATTCTTATTTTGAGCGGGAGCAACGGATTGAGTTTATTGAGTTGTATTTTAAGGGCGACAAAGAAAACGAGGACCGCGAGCGAATAAAAGAGTATTTGAAAAATAACCAAATCTAGCCCCCGCCCTGTTTTTAAAAAAAGGCAAAAAGTGCTATTATGCCGAATATGGACAATGAAGAAAAAATAGAGCGGCTTTTGGCCCGCGGGACCGCGGAGGTGATTGAGAAGAAACACCTTGAAGAAAGGATTAAAAAGGGCGATAAATTAAGAATAAAAAACGGAGCCGATCCGACAGCCCCGGATTTGCATTTGGGGCACGCGGTTATTTTGAGAAAGCTGAGGGAATTTCAAGATCTCGGGCACCAAGTCGTTTTCATTATTGGAGATTTTACCGCCAGAGTGGGAGACCCTTCGGGCAAGTCGGCGACAAGGCCGATGTTGTCCGAAGAGGAAATTAAAAAAAACGCCAAGACTTATTTTGAACAGGCGGGGAAAATTATTGACATTGAAAAAACGGAAATCCATTATAACAGCGAATGGTTTTTGAAAGAGGGGTGGGCGGAAGTTTTGGAGATTGCCGGGAAATTCACCGTGCAGAGAGTTTTGGAGAGGGACGACTTTGAAAGGCGCATCAAGGCGGGAGTGGAAATTACAATGAAGGAGGTTTTGTATCCGCTGATGCAGGCGTACGACTCAGTTAAAATAAGGGCGGATGTTGAAATAGGCGGAACGGACCAGAAATTCAATATGCTCGCGGGCAGGACGCTTCAGCGAAAGATGGGGATGGCGGAGCAGGATGTAATCATGATGCCCATTCTCACGGGGCTGGACGGAGAGCGAAAAATGTCAAAGTCGCTGGGAAACTACATCGGCGTGACTGACGCTCCGAACGATATGTTCGGTAAGGTGATGTCCATTCCGGACAAAATCATTATGGAGTGGGCGGAGTTGGCTGCGGATTATTCCGGGGAAGAGCTGGTGGAAATCGGAAAAAGGCTTGAGCGTGGAGAAAATCCGAGAAACATAAAAATTGAGATGGCGGAGAGGATTACGGCGATGTACCACGGAAAAGAAGAGGCGACCTCCGCGAAAGAAAATTTCATAAAGCTTTTTCAAAAGAAAGAAATACCGGATGATATTCCGGAAATTGCCGCCGAGAAAGGCGACGCGCTCGGGGACATTCTTATTGAGAACAAAATTGTCGCGTCCAAGAGTGAGTTCCGCCGGCTGGTCAAGGCTGGAGCGGTGGACGCGGACGGGGAGCCGATTGTTGATATTCATTTCGCCATTGAACGGCCGACCGTCGTCAAGGTCGGGAAGAGAAGATTCGTTAAGGTGAAAATTTAAAAACAAAAAACCGCCGCGTTTAACGCGGCGGTTTTTTTGACGCTTTTAGTATTCGTCTTCGTCCATTCCCATATCCGGCGTTTCATCCTCCTCTTCATCGTCCGCGATTCCGATCCCGTTCTCCGAATCAAGGTCGTCCATCATGGCGATGTTTTCGTCCTCGCCTCCGGCGAAATCGTCGTCGTAATCCAACAGGGGATTATTTAATAATTCTTCCATAAATGATAAATTAGTTTTTGATATAAGGTTACGACCCCGCGCCTCATTTTTGGCACCTTATATTTTTATCAAAAAGAGATTTCTTTGTAAAGCGTTTTATTTTGGGGTGTGGATATCTTTTTTGGCGGCTAAAGACGGCACTGGGCGGAGCAGGTCAGGGCGCACGCGATGGCGTCAACCTCGTCGTCTGATTTAGGAATAACGGGCATTTTCAGCACCGCTTTCACCATTTCCTGCACCTGCCTTTTTTCCGCCTTTCCGTAGCCGGTCAGGGCGATTTTTATCTCAAGAGGGGTGTATTCCTTGATTTCAAGTTTTTTGGCGGCGGCGAGAAACAAAACCATCCCGCGCGCTTCGGACACCATCATCGCCGTTTTCTGGTTTTTTGTGAAAAACAGCTTCTCAATGGCGAGAATGTCAGGCTTGTGCTTTTTGATTATTTTTTCAATTTCCCTGCCGATGCTAAAAAGCCGCTCCGCGTGCGGGGCTTTTTTGTCGGACATCAAACAGACTGAATAAATCAATTTTTCCCCCGCCCGCGATTTCTCCAAAACCGCGCACCCCATCCGGTCAAACCCGGGGTCAATGCCTAGAATAACCATAACAAAATTATAACACTAGAAACAAAGATTTGCTTTACCTTTTTTTAAAAACGTATTCTAAGTGTTTTGCGGTTACATCGGCGGTTACGCTTGGGCGGCCGCGGAGCTCTTTGTATAATATTTCAAACCCACTGAACAATTCCTCCACTTCTTTTTCCTTAAAAAAGTGATGTGGCAAATAACCGTCTTTTTGTTTTGTGTTGATTCTTGTTCCGGGTTCCACCTCTTCGCCGGTCAGATAGCGCGGATCATCTGTCGAGGGTACGGAAAAAGCAAGCAAGCCGCCCCTTTTTAAAACTCTTTTAATATCAAGACACCATTTTTTAATCTGATTCATATATCCGTGCTCAACGACCAGGGTTGACAACACTCCGTCAAAATACTCATCTCTGTATGGCAATTTGTCGTCTAAATTATGAACAAGGGTGTTAATTGAAATATCTTGATTTTTTGATATCCCTGCTTGTTCTATGACATTATTTAATATTTCAATTGCTTTGTTGGATATATCAAGAGATTCAAAACGCGCCTTTTTGTGATGGTTTGCCAACTTTTCCGCCACAAACATCGTGTGCCTTCCCGTCCCGCAACCGTTATCCAACAATACAAAATCCGGCTTATCCTGCTGAAGCAGGAGGTCTGTGATTTTTTCTACGCAGGGCATAATTTCCTTCTGCACAATATTAAGCTCTTTATATATTTCTTCCCACCCTTTTATGTTTTTTGTATCCATCGTTTTTGCTGAACAGTTTTTTAAATTTGATAATACTTAAGGTGTTTCAGAATCTATTCACTATTTACGAATAGATTCTGAACATCATCATTATCGTCCAGCGCTTCAAGGAGCCGGTCAAGTTTTCCAGCGTCTTCCTCGCTTATTTCAATTTTGTGTTTCGCTTCCCATTTTCCATGCGCATTCTCAAACGCCCAGGTGACGGACCCGCTCTCCGCGAACTTGCCGTTGTTTTTTGAAAGGATGTGCTTTATTTCCGCCACGGTGCGGTTGTTGTTGTCCGTAATCGCTTCAATTATAATGGCGACGCCTCCGGGGCCGTACGCCTCGTAGCGGACATTTTCCATCTGCGCGCCCTCCAATTTTCCGGCGCCTTTCTTTATCGCCCTTTCAATGTTGTCCGCCGGCATATTCACGCCCTTCGCCTTATCAATGGCGGCGCGAAGATCCGGATTCATATCCGGGTCGTCTCCTTTGCGCGCCGCGACGGTTATCATTTTCGCCATCTTTGAAAAAATCTGGCTCCGCTTCGCGTCCGTGGCGGCCTTCTGATGTTTAATTGTTGACCATTTGGAGTGTCCTGACATAAGTTTAGAATAATGAATTATGGATAAAGAATCAAGCGACGGCGCGTGAGAAAGATTCCCCGCGCGACCCCCCTAAAGCAGCGGTTTTTGAGGATGTGGCGCCATTTTGCCGAGGTGTTCGTAGGCGCGGGGGGTGGCGACGCGGCCGCGCGGAGTGCGTTCTATGAATCCGAGCTGAAGGAGATACGGTTCGCACACTTCGCCGATGGTCGCTTCCTCTTCGGACGCCGCCGCCGCCAAAGTCTGCAGCCCCACTGGCCCGCCGCCGAATTTTTCTATCAGTATCTCAAGTATTCGGCGGTCGTTGGCGGTCAGTCCGGACTCGTCAATTTCCAGAAGCTCAAGCGCTTTGGCGGCAGAATCAATGCCGATTATTCCGTCGCCGTGAACCTGCGCGTAATCCCGGCACCTTTTCAGCAGGTGGTTCGCGGTTCTCGGGGTGGAACGGCTTCTTTTGGCTATTTCCGCCGCCGCCTCCTCCGCGAGCTCCGCTCCGAGAATTTTCGCGGAGCGCGCGACGATTCTTTGTATCTCTTTTTCGGTGTAGAATTCAAGCCGGAAAGTTCCGCCGGAAAATCTTGAACGGAGAGGGGAGGAGAGAAGCGAGATTCTGGTGGTGGCGGCGATGAGCGTAAAAGGCGGAAGGTCCAGCTGAATGGTTCTGGCGGACGGGCCTTTGCCGATAATGATGTCCAAAGCGCCGGACTCCATCGCCGGATAAAGCACTTCTTCAATCATTTTGTTCAGGCGATGGGCCTCGTCAATAAAAAGAATATCTCCCGGG
Organism: bacterium; assembly: GCA_013152035.1. GTDB lineage: Bacteria > Patescibacteriota > Minisyncoccia > UBA9983 > UBA9983 > SZUA-82. Next base: position 37,846 of record JAADHB010000013.1, read on the forward strand.
GAAAGGTTCGTGAGAATGGACGCGAGGTCGCCCACTCTTTCTATCGCCGGCCCGGATGTTGATTTCATCTGCGCGCCAATCTCTTTCGTGATAAGGTGGGCGAGCGTTGTTTTTCCGAGACCGGCGGGGCCGTAGAAAAGAAGATGCTCCGGCGGCTCTTCCCGCTCCATCGCCGCGCCGAGCAGAATTTTCAGATTATTTTTTATGCTTTCCTGCCCGATATAGTCGCCCCAGTTGTCGGGGCGGAGGGTTTGGTCCAGATATTTATCATTGTTGGCAGGGGTTGACATTTTGTTTTTTGTTTGCTATTATATCCTTAGTTTGAAATTAATAGTCCGCCATATAATCCTCCAAGCAATCCGCCATTAGGCGGATCGGGATTTTTTTGAGGACATCTTGGTGGCGCGCTTGCGCGATTCACTGGGGTTATCCTTAAGAAAAATTCTAAACTTTTGGTACCCATATTAAAAGAATTGCTTGGAGGATTATGCGGTGGACCATTTTTTAATGTTCAAACGCGAACGCGTTCGGTTCGCCTACAACTCAACCACTCTTTGGAGCTCTTCCAGCGATGTTATTCCTCTTATGACTTTCAGCATTCCGTCCTGCTGCATATTCAATATCCCCTGGCTTTTCGCGGCTTCAGTAATTTCAGTTTCGCTCGGGTTGTTCATAATCAACCCTTCAATTTTTTCGTTCACCAGAATCGCTTCAAAAATTCCTATTCTTCCTTTGTATCCGGTGTTGTTGCACTTCTCGCACTTTCCCGCCTTCCAGAATTGAACATCCTTGGCGTTCGGCCGCTCCGGAAAATCTTCCGGAAGCTCCGAAATTATTTTCTCCACTTTTTGCATTTCCGCCTCGGAAAGGGCGGCTTTTTCTTTGCAGTCGGGGCATAATTTTCGCACAAGCCGCTGCGCCATGGCGACATTTATCGCCGGCGCGATGATGCTCGGGTTCACTCCAAGGTCAATCAGGCGGGGGATTGTTCCGGCGGCGTTGTTCGTGTGCAGGGTGGAGAACACGAGGTGTCCGGTGAGCGCGGCGTTCATCGCGGTTTTTGCTGTTTCCAAGTCGCGGATTTCCCCGACCATTATGACATCCGGGTCCTGCCTCAGCGCGGCGCGCAATCCGCCGGCGAAGGTGTAGCCCCTCTTTTTCTCAACCTGAGTTTGTATTATTCCCTTCAAATGATATTCAATCGGATCTTCAATCGTGAGAATCTTAACTTCCGGCGTGTGGATTTTTTTCAGGAACGCGTAGAGCGCCGTCGTTTTTCCGGACCCGGTGGGGCCGGTCGTCAGGAGCATGCCGTTCGGCTTTCTTATTTCCTTGATGAGTATGGAGTAGAGCCGGTCTTCTATCCCGAGTTCTTCCAGCGGAACGGAGATCGCTTTCGGGTCAAGTATTCTCATAACGATTGATTCCCCGTACGCCTCGGGTATCACCGAAACTCTCACCTCGGTTTCACTCCCCTTTAATTTAATGCTAAATCTTCCGTCCTGCGCCTGGTCGCGGACATTCAGCTTGAGTCCGGAAACGAGTTTTATTCTGGAAAGGAGTAGGGGATAGGTTTTTGGATTTAAAAGCGCGACATCGTGCAATACTCCGTCAAGGCGCAGCCGCAGGCGGACATCGCCGTCTTGCGGTTCAATGTGTATGTCGGAAGCGTCTGAGGCGATCGCTCCAGCAAGCACGATTTCCAGCACCTCGGATATTTTCCTGCTCTTTTTTGAGTCTGTCGCTTCGGACAAGATACTCCGCAACCCGTCAAGATTTTTCGCCTCGCCCATAAACTCCTCAAGTTTTTCCGGAGAAACATCAATAATTCCTCTTGAAATTTCAACAAAATCGGGCACTTCCGAGTATCTTTTCCACACCCGTTCAAGGCTCGTTTCCGAAACCATATACAGCGTTGTTTTGAACCCTTTTTCCTCCAGCTCTTTTATTATTTTTTTGGTCGGGTCGGGGTTGGGGCTGAGAATGGCGACTTGCAGCCGCTTCCCGGATTTTTGGAAGACCGCCAGTTTTGCTTCCCTCGCGTCTTCTTCCGGAACAAGTTTTAGGGCGTCCAAATCTATGGTGACTCTTGAGAGATCAAGGTAAGGCAATTTGTATTTCTGGGCGAGAATTTGCGAAAGCTCTTCCGCTTCGCGTTCCCGCATTTCTTCAACTCTTTTCTGCTGTTTTTCGTCCGTGAAATTAATCATTTGCGTTTACCCCTTTGTTATTTTATTCGTAGCATTTGCGGCGGACTTAATCAATCTTGACCGTCGTTTCTTGTGTGTCATAAATATTATTCCGCCTCCAGGTTCTTGATTGCTTCCGCGACAAGGTTTTCAATATCCAATTCTTCCTCCGCCTTTTCCACTTCTTTGATTTTCGCTTTCGTTTCCGGCCGTTTGGGGACGAAAAGGGAGCAGCAGTCCTCATGCGGCAGGACCGAAACATCGTAGGTGCCGATTTCTTCCGCCTTGGCGATGATTTCCTTTTTGTCAAAGCCGATGACCGGTCTCAGGATTGGAAGCTCCGAACATTTTTCAATGGCGCTGATGTTTTCCAGCGTTTGCGAGGCGACTTGCCCCAATGATTCGCCGGTGACAATCGCCAGGGCCTTTTCCCGCTCGGCGACCCTCTCGGCGATTCTCATCATAAATCTGCGGTAAAGGATAACCCTCAGTTTCGGGGGAGACTTTTTCATTATTTCTTTTTGGATTTCCGAAAAGGGCGCGAGAAAGAGTTTTGTTTCGGGCTGGAATTTGCTCAGAATGCCGGCGAGCTCTTTTGTTTTTTCCAGCGACGCCCGCGAAGTGAAGGGAATGGAATGAAAGTGTAGAAAAACGGCGGACGCGCCCCGCTTGAGAATGTAGTAGGCGGCAACCGGCGAATCAATCCCTCCGGAAAGAAGAACGACGACCTTCCCGCTTATGCCGACGGGGAGCCCGCCGGCGCCCCTGGTTTTTTCAAGATACAAAAAAGCGAAACTGTCCACGATTTCAATGAAGCAATTCGCGTCGGGATTTTTCAAGTTCACCCGAACGCCGCCCTCCGCCTTTTCGCCAAAATTCTCCAAAACATATTCTCCGACTTCCGCGTTTATTTCCTGCGATGTCAGCGGGAATTCTTTTTTTGATCTTTGCGCGGAAATTCTGAAAGTTCCAAATTCTTTTTCGGATAAAATTTCCAGCGCCGTCTTTTTGATGGCGCCCATTTCCTGTTCGCAGCCGACGGCGAAAGCGAAGTAGGCGATTCCGAAGATATTTTTCAGAACTTCTTTTATTTCGTTTTCGTCCGCGGGTTTCGCGAGATTAACGATTATCCTGCCGGAAATTCTTTTAACGCGCGCGGCGCTGTCCGGAAAGTTTTCATCCAGTTTTTGCTTGATGTTGTCCCGCAACTTGTCCTCAAAAAATTTCCGGTTTTTTCCTTTCAGCCCTATCTCGTCATAATGGCAGATTATGGTTTTCGCAAGAAGTTTTTGTTTCATAGAACCTTTTCTCTTTTTTTGAAAAAAATTTCGGCCTGTTTTTCTATCGCGCGATTTGTTTCTTCGGTGTTCATTCTTTTTGTCCTTTTTATGAAACTCGCGGCGCGGTCAAGGTAGAGCGGCTCAATCTCGGAGATTATTTTCTTCCGTGATTTTCCGGCGCCGTATTCGGACAGCGCTCCGTAAAGGATGTCCGCCCACTGCTCGGCGTTGATGAGATTTTCCCTGTTCATTATTCTTTCAAGCCCGGAGGGAGGAGGGATTCTTTTGTTTTGCTTTTTTATCCGATACGCCACCGGAATTTTTTTAGTTTCGGTTATTTTCTTTCTCCACCGCTTCTCGTTTTCCCAAATTATTTTAAACATCGTCAAGACAACCTGGTCAAACATGCTGTCCAGTTTGGGTCCGCTTGAGCGGTGGATTTTTTGCCCCAAAAACGCCTGACCCGTTTTGAAATCCCCGAACAAAGCGTTCAGTGTCATAAAAATATCCACTCCGAAGTTTTTAACATTGTTGTCCCAGTTTTTGCTCAGCCACAGCTTTATGATTTTTTGATTGAACGCGAAGTCGCCCCCGATTGGCTGGCGCGCGTCAGTTTTCAGCAGTCCGTAAACCAGCGGGTAGCAAATATGGTTCGTGATGGTGGCGTCGTAGGGATGGCGTTCGTAAAGGGGGAGGATGAAGTCAAATTTTTTATCCAGAACGGGGCCGGCGAGCGCCTTCACCCACTCCGGAGTGATGCTCTTCAGGTCGGCGTCGGCTATCATCGCCGCCTTGGCGTCAAGCTTGAGAATCAGCTTGAAAAGATTTCGCAGGTTGTTTCCTTTTCCTTTTATTCCTTTTGGGGTGGTCAGATAAAGTTTTGGAGTTTTTGTTTTTGTCGTTAAAAAATTATTTTTGGTGTTGTCGGATGAAAAATTGTCAGCGTTCACGATAACACATTTTTTATTCGGAAAATATTTAACAAGCCCTTTGTCAATTTGGCTCGCCACAAAAGAAATATTTTTCTCCTCGTTGTACGAAGGAATCC
>JAADHB010000032.1 GCA_013152035.1 bacterium
CGGAAGGCGGCGGAAATAATGGCGCGCGCCCTAAAGATACGGCTCATTTTCGGCGACAGCGTCATAAGGACGGAAACTTTTTTCAAGGCCGGGCAAGAATCGGTTCCCAGAACGCTTTCCGAGGCGGAACAAATTATTTCCGATCTCGGAAAAAAACCGGATGATTTTCAAAAGGCGAAAATCTTCTCGGTTATCGGGAAAGAGCTCCAAGAGAAACTTGAAACCGTTATCGGCAAAAACGGAAACGCCATACTGTTCGTCAACAGGCGCGGCCACAGCCCCACCACCGTCTGCAACGATTGCGCGCGGACGATTCTGTGCGAAAAATGCGAAACGCCGCTGGTGCTGCACAAGGAAAGCCCCGGAAGCAAAAACGCCAAATTCATCTGCCACAAATGCCTGAGCGAAACATCAGCGCCGGAACGGTGCCCTTATTGCCAAGGATGGAAACTGAAGACTCTCGGTATCGGCACGCAAAAAATAACGGAAGAGCTGGACAATATGTTCCCCGAAATCAAAGTTTTTCGGATGGACAGTGACACCGTCAAGACGCAAAAACAAGGGGACGAATTGACGAAAAAATTTTACGGCACTCCCGGTTCAGTTCTGGTCGGAACGGAAATTTTATTTTCCTACATCAGCCGGCCGGCGGATATAACGGCGGCGGTTTCCGTGGACGGACTTTTCGCTCTCCCCGATTTTCGGATAAACGAAAAAATATTCCATATTCTCCTGAAACTGAGATCGTTGGCGAAAAAAACTTTTTTAATTCAGACCCGCCTGCCCGAGGGAAGCAAGCATCCCCTTTTCGTCAACGCGACAAAGGGAAACATCTCCGGCTTTTATCGGGAGGAAATTGAAACAAGAAGGCAGTTTCAATACCCACCGTTCATGCTGCTTGTCAAAATAACGAAAGAAGGCAGTAACAAAGAGGCGCTTCAAGAAGAAACAAAAGAGATTGAAGAAAAACTGAAGCGGTGGAACCCGCTTTCCTATCCGGCGTTCATACCTAAAACGAAAAATCTTTACGCGCGCCATATTTTGCTTAAAACAAGCCCCGAAGATTGGCCCCCGACACGCTCCGCCGAAACAAAAGAATTATATAACATCCTTTCCTCCCTGCCACTCTCATGGAAAGTGAATATTGACCCGGAAAGTTTGCTGTGATTTTCTGAAAATCAAAAATCACCTCTTGAAGAGGTGATTTTTGATGTGGACCTGGCGGGACTTGCACCCGCTTTGCGGGGTACCAACACCCACATGTTACTACATACACTACAGGCCCAGATCCACATACCAATTATACAAAAGAAAAAGCCCCTTTAACAGGGCTTTTTCTCGGTACCCCACTTTGGCCGGTAATGTACAGACCATGTGGTGTTATTGCTTGACAGTATACTCTCCCAATATAAATTTTGTCAAGGCAACTTATCCACTTCAGTAATTTTTCGCCATAAGTTCAAAGTAGGCTTGCGGATGCAGGCAGGCGGGGCATTGCTCCGGCGCCTCCGGTCCTTCGTGGATATAGCCGCAATTTCTGCACTTCCAAATCAAGCTCTCTCCCCTCTTGAAAACTTTACCTTCTTCAAGATTTTCGTACAGTTTCCTATACCTTTCCTCGTGCCCTTTTTCAACGGAAGCGATCGCCCTAAACGCTTCGGCGATTTCCTCGAAGCCCTCCTCTTCGGCGATTTTGGCGAATTCCGGATAAATCTCGCCCCATTCCGCTTTTTCACCTTCCGCCGCCGCTTTCAAATTCTCCAAAGTGGTTCCAATTTTCCCGGCAGGATATGACGCAGTAATTTCCACCGCTCCTCCTCCCAAAAATTTGAAAAATCTCTTTGCGTGTTCTTTTTCATTCAAGGCGGTTTCCGCGAAAATGGCCGACATTTGCTCCAACCCGTCCTTTTTTGCCTGCTTCGCGAAGTAGTCATATCTCATTCTCGCCTGCGACTCGCCCGCGAACGACTTTAATAAATTTTGCTCAGTCTTTGTTCCTTTTAAACTTTCCATAATATTCTATTTGTTAAACCTGTAAATTAAAATCGACTTTTGAAATGCTTTACAGTCAGATTATAACGCTTTGCCCAACAGTATACTAATTCTAATTATTCCACTGTTGTCGCCATCCTGATAAGCCTCGTATGTTTGAAGACAAAATTCCGTAATTTCATTACGATTTTCACGTAGATAATTAATAGCGCCATCCTCGCCAAGATCACCACTGACAAACATCTTTACTGCCTCTTCGACGGTTTGAGGGGTAATTTCTTGTTTTTCATTTTTAAATTGTTCCATATATTCGTAAAAGCTAAAATTAATTTCGCCTAATGTTTAATAACATGCGACCTTTTGGGTTTAATGGTTGATAATTCATATACTGTTAAAACTCGTCGCGTATACGCCTTAAGCGCCATGTGCATTAGTATCATACCACAAATCGCCTGCCAACAAAAATCATTCGCCCGTTATGTCTTTCTGCGTAAACAAACTCAAAAGTTTTATTCCATCTTTTTCCAAATTGCCCGCTCCTCCCGTCTCCCTGTCTATGACGCAAATCGCCAAACTGACTTCAAAACCGCCGTCTCTTATCGCCGCCGCCGCGTCCAGCAAAGCCCCTCCGGTTGAGACGACATCCTCAACCAGCACGATTTTTCCGGCGGACAGATCGGCGCCCTCGGCGCGCTTGCATGTTCCGTATCCTTTCGCCTCTTTTCTCACGAAGGCGGCGGGGATTCCCGTAATTTGGCTGACATCGTCACAATCGGTATCCCGCCCATTTCCAGGCCAGCCAAAACTCCGGTGTCCGGCGGAACCAGCGCTTTCATTTGTTCCGCTATCTCCCTCAAAAGTTCCGGGTCGGATTCAAATTTGTATTTGTCAAAATAGACATCGCTCACCTTGCCGGATTTCAAAACAAACCGCCCTTTCAGCGCCGAAACCTCGTTAATTTTTTTCGCCAGATTAAGCATCTTGAATCAAAAAAACTATTGTTTTGCGGTCAAAACACCGAAGATTAAATTTTTCTGTCCGAGCTTTGCTTCAAAAACCATGCGATACGCGCGCTCACCTGAAATAAATTTTTGAATACTGTCGTCAACTTTTATAATAAGCCTGCCTGTTTTGTTTGCCTCTATCAACGCCTTAGCGACGACGGAGTCGCGCCCGTCAACAGCAAGGTCTATATCCGGTTTATTAATCCGCGGATATGGCTGAGTCCAAATATACCAGCCGGTTTTCGCGGGAACTGCTTTTACGCCACGCCTGAGCTCATTGAGGAGTATAGCGATATCATCGGGCATTTTGGTTGTTGATGCCGCCTTAACACCCGAATCCGACTGTGTCACTATGTCAAGCCTAAATCCCGGCCGCCCCAAAGCGCTGCCTTTCGCGGGCGATTTAGACGAATTCAAACGATTTAAAGATGACACCGCCTTATCAAAAATTTTATCATTCATAGTCAACGGCCCTGAATAACCGAGCAGATAGCCGGAACTGTTCCAATGCGCCCGTTCAACCATGCCCCCGCGCGATATCCGGAACGCTTCAAATGTTTGTTCCCCGTTATTTAGCCGCATACTGGTGATTTGCGCGAACTCAACCGCAGTGGATGGCTTGCTTAACTTGTCTTTATCGCCATCGCTTGGCATGTTTTTATTCGGTTGATCAATGTTTTTCGTAATGTTGTTGTCCCTATCGGAGGAGGCGGCGAAAAATATCGCTCCGGCAATTAAAAAGACCGCTATAACAATTCCAACTGTATTTATTTTTTTAGCTAGATTAAACATTTTGAATCAATAAATTATTTGAGTTTACGACCCTGTCGGCGAATTTCTTTTCGGTTCTTTTTTGGAAAAAGCTGTTCAATGTCGCAGTGCAGTCGGAAACCAAATACGCGTTAAATTCTTTTTTGGTCATTGTGTCCATTGTCTTCGCCACGCACTGGTCGGTGGTAAATCCGCATACAAAAACGATTTCAATGCCATTCTCCCGCAAAATGTTTTCCAGATCGCTTCCGATAAACGCGTCAAAAGCGTATCTTCCTTTTACGAGCAAATCTCCTTCCCTAAAAAGCCCTTCGGAAATTTCCGATTTCCAAGTTCCCTTGGTGAACACCTTTCCGAATGTGAGGAAAGCAAGCCATCCTCTTTTGTTTTTGGAATCAATAACCAATGGAGCGTGAATTATTTTTATCCCCCGCTCCCTCGCCCTGTCCACGAGATTCTTGGTGTTTTCCAAAACTCCGCGCTTTTCCAACTGCCCTTTGATTAGTCGGTGGTAAAGGCCTTTTTGGGTCCATTGGTTTTGGAATTCGATTAAAAGAATTGCTGTTTTTTGCTCATTTATGTCCATAATGTTTTTTTGTTTATTGCTGTGGGTAAAAACCGGCGGCAAAATCAGGAATTTTCAACTGCCGTAATTTCCTTCGGATTGGGCCCGTATTTATTTTCTCCCGGCTGGCTATCTTGCAAGAAAAAGATAAGCAAAACAATACCACCGATGAGTGGGACAAAACTCATTAACATCCACCACCCGCTGCGTCCGGTGTCGTGAAGCCGACGGACTGATACCGCCAAACTGGGGATAAAAGCCGCGGCGGCGTAAATCCAATTTAGCATGCCTGATATATGACCGAGACTAATGGCAAAAACGACCATGCTCACAATGCCAAGGACGACGGCGGCAAGAAAGTTAAACAGCGTGAAATACCAGTACTCCGCCCTTCGGGCGCGCCCGCTGAACACCGCGTACTTCTTTAAAACTTCAAAATAATAATGCATAATTTTCCATCTAATTTAATACTTTTTAAAAATTTATAAATTCGTCGCATATTGCGTTAATTGTCGGATGTATTAATATGTTAACATTAAACAACAGATATGAAAATACTCACAATCAACAATAAAAAAGAGGAAAAAATCCTGCGGACGAGGGTGGGTGATTTTTGCTTTGGCGAAGCCGACAAAAAGGAGATTGCCGGTATAATCGGGAAAATGCGGGAAACGATGAGCAAAGCGGAGGGGCTCGGGCTGAGCGCGAACCAAGTCGGATTGGGCGCGCGGGTGTTTGTGGCGCAAATTCCGGAGGAGGACGGCGAAACGAGCAAGTTTTACGCGATTTTCAACCCGGAAATCGTCAAATCCTCAAAAAAGAAAATTGTTATGGAAGAGGGTTGTTTGAGTATTCCCGGAGTTTACGGAGAAGTGGAGCGGCCGGAAAAAATAGCGCTTGCCGGACAGGACGAAAACGGCAAAAAAATAAAGATTCAAGCCGGCGGATTGGCCGCCCGGGTGTTCCAACACGAAACAGACCACCTAAACGGGATTTTGTTTATTGACAAGGCGGGAAATTTGAAAGGAGGTAAAAATTAAGGGCGACCCAATCTGTTTAGATTGGTCCGCCCTTAATGCTGTGCCTACAGCAGTTCCTCATAGAGAGTAATAAACTCTCTGAAAGCCTTCTCTTTTTTTTCGTCCAGCATTTCAAATTGATTTAGTTTGAAGGGGTTGGTGAGTTCAAACCCCTCAAACAATTTTTTTATTTCTTTCGCTTTTTTTTGAAGCTCACTGCTTGCTTTGAAAACCTCCGATCTAAGCACCGGGGTGATTAGATCGTTTGCTTCTGTTAAGGTCATCATTTTTATTCCTCCTTTAAAATCTGTGGTATTTTTGTGCAATTTGTCTGGTTTCAGTATATGATAAGGATACAGGATATGCAAACCACAAACAATAAAAAAACAAAAATCGCGTTTTTTGGGACGCCGGAGGTGGCGGTGTATGTTTTGGATGAATTGGAAAAAGCCGGCATTTTGCCGGATATTGTTATAACCGCGCCGGACAAACCGAAAGGGCGGAAACTGATTCTCACTCCCCCGCCGGCGAAAGTATGGGCAGTTGAACGCGGCATCCCGGTTGAACAGCCGCGAAAATTATCCAATCTAACTAACGAACTAAAAACTAATAACTACGAACTATTTATTGTCGCCGCCTACGGAAAAATTATTCCGAAAGAGATTTTGGATATTCCGAGATACGGGACACTCAATGTTCACCCCTCTCTACTTCCCCGCCTTCGCGGAGCTTCTCCGATTCAATCGGCGATTTTAAGAGAGAACGAAACAGGCGTGACAATAATGGTTGTGGATGAAGAAATGGACCACGGACCAATTGTCGCGCAACGACAATTGGAATTTCCAATTTCTAATTTCAAATTTCTAAACCTGCAAGAAAAACTGGCGAGAATGGGAGGGCGGCTTTTAGTGGAAGTGATTCCGCAATGGATTGCCGGCAAAATTAAGCCAAAAGAGCAGGAGCACAACAAGGCGACCTACTGCGAAAAAATCACCAAACAAGACGGTCTGATAACCGAGAATGATTCTCCTGAAACGATATTCCGCAAAATCCGCGCTTTCACTCCTTGGCCTGGGGCGTATTTTTTCGCGGGAGAAAAAAGAATCATTGTCACGGACGCCGAAATGAAAAACGGCGCGCTTGTTATAAAGCGCGTCAAGCCGGAAGGCAAAAAGGAAATGCCTCTTGAAGATTTTCTAAGAGGCAACAAGGAAGCGGGAAATTACATTAAAAAACTAACGGGTGAAGATATCCAAAAAGGGTCCCAGCACGGCGCCGATTAACGACCCACCTCTCAAGCTTGTCGGTTCCGAAAATCCATCGGGATTTTCTTCCCAGCCGGATGCCGGTTCGCCTTCGGGCGGGAACTCTTCTCCGGGAACCGGTCCCGGCTCAACAAACCCTCCGCTTGGACCGCCGTCAAAAACCGGTCCGGGTCCGACGAATCCTCCATCGGGGTTGCCGTTGCCGTCAAAAGTTCGTCCGGGTCCGCCAAACTCCCCTCCTCCATACTCGTTATCTCGGGGCGCGAATCCTCCCGAAGGAATCCCTCCTTCGGGAGGCATACCCTCTCTTTCTTTCATCATTTTTTCCAAGATATCTTTCGGTATGTTCTCGGGCATATTTTCCGGCGCGCCTCCGGGGAAATCTCTCCCTTTGTAATCTCCACGGTTATAGCCGCCTTCGCTCGGCGCGAATTTTTCAAAATCCCGCCCCTCAAAATCGCGGCGATTTTCGCCTTCGGGAGGAAAATTTTCACCCTCTCGCCCAAAGTCTTTTCGGGGGCCAAAATCACCCCCACGGCCGCCTTCACGGCCGCGAAAATCTTCGTTTATGTTTCCGCGATCGCGAAAACCGTCAGGTCCGCCCCTTTCTCCGCCCTCTCTCTCAAAAAAACCGTCCGGTCTCTTCCCGTAATCTGAAGGGCCATCTTGTCCGAACCCTTTCCTGAAATCCCTTGGAAAATCTCGCCCGTTATCCGGAAACTCTCCTTTGCCGGGAAATTCGCCCGGCGGAGGGAATTCTCCTTCACCCCGGAAATCCCCTCGGCGGCCCGGAAAATCCCCCGGGGGAGGCATCTCTCCTCCAAAAGGAGATCCGGGTCCGCCCGGTCCGCCCCGGCGGTCAAGTTTTTTCATAATATCCATTTCGCGGTCCATCGCCTCAATCTCCTCCGGGGGAATAAAACCGCTCTCCTTGGCAAACTTAAAACACTCTTCCATATTTTCCGGCTGACTGCAAAAAGTGTCGCACTCCGCCGGTCCTCTGCACCCTCCGGGACCTCCGGAAACCAGCATTTTTTGCATCATCTCAACCTCTTTTTCCGGAACCAACTCGTTTTTAATCGCGAAATTCATACACTCTTCTATGTTGTTCGGGTCGTCGCAATATTTTCCGCATTCCTCCACCGTAGAGCACTCGCCCGGCCCCGTTCCAGACTCCAATAATTTCAAAGCTTTTTCCTTATCAATGTCCGGCTCGGGACCCCGCCTGCCAACGGGCGAACCTTCCGGTTCGGCAAACCGCCCGTCGCCGGGCGAACCCTCCATCCCCCTTGGTCCGCCGGGACCGCCATATTTTTTTGTTTGTTCTATTATAAAATCCGCGTCCTCTTTGCTTATCTTGCCTTCTTCAACGGCAAACGCCATACAGTCTTCAATATTGCCCGGGTCGTCGCAGAATGTTCTGCACTCCCTGTCGGACTCGCATCCGCCCGGACCTTTTTTGTTCGCCTGCTCTCTAATCCTGTCCGCCTCCTCCGCGGTCGTGTAGCCATGTTCAACGCCATATTGCAAACAGGGCTCAAGGTTTTCGGGCGCCTCGCAAAAGGCGTCGCACTCGGCGGGAGTTTTGCATCCTCCGGGGCCAAAATCTTCAACGGGCTCTCCTTTCACCGCCTTCTCTTCAAAATTCTTCATATCCTTCATCCTTTTTATCTCTCTTTCCGGGATGAATCCGTTTTTCGCCGCCCAATCCAAACAAACTTCTTGATTCGCCGGCGCGTCGCAAAAAGTCTTGCATTCGTCCTGCGAGCCGCAATTTCCGAGTTCCTGAACGGGATATTGTATGTCAAAAGGGCTTTGAGCGTTCGCCGGCGTGAAGAAAGCGAACGCCACTAAAAAAACAAGAACCCCCACCGCGATGAAGAATATAATTTTATCAATCATAATTGCTGTGATTTGTTTTTACTGGGCAAAGGGATTTTTGTAAACATCCTTAAACGGGTTGGCGGCGTCCTTCACTTTGGAAAAAGGATTTGCCGCCTCTTTCGCTTTTTTCAACGCCTCCTCCTCGGCTTTTTTCTGTTCCGCCAAAAGCTCCTGTTTTCCTTTTTCAATCCCCGCTTCAATTCCCTGCCGGACTCCGTCCGCCACCCCGCGCGTATTGCCGTAATAGTAACCGGCTCCAAGCCCGATCGCCAAAGCGACAACCACCGTTAAAATTGATTTGATATTCATAATACTTTCATTATAGAGCTTTTTATGATTTTCGCGCGAAAGTTATCCACACATTCGCGCGAAATACAAATTACTTGATAATTTTCACCGACTCTATCACGGCGTCTTCAAGAGGATGGTCGTTTTGATTTGTCGGGAGATTTTCAATTTTGTCCACGACATCCATTCCGCCAATCACCTTGCCGAAAACCGTGTGTTTCCCGTCAAGCCATGGGGCGGCTTTCGCCGTAACGATAAAAAACTGGCTGCCGTTCGTGTTCGGGCCGGCGTTCGCCATCGCGATAGCTCCGCGAACCACTTTGTGGTCGTTTATCTCGTCGTCAAAAGCGTAGCCGGGCCCTCCCGTTCCGTCATTTGACCAATCGTCATCTTTGCTGTTCGGATCGCCTCCTTGAATCATAAAACCCTTGATGACGCGATGGAATTTTGTTCCGTTATAAAATCCCGTGCCCGCGAGCTTGATGAAATTCCCAACCGTTTCCGGCGCCGAATCGCCGAAGAGCTCAATTTTAATTGAGCCGAGATTCGTCCGTATCGTCGCGACGGACTTCCCTGAATAAAAAACCGTATTTTTTGCTGAAATATATTCCATATTTTCTTCCGCCTTTGTGGCGTAATAATAGCCGCCCAACACAGCGGATATGCCCAACATATAAACAATAAAAATAAGCCAATGCTTTCTTGAATTATCCATTTTTATTTCTTCACTCGCCCAAGAAAGGGACTATTCTCTTAAACAATCTGGCGCCCCGCAAAGCAAGCGATCTCCTCTTGCCCTTCACTTTAAGCAGTTCTATTTTCATCTCGTTTCTCGCGTCATCAATGGCGGCGTACAGACCCTCCTGTTCCGATTCGGTGCGGATTCCGTTTTCAACGCGAGGCAAACGAATTTGTATCTCGGCGCGATAAATGTCGCCCTTTTGATGATGCCTTGTGGTCAAACCAATCTCAACCCACGCCTGAACGCTCGGGTCCGGGTTGTGAATGAATTTTTCCAATCCACCGACTTTCTCCTCAACATATTCTCTAATCGCCGGCGTAAGCTCAAAATTTGTCGCCTTGAGATTTATCTTCATATCCCCATAATACCAGATTTTTCAAAAAACAAAAACCGCCGTGTGGATAAAACCCAAAACCACTCGCCCACCAATGCGCGCCACTCGGTGGCGCGCATTGTGGATTTCGGAGTGGTGGTTTTATTTCCTTCTGTTTTTGGTTCTCTCCCCTTCTTTGAGAATTTGCTTTCTGAGGCGCACATTGTGAGGAGTCACTTCAAGATATTCGTCGCCGGACATCAGTTCCAGACCGGACTCTATCGTGAGCGGCTGAGGAGGTGCGAGCTGGACATTCTCGTCCGAGCCGGAGGCGCGCATATTGGTGAGATTTTTTCCTTTAACAGGGTTCACAACCATTTCATCGCCCTTTGAAGTGTTGCCGATAACCATTCCTTCGTAAATTTCCGTCCCGGGACCGATGTACAAAGTCCCCCTGTTCTGCAGATTGTTGAGCGAAAAAGCGAGCGCCTTTCCGGAAGCCATGGACGCCATGGAGCCGGTTGCCCTTTTCTCTATCTCTCCGGCGTACGGCCTGAACCCGATAAAACGGCTCGTCAAAATCCCGTCCCCTTTCGTGTCAACGGTAAATTCTCCACGATAACCCAAAAGTCCTCGCGTCGGACCTTCAAAAATAATTCTCGTGGTGCTGTCCTCCTGCTTCATGTCTTTCATAATGACTTTTCTCTTGCCGAGCTTTTCTATCACCACTCCCTGAAATTCGTTCGGAACATCAACGGTGATTTCCTCAAACGGCTCCGTTTTTTGCCCGTCCGTTTCTTTGATAATCACCTGCGGTTGGGAAACCTGCATTTCGTACCCTTGGCGGCGCATATTTTCAAGCAGGACGACAATGTGAAGCTCTCCCCTTCCGTAAACCTTAAAAGATTCCATTTGCGAAAAATCAACCTTGAGCCCGACATTGACTTCAAGTTCTTTTTCCAGCCGTTCGCGAATTTGGCGCGAGGTCAAAAATTTCCCCTCGCGTCCGGCGAACGGAGAATTGTTTATCAAAAAATTAAGCGTAATGGTCGGCTCGTCAACTTTAATCGCCGGCAGCGGTTCCGCCCCCTCTTCGGAGCATATCGTTTCGCCGATAAAAATGTCCGGCAGGCCGGCAATCATAACGATGTCGCCCGCGAACGCCTCCTCCGCCTCCACGCGCGCCAAACCTTTGAATGTGAACAGTTTGGTGATTTTGCCGCTTCTCCTCTCCCCATCCGGGGTCAGAATAAACACGCTCTGCCCGGCGCGAACCGTTCCTTCGTAAATTCTCGCTACCGCCAAGCGCCCCAAAAAATTATCGTACGCCAAACTGAAAGGCTGGGCGCGGAGAGGCAAATCGGCGTTGTTCGACGCTGCCGGAACATTCGCGATTATTTCATCCAAGAGCGGGTCAATATTCTTTTTCTCATCATCAAGATTTTTCATCGCCACGCCGTCCCTGCCGACGGCGTATATCACGGTAAAATTCATCTGCTCGTCCGTCGCGCCGAGATCCATAAAAAGCTCCAGCACTTGCTCCTCCGTTCTCGCCGGGTCGGCCGCCGGCTTGTCTATTTTGTTTATTACGACAATCGGCTTAAGTCCGAGTTCAAGGGATTTTTTAAGCACGAAACGCGTTTGCGGCATGGGACCCTCCTGCGCGTCAACAATAAGCAAGACGGAATCAATGGAACGCAAAACCCGCTCAACTTCCGAACCGAAATCGGCGTGCCCCGGAGTGTCAACGATATTTATTTTAGTCCCCTTATATATCGTAGCCGTGTTCTTGGCGTAAATCGTAATGCCCCGCTCCTGCTCAATCGCGTCGGTGTCCATGCTCATTCCCGTGTCAAACATCCCCGTCTGGCGCATAATCGCGTCAGTCAGAGTGGTTTTTCCATGGTCAACATGGGCTATGATTGCTATGTTTCTGATTTCCATAATGTTAGTGAAGTGGCTGCCGCGTTAAAAATAAAAGCCCTAACGGGCGCGAATCAACAACAGTTTAACTATACCGCAAAGTTGTCCCAAAGTCAAAAATTCTTCCCTCCCGCCAGCTGGCCGCAGGCGGCTTTTATTTCACCGCCGAATCGGTGGCGGAGGGTGACGGCTACCCCCTCTTTTTCCAAAATGCCCTTGAATCTTTCCACGGTGTCCGCGTCCGAGGGTTGAAAATCCCCGCCCGCCGGATTGTATTTGATTAAATTAACCATATAGAGCGGCTTTCTCATAATTCTCGCGAGTCGGCGCGCGTGGTTGGGCGAATCATTCACGCCTTTAATCAGCAGGTATTCAAACATTACTCTGCGGGAAGTTTTCTTGATATAGCCGTCAACCGCTTCCAAAACTTTTTCAAGTGGATATTTTTTGTTTACCGGCATAAGCTCGGAGCGCAATTCATCGTCCGGCGCGTGCAAGGAAATTGCAAGATTTAATTGAAGTTTCTCCTCCGCCAGTTTTTCAATACCCTCAATCACGCCGGAAGTTGAAATTGAAATTTTGCGCGCTCCGATGTTTAAGCTGTCCTCGCCGTTCAAAACGCAGATTGCCGCCATAACATTTTCATAATTCAAAAACGGTTCGCCCATGCCCATAAAAACGATGTTTGATATTTTGTTTCCCGCACGGGCGAAAAACAAAACCTGCTCCAAAATTTCGCTCACGGTCAGGTTTCTTTTAAATCCCATCTCTCCCGTCGCGCAAAATTTGCACGCCATAGGGCACCCAACCTGCGAAGAAACGCAAACGGTGTTTCTGGTCCCCTCTCCGTCTTTGTGCTTCATTAGGACGGATTCAATTTTTAAACCGCCTGCCTTGCCGGCAGGCAGGTCGTCAAGTTCAATGAGCGCTTTCACTGTCTGCCCGTCCCCCGATTTCAAAATTTCCCCTTTAATCTCAAGCGGACATTCTTTGCTCAGTTTTTCTCTCAACGCCAAAGGCAAATTGGACGCCTTGGACCAATCATCAATCAAGTCGCGAAAAACCGCCTCCTTAATCTGCTTAAGGCGATACCTCGGCTCATTCTTCAAAATATCTTCCAAATTTTCTATGTTCATTTCGTTTAATTATATCACAGTTAGGCCGGCGGCAAAAAAATTTGACTTCTGTGGGGATGTATGATACTCTGTCAGTAAGCTTTTGATCACTCGTGTGGGGCTCTCAAGCGGCAAACGACTCTTTCCATAGTGATGTTTGAATTATCACCCGCGCGGCCCCGAGGCGATTACTCGCCTCGTTAACGCAGAAAAATACAAATATGTATACAACAACAAACCGACGCGGTCGGAGCGCTTCAACGCGCGGCCGAAACGCGTTTTCCAGTTCAACGCCGCGTCGCGGCAAATTTAACGGCGGACGGCACACTCGCCCTCAGGCGGGGCATTCTTCGTCAGCAGGCGGTCCGCGCCGAAGCGGCGGACACGGAGCCTCGCGCCGTCCGGCGAGGGGCGGGGCAAGAAAAATGCCCTCATTCAATCCGTCTCAATTCATCAACACAAATCCCGTTGATGCCGGCGCGGTTAAAGAAACATACACCCCAAAACACAACTTTGGTTCTTTCGGCTTGGACGCGCGCCTCGCGCGGTCCATCGCTTCAATGGGATTAAGTGTCCCAACGCCCATTCAGGACCAAATCATTCCCGAAATACTCGCGGGGCGGGATGTTATCGGGCTCGCGGAAACGGGAACGGGAAAAACCGCCGCGTTTCTTATTCCCCTTATTGAAAACAACCTCAAAAACCCAAAAGAACAGACTCTTATTCTCGCGCCCACGCGAGAACTCGCTCTTCAAATAGGAGAAGAATTGCGAAAACTTTCAAGCGGCCTTAGGATTTTCTCCTCCGTATGCGTTGGAGGGATGAACATTCGCCCGCAGATTAACGCGCTTCGCCGCTCAAACCAATTCATCATCGGCACCCCGGGCCGCGTTCTTGACCTTCTCAGGCGAAAGCACTTCACGACCGGGAGCGTAACGACGGTTGTGCTTGACGAAGCGGATCGGATGCTTGATATGGGATTTATTCATGATATAAAAACAATTCTTTCGGAAATTCCAAAAGACAGGAAGACGCTCTTTTTCTCCGCCACGATGTCAGGCGACGCGAAACAAATTGTTAATGATTTTCTTCGCAATCCGGTTACGATATCAGTGAAGAAAAAAGATGTGACGAACAGCATTGAGCAGGATGTGGTCCGCTACGAGAACCACAACAAATTTGAAACGCTCTTGAAACTGCTTTCAAATCCGGAATCCAAACGCGTTCTTATTTTTGGCGCGATGAAGCACAGCGTTGAACAGCTCGCCCGCCAGCTTTCAACCAAGGGCGCGGCGGCGGAATCCATTCACGGAAACAAGAGCCATGTCCAAAGGCAAAAGGCGCTCGCCAAATTCAAAAGAGGAGAGGCGCGCGTACTGGTCGCGACCGATGTCGCGGCGAGGGGTATTCACATTGACGATGTGAGCCATGTCATCAATTATGACCTTCCGAACACATTTGAGGATTATGTGCACCGCATCGGCCGAACCGGCCGCGCCGCGAAACGCGGCATAGCGCTCACATTCGTCCCCGCAACCGGAATGCGTTAAGCCAAGGAAATAAAACACCACATAAAAAGAGTGGTTCTTACTATGAATAATCAATCAAATTGTAAAATAATTATCCGCGCTCAAGCCGTGGATGAAGAATTTGGCTATCTCATGTGGCTTCTTGGAAGAATGGCTTTTTATAATGAACATGGATATAAAATTGCACTTCCGGAACATCCATTTTTCATAAATATCTCAAATCATCCAGATGCACTTAAAACATTGGATATGGACGAAGCAAAGCAAATATTCCAAACGGAAATATATGATTTGAATTATTTTAAAAACGGACTGCATACCATAAACGAAAATATTAATTTAGCGAAAAACGCCATAGAAAAAATGGCTGGATGGGTAGATTGGGGTTTTATTCTTTTTCCCGCTTACGAAGTCAAATTAACCGCTTACGGACCGGGCGGGTCGTATAATTATACAAACGGCAATATTATTATGAAAACAACGTCAAGCGGTAAGTTTAAGCGCGCTCCTTCACGCACCATAGTTCACGAAACTGTTCATATTGGGGTTGAAGAATCTATTGTAAACAAATTCAAACTTACTCACACTGAAAAAGAGGGGCTTGTGGACGCGATTTGCGTAAATTATTTTGGGGATATACTGACCGATTACCGAATACAAGAACGAGGAGACAAAAATATTTTTAACATTGTTTCCAAAAATAATATTGCGGAGCTCCCGCAAGCCATCGCGGAATATAAAAAGAGCGGCTGAAACCGCTCTTTTTATGTGGCGTTTTTACTCTCCCTTATTTTCCTTTCGTCTTTTTGAGCGGCTCAAGTCCGCCAAGGTCAAGCGTGTCGTCAATGCGGATTTTCTTTACGAACTCCGGAACATGGGACACGAGCACCATCGCCCCTTCGTATTGGTCCAACGCCTTCGCGATTATCGGCAAATGGCGGAAATTTATGTGGTTGGTTGGCTCGTCAAGGATAAGCAGGTTTGGCCGCAGGAGCGCGAGCTGAGCGAACGCGACAAGCCCCTTCTGCCCTTCGGACAAATTTCCCACCTTCGCGCGCATAAGATCTCCGTCAATCAAGAAACCCGCCGCGACACTGCGCATAAACTGTTCGTCCGGCTTGTCCATGACGGACTCCAGTGTCTTATACACCGTTTCATTAAAATCAAGTGTTGAAAAATCCTGCCTGTAGTATCCCACTCTCACTCCCTCCGATATTTTCGCACTGCCCGAGTACTGCTGTTTGCAGCCAATCGCTTTGCTCTTGGGCAAACAGGGAGCACCGTCCGAACCGCCCCGCGCCAAATTTTCAAGCAGGGTCGTTTTTCCGATTCCGTTCGGTCCGGTCAAAAGCAAATGCCTGTTTTTGTTCAGCGAAACGCGCGCCTCGCATTCAATAATTTTATCGCCTCTCATTATTGAAAGGGAATCAATCCGCAAAATTTCTCCGACATGGTGTTCCTTGACGCCTATGGTGAATTTTCGGATTGTCTTGTCCTCGCGACGCACATCCACCTTTGACTCCTCCGCCTCCGCGGCGCTCTCGCGCATTCGTTTCGCCAAAATTCTCATTTTCCCTCCCTTGTTCGCGAAAAAATTCGCCTTGTCTTTTTTCTCTTGGATATGCTTTTCAAATTGGGCGTTCTTCCTGATTTCTTTTTCCACGCGGATGGAAATCTCCCTTACCACATCCTTGTAATTGCCCGTGTATTGCTCCATTTTCTTGGTGAAAATATCAAGATACAGAACCCCTTTCGTGAAGGCGTTCAAAAAGTCCGAATCGTGGGAAATGACGATAACCGTTTTTTCGTAATCAACCAGAAATTTCGTCAGGTGGGCGATGCCGTCCTTGTCCAGGTTGTTCGTCGGCTCGTCAAGCAGAAGCAGGTCGGGATTTTGTATCAAGGCGGAAGCTAAAAGAAGCCGCGCCTGCTGTCCGCCGGAAAAATCTTTAATGAGCCTGTCCTTCGGCGCGGCGAGATTGACCGCCTCCAAAACTTTGTCTATTTTCGGGTCTATGTCATACACTTTTTCGGCAAAACATTTTTCAAAAAATTCCCGTAGCGTGAGAGCCATGTCTTCCCGGGGAATAACCTGCCGAGCTATCGCGATGGACAAGTTGGGCGCCAAATGAATTTTGCCGTCCTCCGGGACGGCGCTTTTCGTAATGAGCTGAAATAAGGTGCTTTTGCCGGCGCCGTTCTGCCCCATAAGCGCGATTTTCGCCCCGCGGCGCGCGGCGAAATTAACCTCATCCAAAATGGGGTTGGCGGCGCCATATTCAAATGACACGTCCTCAAACCGTACTATTGTTTCTCCTTTTTGCTGCATAATGGTTAATTTAATCTAAATAAAAAAGCGCGCATGGCGCCTGTTGTTGCTGAAACAATAACATAAATACCCCATTCACGCAAACTTTTTTCACAAAACTAAAGATGCGCGCCACTGAGTGGCGCGCATTGCTGAGCAAGGTGGAATAAGTAGTTTTTCGGAACATTAATCAATCATCGTTTTATTGATTACATCATATTTTAAATGTATATAAGAATCATTCAGTTTTTTCACTCCGGTTAATTTCAATACCTTGATTAAAGACAATTCTTTTGTGGAAGACAAAGATTTTCCGTCGATCAAAGAGGGTGTATCTTCCCCGCCAATTAAGGCCGGGGCAACGACAATGGAAATTTTGTCAATCAGTTTATTTCTCAAAAAAATCGAGTTGAGAGTTCCGCCGGTTTGAATAGTCATTTTATCAATTCCGTAATCTCGTTTTAGTTTTCTAAACAAATCAACAAAATCAATCTTGTTTTTGTATTTGATAATTTCCAAATTATCAGCATTTATTTCTTGAAAAGCGGGGTGGTTTTTGTTTGTCGTAATGATGTATAATTTTTTGCTTTTTTTAAGTAAATTGGCCACCCCCGTTTTATTTAAATGCGGTTTGTTGTCAATAACAAGAAAACTGACCGGCAATTTCGTGAGATGTTTTTGAGGTTTATTTACTCCAACTTTTGCCAAAACTCTACCTGAATTTAAAGAATGCAAATCTGTCGTCTGCTCAATATCATAATATTGTTTCAGGCCTTCTTTAATTCCCCGTATTCTCGGAAAATCTTTATCAATATCCAGTTTATCACTGCTTCCGGTTGAAATCTTGCCATCAACCGAAGTAAGTATAAATAAAGTTGTAATTGGCTTGTCCATAATATGAAATTGAATGATTTAAGTTTATTAAAATATCGTTCCGTAAACTGTGCGCCACCGAGTGGCGCGCATTGGTATAACAATCAACCCTTTATCTGTCGTGGTCTACCATTCCGCGGTTTACCATCCCCACGGCGCGAAAAAGGACTCTGTACTTTTTGTACAGTTCGTCGTATTTCTCGTCGGCAATGTCAGTCTTGTTTATCAAAAAGTTCAGTTTATTCATCACGGAGGTGAGAATTTCCATAGCAGATGCTCTTTCTTCGTTGCTCCTCGCCTCTTCTTCCGTCGTTAAACTGTTTAATCTCGCGAGAACCTCTTCTTTCAAAAACGGTTCCAGTATTTCTTCAATCTCGGTGGCATACGGACCGCTCTCCACGATTTCGGCTTCTCTGGTTTTTTTCATTTCCAATTCCTCCTCTTTCGCGAGAGCTAAAATCTCTTCCAGAAGCCGCAAGCATTCCTTCTTTGTTTCCGGGTCGGAAAGATCCTCAATGGCGTCCCTCAATTCCTCCTCGTCAAACAGCATCTCAAGCTTGCTCGGATCCAGCAGGTCAACCTCCCACGACTTGAATGTTTTAAGATATAACACATCCCCATTTTCTTTTTTCGTGTAATTTTCTGTCGGGGCGTCATCAATGTTAAAACCAAGACCCACGCGCGACATCTCCAGGTCCAACTCCCTTGACCCCGCGCCTATTTCTTTCGAAATCAGCTTCTCCGTTGACCGCTTATCCTCCTCGTCCGCGCCGGAACGAAGCGTTTCCCATAAGCGAACGAGTTCCGGCGCGGTGGAAATCCACTCCCTGTCAACGGTTTGTTTTCCGTCGACGGATTCCTCGGTTTTGTATATGTCGGGTATGTTTTTAGGAAGCAGTAAATGAACTATTTTCGTGAGAAGGTACCTGCCTTTGAGTTGGCGTGGGGTGTCTTTTTCGCCACCCTCAAGAAGTTCGGAGACACTTTTTTTCTCTTCTTTATTCGGGTCCGATTCAAAACCGCCAAATTTCATATGTTCATTCTACCCCCATTTCAGCTTTTTAGCGAGTGGTCGGCGATAAGTTTAAGTTTTTCGCTTCGGTTCATTCGCTTTATTTCCGCTTCCCGTTCGCGGGCGAGAGCGAGCGTCTTAAATTTTTCTTGATGCGCGAGCGCCACCGGCCGCCGCCCCCGGGTGTATTTCGCTCCGCTTTTCAGACCATTATGCTCCCGAAGCCGTTTCGTTAAATCCACGGTTGAACCGGTGTAAAGGGTGCCGTCACCGCACTTTAATATGTAGACGATATGCATATTGGATTGCCTTAAGTTTAATTTTATACACAAACTTAAAATGTTTTTGGATTTTGCATTTTGTCGTTTCCGTAAAATCCGGATTAAGGGGCAAATAACTTGTTCTTCTGTATTCTATACCCCTTGATTCAAGTTCTTTAATTACTTTTTCGCGCTCGGCAGCGGACAATAAGTTTAACCTGACTCTTCTCGTTACATCCCATGTGGCCAGCTGCAATGTTGGTTCTCCATCAACACAGCATTTGGCAAGCATGTATACATTTGGCTTTACTCGGCCCATCAGAGATAAAACATCTTGCACGCTTTCGGCTTCTCCGACATGTTCCGTGTCGCGAGGTATGTGCTCTGTATGAGCTCTGTATAATTCTTGTATTTTACGATTCGGACGCATAAATTAATAAGTAAACATAGACGCTATTCATAAAATTAGCTCAACCCCTTTATTGCCTTTTTCTTTCAAGGATTTTGATTTCTTCATCGTCAAGTCCTAAGTGGTGTCCAACTTCATGCCAGACTGTTTCGTTGACAAGATCTTTCAATTTTTCTTCATTCCCGCCGCTTAATCCTTCAATTGGTTTCCTGAAAATGGTAATTTTGTCCGGCAACACTCCGAAGTATCCGTCATCTCGCTTAATTTTCGGAATACCCTCATACAGTCCGACTAACACCTCGTTTCTTTTAATGCTGATTTCGCCGATTTTTTTCCGGCGCGTCTCATCCTCAACCACAAAAGCCGCGTTATCCACCGCCTTCTTTATTTTTTCCGGCAACGCCAAAACCGCTTCATTGACCAACTTTTCAAAATAATCTTTTTTATTATTCATCGTCTTGCGCGCCTGCTCCGCCTTAATCTTGGAGAGGGAATGCCGCCTCCGGGATTTCTTTTTTGAAAAAGGACAGGTGCCCGGCACCGGTGATGATTGCATTCACGCCATCAATCAGTTTTCCACGGACAATGTCCAACATTTCATGCTCCCTTTCTTTTTGTTTTTCCGCGTTAAAGTACTTTTCAGTAATTTTATTTTCCAGTTCCACAACTTCAGGCGTTTCCCATGGTTCTTCTTTGTTTAAATCTTTCCATGAATAATCCTTAAGGAGTTCTTTGACTTTTAATTCAAACTTCAAAAACTCCGGTTCCTTTCCGGTCACACCCTTTTTGAGCGTGTTATTTTCAATGTCAAAACAGTCCGCTTTCTTTTTGTTCCTGGTTGCCCAATCGTAAGCAGCGAACATTTCATCCCGAATGGAATTTTCTCTCGGCCGGTCATTCAATTCTTCATCGGAAAGCTCCACCAACACTTGATCCGGGTTAATATCACTCAAAAACTCCTCCAATTCTTCTTTTGGAGTAAAACCGCCATGTATTGTGCCGATGATGATAATTTTTTTCATTTCTGAAGTATAGCAAAGGTTTTAAATAATGCTTTACGAATTTTCCATTATTTTTCTCCCTTGAGGATTATCTTGTCTCCAAAACCGCCTTTCTTTTTTAATTTTTCGCGTCTCAAGTTTTCCACCTCTGCGTATTCAGGCAATTTTTTCAGCGCTTCAACCACCTCTATTACATCCGCAAGTTCTTCCGGTTCTCCTTCCGCAGAAAACTCTTTTGCTTCCTCGTCTAATTTTTTTATGAGTTCAATTTTGTATTCCTCGTCCGAAGCAATTCTCTTTTCATAAGGGACATTTTTCCCGTCCAAAAACTCGGGGATTTTATCTCTAACCAGTTTGTTGTATTTTTCCATATTGTTTATTTTACCCGCACGGCGAGTTTTTGAATAGTCGCCCCGCACCAGACGATGCCGGGCTTCGCTCCGTTCTGCCGGGCAGGCCTGCCTGCCGCAGGCAGGGACTCGATTTTCTTATGGAAAATCCCGGGGAATGCCTCCTTGGCATTCCCTTCTCGTCCCCTACCAAAACAATAAATTTTTTAATACACCTGCGGCATATTAAAAAATTCATAACTGCCGGGCAGGGACTCGAACCCCGATACCCAGGACCAAAACCTGGTGTCCTGCCATTAGACGACCCGGCAACTCTATATGCTCTTTAGAAAAATCTCTATGTTTTTTTCTATCTCGTTTTCCGGATGCAGAGGAATGGAAAAATAAAAAGCCGTTCCCTTGCCCTCTTCGGACTCGGCGCGCATATCCCCTCCGTGTATTTTCACCACATTCTTGGCGATGTAAAGCCCCAACCCGGTGCCGTCCGTTTTCACCCTTATGGCGTTTTTCGCCCTGAAAAACCGCGCGAAAATCCCCTTCATATCCTCCTTGGGAATTCCTATTCCGTTATCCCTCACCGAAACTATAACACGGCCGCCCTTGTTTTCCAAGGCGATCTCCACTTTTCCGCCCTTCGGCGTGTAGTTCAGGGCGTTGTCAATAAGGTTGCTGAAAACGAGAGAAATCTTGCGGGGGTCCATCATTATCGGAGGAATGGCGGTTTTCGGCTTCTTAAAAACCAAACTGACTCCTTTTTCTTTTGCTGTGGAGGAAAAAGTTTTAACCACCCCCTCGGCAATATCCTCAATTTTGCTTCTTTCAAACGAATAACCCAAATTCACATCCTCAATTTTGCTCAAGTCAAGGAGGTCGTTTATCAGTTTTATCATTTTTTCATTGGCCTGATATCCTTCTTTTAAAACCTCCGCCTGTTCCGGATTAACGGCGCCGTAATCTCCTCCCATCAGCGACTTCAGCGACCATTTTATTTTCGCCAGAGGAGTCCTGAGCTGATGGGCGGCGATGGAGATAAATTCGGACTTAATCTTGTCCATCGTTTTGATTCTTTTCAATTCCTTGTCCGTTCCGGTAATCTTTCTCAGCCAAGCCGCCGCCCTTCGCGGAAATCCGGAAGAAGAGATAGCGGGGAAATTGTTTTTGGAATCAATCGTTTTGTTCATTGTTTTTTCGCGGAGCATATTTTTATCAAAGCCAGCTCCAGCGGGAGATACGGCAAATACGGCCTCGCGCGCTCCTCGTAAGAATCCAAAAGGATCTTCAACGCCCTTTCAAGTTCGCCCGGAGCCGGAATATCTTTGTTTTTCTCCAAAAACTCAAACTCCGCCTCTCCGAGCGTTTCCGACAGCTCTTTTTTCATATCCGGAGCGAGACGGAGCAGAAGCATTGTCCTCACGGCCCTCAAAATCAGCTTAAGAAAAATCTTGGCGTCCAAATTTCGTTCAACCGCCTCCCGGATTGTCTCCAGCCCCTTTCCGGCTTCCTTTTTAACCATCGCCAAAATAAAATTTTCCACCATCTCGCGCGGCGGAACGGACAGAAAATCCCTCGCTTCCTTTCCGCTTATTTTTTTGTCGGCGTCTTTATCCCCTATTGAAAGAATTTGATCAAGCATCCCGAGGGCGTCCCTGAAGGAGCCGTCCGAGAAAAGGGCTATCAGTCCCGCCGCTTCCTTATCAATTTCAAACCCCTCTTTTTTAGCTGAGGAAACCATGGCTTCCGCCAAAATTTTGTGAGGAATTTTCTTGAACGAAAAATTCTGGCAGCGGGAAATAATCGTTCCGGGAACTTTCTCCGGCTCGGTGGTGGCGAGAATAAAAATAGCGTGCTTCGGGGGCTCCTCCAATGTTTTTAGAAGCGCGTTAAACGCCTCCTTCGTGAGCATATGAACCTCGTCAATAATGTAGACCTTCACGGAGCCCTGCATCGGAGAAAAACGCACCCCTTCGCGGAGGGCGCGAATTTCGTCAATGCCACGGGAAGAGGCCGCGTCAATCTCCATAAGGTCAACGACCGAACATCCGGCTTCCTTCGCCAAAATGCGCGCCACGCTGGTTTTTCCCGTCCCCCGCGGTCCGGAAAAAAGGTAGGCATGAGAAATCCTATCAAGCTTAACGGCGTTCTCAAGAATATCCGTGATGTGATTCTGCCCCAAAACTTCCTCAAATTTCCGCGGCCGATATTTGCGATAAAGCGCGAGCTTAGACATTATAACCTTATTCTAGCACTTTCCCCCGCCCCACCGCAACAAAAAAGTTCTAATTGAAAACCGACCAGCCTCCGAGAGGAAATTTCGTTTTATTTCCCGTGGCATTTTTTGTATTTTCTTCCACTTCCGTCCTCCGGAGGCGGACTCCGCTTGCCATTAGCTTTACTCAAGCATTTTTCCCATGGCAGTGTTTGTATTTTATTGGAGTTCCATTCTGCTTCTTCGCTCCGCATGGGCAGGGGTCGTTGCGGCCGACGGTGTTTTTGTTTGCCTCAGCGGGGCGCGCGGCTTGGCTTTCGCCGCCGAGCATC
Organism: bacterium; assembly: GCA_013152035.1. Lineage (GTDB taxonomy): Bacteria > Patescibacteriota > Minisyncoccia > UBA9983 > UBA9983 > SZUA-82. The sequence goes on from JAADHB010000032.1 coordinate 23,162, forward strand.
TTTGCGGCGTACCGGGCCTCTTGGAGCTTTTGCGCTTCCTGAGGAGGCTGCCCCGCTATCTGCAAAGCCATCTTGCCGATCGTTTCGTTTATGGAATGCTCCAATTGCCTGAACATTCTCAATCCTTCGTTTTTGTATTCAATAAGCGGATCGCGTTGGCCGTAGGCGCGCAGATTAACGGAGGAGCGCATATAGTCCATCATCTCCAAATGCTCCACCCAAAGCATATCAATCGCCTGAAGCATCAGCTGCCGCTCCGCCCTGAAAAAGGCTTCGTCGCCCATTTCTTCTTTTTTCTTTTCAAGTTCCCCCGCGTCCAAACCCTGTTCGGCGAAAACTTTTTTCAACGCCTCCATCACGAAATCGTCGTCCCCGAACAAAATCGCCCGCCGCCTTTTGTAAATTATGTTTCTCTGGTGGTTCAAAACATTGTCGTATTCCAGCAAATGTTTTCTTGAGTCAAAATTAAAGCCCTCTATTTTCGCCTGCGCCGATTCAAGCGCCTTGGAAACCATTTTGTTTTCAATCGGCTGGTCTTCCGGAATTCCGAACCTGCCCATCATCGCCTTAATGCGGTCGGAGCCGAAAACCCTCATCAGATCATCTTCAAGCGAAACAAAAAACTGCGTTTCGCCCGGGTCGCCCTGCCGCCCCGCGCGCCCCCTCAGTTGGTTATCAATCCTCCGCGCCTCGTGCCGTTCCGTGCCGAGCACGAAAAGCCCGCCGAGTTTTTTCACCTCCTCCGATTCCTCCTTGTCCGGCGGGTTGCCGCCCAAGACAATATCAACCCCCCTCCCCGCCATGTTCGTGGCGATGGTCACCCTTCCCTTCTTGCCCGCCTGCGCGATAATCTCCCCTTCCTCCTCGTGGTTCTTGGCGTTCAAAAGCTTGTGCGGCACCCCCTCCCTTTTAAGCAAAGCCGAGAGCCGCTCGTTTTTTTCAATTGAAACGGTTCCGACGAGAACCGGCTGGCCCTTCTCGTGCAGTTCTTTCACTTTTTTGGCGACCGCTTTGAATTTTCCATCCTCCGTCTGAAAAATAAGATCCGGGCGGTCTTTTCTCGCGAGCGGTCTGTTAGTGGGAATCGCCACCGTCTCAAGCCCGTACACCTTGTAAAACTCCTCCGCCGAAGTAAGCGCCGTCCCGGTCATTCCGCCCAGTTTTTTGTACATCCTGAAATAATTCTGGAAAGTGACGCTGGCGAACGTTCTTGACTCCTTCTGAATCGGAACGCCCTCCTTCGCCTCCACCGCTTGGTGCAGGCCCTCGGACCATCGCCTTCCCGGCATCAGCCGCCCGGTAAAATCATCAACGATAATAACCTCGCCGTTCTTCACCACATAATCTTTGTCGCGATTAAAGAGCGCCTTGGCGCGAACGGCCGTTTCAAGATGATGCACGTACCTTATTCCCTTCTCCGTGTAAATATCCTTGACCCCGAGCAAACCCTCCGCGCGCTCAATCCCCTCCTCGGTGAGCGAGATGGCTTTCAGCTTTTCGTCAATCGTGTAATCTTTTCCTTCCTCAAGTTTCTCCGCGATCTTCGCGAAGGTGATGTAAAAATCCGGAGACTCAGCCACCGGCGCGGAAATTATCAGCGGAGTTCGCGCCTCGTCAATAAGGATGGAATCTATTTCGTCAACAATCGCGAAATGATGTCCGCGCTGAACCACCTGGTCGGCATCATAAGCGATATTGTCGCGCAGATAATCAAAACCGAATTCGTTGTTGGTTCCGTAAGTAATGTCCGCCGCGTATGCTTCCTTGCGGGAGCACGGCCGCAAAAATTCATGGACGACACGGAAACTTCCCAACTCGTCCCTCTCTTTGTCCAAATCATTTTCCCCGTTCGTGTGCTTCGGGTCGTACAAATAACTCGCCTCGTGGTTCACGCACCCGACGGTCAAGCCCAGAGCGTCGTAAATCTGCCCCATCCACACCGCGTCTCTTCTTGAAAGATAATCGTTAACCGTTACCGAGTGGACCCCTTTTCCTTCAAGCGCGTTCAAAAAAACCGGCAGCGTCGCCACGAGAGTTTTTCCCTCTCCGGTTTTCATCTCGGCAATCTTTCCGCTGTTCAAAACAATACCCCCGACAAGCTGCACATCGTAATGCCTTTGTTCAAGAGTTCTTTTCGCGACCTCTCTTACGAGCGCGAACGCTTCCGGCAAGATATCGTCAAGAGGTTCCCCTTTCGCGATTCGCTCTTTGAATTCCAGCGTTTTTTCTTTTAATTGCGCGCCCGAAAGGTCCTTGAAGTCTCCCTCAATTTCATTAATGGAAGCCACGATTGGCGATAATTTTTTAACGGTTTTCTTGTTCGGGTCGCCGAATATCTTAGAAAGCATAGTTTACAGTATAATACTATTTTCGCCCAAAAACAAACCCCGTTCGCCTGAGCGAACGGGGTTTGCGCCGTATGTTTGCCTTATCGTTTCTTCTTTTTTACGGTCTTCTTCTTGGCAACCTTCTTGACTGTTTTCTTTACCGCTTTCTTTTTTGCCGGTTTCTTCTTCGCGGCCTTCTTCACAACTTTTTTCTTTGCCGCCTTCTTCACGACTTTCTTTTTCGCGGTTTTCTTAACGGTCCTCTTCACTGTTTTCTTCGCCGTTTTTTTAACAGCCTTCTTTTTTGCTTTTTTCTTTACTACCATAGTTTTATTTAGATAAAATTATTTTTAATCCGCCGGTTGACGGATGCAACAATTGTCGACCAAAAATAATTATTGCATTGATACTTTAATTATCTAACAATTAGGTTTTAAAAACAACAAAAAACGGCGAAGAAAAAACAAAACTGTGGATAACTTCCAAAAACTAATGAGCGAAGCGAATATAGTTTTTGAGAACCCAGCACATAAATTATTTTTGAAAAAATAATTTATGTGCTGGGTAATGTTTGCCGA